>NZ_JBFBBS010000014.1:0-165103 GCF_040682835.1 Streptomyces sp. NPDC051104 | reverse complement strand
AGCGTGAGGGAAACGCCCGGTTACATTCCGAACCCGGAAGCTAAGCCTTACAGCGCCGATGGTACTGCAGGGGGGACCCTGTGGGAGAGTAGGACACCGCCGAACAATTCTTGAGAAAGAGCCCCAATTCCCGGGTATATCCCGGTGAGTTGGGGCTTTTTCGCGTCTCGCGGCGGGTGACGTACGGTTGCCCCCATGAGCAATCCCGAGATCGCTGAGACGTACGTCGTTCGTGCCATACGCGCCGAGGAGTGGCCCGCGGTGAAGGCGCTGCGGCTCCTCGCGCTCCAGGATTCCGTGGCGCACCTCGCCTTCCTGGAGACGTACGACGAGGCCTTGGCCAAGCCCGACTCCTTCTGGCAGGAGCGAGCGGCCAGCGGCGCCGAGGGGGCGTCCGACGTGCACCAGTTCGTCACGCAGGGACCGGACGGCGAGTGGGTCGGTACCGTCACCGTGCTGCTGGAGGAGGCCGGCACCAAGGACTGGGCAGGGTTTCCGGTCGACCGGCGGCAGGGGCATGTCGTCGGCGTGTACGTACGGCCCGAGCACCGCGGGTGCGGGCTGACCGAGGTGCTGTTCGACGAGGCCCTGGAGTGGGCCTGGAGCCGTGGCGTGGAGCGTGTACGGCTGATCGTCCACGAGGACAACGGTCGCGCCCTGGCGTTCTATCGGAAGCTGGGGTTTGCGCCGACCGGGGTCACCGTGCCGGTGTCCGCGGCTGCTGGCGACGAGCGGGAACTGGAGATGGTGATCGAGCGGCCGTAGACGGGGCCGGCCGGGACGGCTACACGGGCAGTTCGTACTCGGGCCAGCGGCTGCGGGCCTGTTCCCTGGAGCGGAGGAGGGCCAAGGTCGGCAGGCCCTGGTCCGCTCCCGGCGTCAGGAGATCCGGGAGCTGGGGCAGCGGGGCCACCGCTGCCACGTCGTCCAGGACCAGGGTGAGTGGTGGGTCGAGGCGACCGGAGGATGACCGTTCGGCCATGCGGCGGCCGCGCTCGACCACGCTGGAGGCGAGGGCCGTCAGCAGCGGCATGGCGCCGGGGTGCTGGCGGGGGTCCTCGATGGATTCACCGACCACATAAAGTGTGCCCCCTTCGTTGACGAAGGAATCCAAGGCGAGGCTGTCATTTCGGTTGGGTGTGCATGCCTCGCGGATATTGACCGTGAAGAGCGAGGACAGTGCGCGGGCGGTCAGTTCCTGTGCCATGTCCCTGCGTTCGGGGTGCGAGGTGAGCGCGGCCTCCAGTTCGCCTGCCGCGCCGGACGACGCCTTGGGGTTCGTCCGCAGGGCGCGTACGGCCTCCTGGACCTGTGTGCCCTGGGCCCAGCGGTGGATGTGCCGGGTGGTGCGGCCCTCTATGGCGGCGGCGTGCAGATAGCTCCGCAGGAGCGTTTCCGCCACATCGGCCACCGCCTGGTCGATGCGGGCCGTGGGGCGGACGGGGGCGAGCAGGGCCACAGCGCGTGCAGCGGCGGTCGCCTTGTCCTCGCAGCCGGCGGACGGCGACCAGTGCAGCCGGGCCGGGGTGTCGCACAGGTGGGAGGGGTCGTAGAGGAGGACGGGTCCCAGCTTGGCGCGGGCGTCCTTGGTCTCGGACCACAAGTCCGGGCTGGAGGTGATGACGAGCGCGGGCCCCTCCGCGTCGCGCACGGCCTGGGCGGCGACAGGGTGACGGACGTCGGAGCCGCCGAGAACGACGGAGGGCGCCCTCCGGGTGCCAGGGACGGGAGCAGGGGTGCCGGGTGCCGCGAGTCCGGGTGCTACGGGTAGGGCCGGTTCGACACCCGCCGTGGAGGGAACCGGGCCGGTTGCCGGCGTCGGCGGTCGCGTACCGAGGTGCTCGGGGAGGGGCGCAGCAGGGTAGGGGGCCGAGTCCGGGGCGGCGGCGGTGAGCGAACCGGCCGCCACGTCGGGCACCGTCCCCTGCGGTCTCCAGGCCGTCTCTCCGCGCGGTCCCACGGCCACGGTCACGTCCCCGTGCGGCCCACCGGCCGCCGCCTCCGCCTTTCTCCGGACCCGTACGGCCTTCCATCGTGCCACCGTGCCGATCGCGAAGACCGCCAGCACGAACAGCACCATCAGTTCGCCTATGAACAGGCCCCAGAACAGTCCGTATCCGGAGAGCTGGTCCGGTGGTGTGTCCGGCCACGCGCCCGTGATGTCGTGGGGGTCGGTGATCAGGTGGCGCATGGCCACCGGGGTGCTGCTGATCCGTACGCCATGCGGCCACGCGCCCCGGGTGAACCAGCCCGCGAGGCCCGTGGCCGACCACACCATCAGCGTCACGCCGAGCAGGAAGGCGAGCAGGCCCACCAACAGCCCGTCGGGGATACCGCCCTGGCCGTCCTGCCGCCGCTCCTGTCGCTCTGTGCCTGGTCTCATCGGGACTCCAAGAACCCCATGTCGCCCATGAAGAACCCCATGTCGCCCATGTCCCTACGCCACCGTGGTCTCGGACGAGCCGTCCAGATCGCTCAGTCGTTGTTCGACGAACGCCGCCGCGCGTTCCTCCGCCTCGAGTTCCGCGGCGCGCAGCGCGTCGTCCGCCAGCCGGTCGCTCGACGACTCCGTCATCGCGCGGTCGGTGAAGACCAGCGGCCGTTCCATCTCCGTGACGAGGTGTTTGACGACCTGTACGTTGCCGTTGACGTCCCACACCGCGATACCGGGGGCGAGGGTCGGGATGATCTCCACCGCCCACCTGGGCAGGCCGAGGACCCGGCCCGTCGCCCGTGCCTCGTCGGCCTTCTGGGCGTAGATCGTCCTGGTCGACGCCATTTTCAGGATCGCCGCCGCCTCCTTGGCCGCCGCTCCGTCCACCACGTCGCTCAGGTGGTGGACCACGGCCACGAAGGACAGGCCGAGCCGTCGGCCGAACTTCAGCAGCCGCTGGAACAGCTGTGCCACGAACGGGCTGCTGATGATGTGCCAGGCCTCCTCGACCAGGAAGATGCGCTTCTTCCGGTCGGGGCGGATCCAGGTGTGCTCCAGCCACACGCCCACGATCGCCATGAGGATCGGCATGGCGATGGAGTTGCGGTCGATGTGGGAGAGGTCGAAGACGATGAGGGGGGCGTCCAGGTCGATGCCGACCGTCGTGGGGCCGTCGAACATGCCCCTGAGGTCACCGTCGACCAGGCGGTCCAGGACCAGCGCCACGTCCAGGCCCCAGGCCCGTACGTCGTCCAGGGCGACGTTCATCGCCTCCGCAGACTCCGGTTCGGGGTGCCGCAGCTGCTCGACGATGTCGGTGAGCACCGGCTGGCGCTCGACGATCGTCTCGTTGACGTAGGCGTGCGCGACCTTCAGGGCGAAGCCGGACCGTTCGTCCAGGCCGTGGCCCATCGCGACCTCGATGATCGTGCGGAGCAGGGCCAGCTGTCCGGTCGTGGTGATCGCGGGGTCGAGCGGGTTGAGCCGGATGCCGTGGTCCAGGGCGGCCATGGGGTCGAGCCGGATGGGTGTTATCCCCAGCTCCTCGGCGATGAGGTTCCACTCGCCGACGCCGTCCTCGCCCTGCGCGTCCAGGACGACGACCTGCCGGTCGCGGAACCTGAGCTGGCGCAGGACGTACGTCTTCTCCAGCGCCGACTTGCCGTTGCCGGACTCGCCGAGGACGAGCCAGTGCGGCGCCGGGAGCTGCTGGCCGTACAGCTGGAAGGGGTCGTAGATGTACCCCTTCCCGGAGTAGACCTCGCGGCCGATGATGACGCCGGAGTCGCCGAGGCCGGGTGCGGCCGTCGGCAGGTAGACGGCCTGGGCCTGGCCCGTGGAGGTGCGGACGGGCAGCCGGGTCGTCTCGACCTTGCCGAAGAGGAAGGACGTGAAGGCGTCGGTCAGGACGGACAGCGGATCCCGCATCAGGGCCTTACCTCCGAATGCCGGTGGCGAAGGGGAGCGTGTTCACGAAGGCCCGGTGGTGCTCGCGGTCGCACCACTCCAGCTTCAGATACGACTTGCCTGCCGAAGCACGGATGGTCCGCTTGTCGCGGGCCAGGGCTTCCGGGGAACGGGAGGAGACGGTGATGTACCCGACCAGGTTGACGCCCGCGGCGCCGCTCGCGAGGTCCTCGCCGCGCTGGTCGAGGCGGGAATGGGCGGCGATGTCACGGGGGTCGACGGTGCGGTTCATCTTGGCGGCGCGGCTCGCCTCCGCCTCGTCGTTGGTCTTCTCGGTGAGCATGCGCTCGATGGCGATCTCGGTGGGTTCGAGGTCCATCGTGACGGCGACGGTGCGGATGACGTCCGGGGTGTGGACGAGGAGGGGCGCGAGGAAGTTCACGCCGACCGGGGTCATCGGCCACTCCTTGACCCACGCGGTGGCATGGCACCAGGGCGCGCGGGTGGAGGACTCGCGGGTCTTGGCCTGGAGGAAGGTCGGCTCCGTGGCGTCGAGCTCGGCGGGCCAGGCGTTCCGCTTGGTCATCGCCTGGATGTGGTCGATGGGGTGGTCCGGGTCATACATGGAGTGGATGAGGGAGGCGAGCCGTCCCTGTCCCAGCGGCTGCCGGACACGGATGTCGGCCTCCTGGAGCCGGGAGCAGATGTCGGTCAGCTCGCGGGCCATCACCACCGCGAGCCCGGCGTCCCGGTCGACCTTCTTGCCGCCCTGCGGCCGGGCGGCGCGTGCCATGGCCTGGGCCTCGGCGGCGAGCTCCCGGGTGTAGTGCATGCAGGCGACGAGGTAGGCGCGGTGCTGCTCGCTGCTGGTGGACACCATGGACAGCAGCTGGTCGTACGACTGCCGCAGCCATGTCGGCGAGCGCTCGTCGCCGCGCTGGGAGACGTCCTTGGCGTGCGCGTCCGGGTCGGCGGGCAGGGTGCGGGCCAGCATCTGGAGGCGGGTGACGAAGCCGTCGCCGTTCGCGACGTGCTTCAGCAGGGTGCCGAAGCGGTCGACGAGGGCCTCCTGGTCCTCGCTGTCGCGCAGGCCGACGCCGGGGCCCTCGATCTCGATCGCGGCGGTCACCGTCCTGCGGTCGGCGTGCAGGAGGACGGCGATCTCGTCGGGTCCGAAGGGGGCGGCGAGCCAGGTGATGCGGCCGATGCCCGGGGGCGGTCCGATCTCGACCTCGCGCCCGTCGAGCCGGGTGCCGGCCTCCATGACCCCGGACCGGTAGGCCGCGCCCCGGCGCAGGCTGCGCTTGTAACTGCGGTTGATCTCGAACCACTTGTAGAACGTGCGGTGCTTGTACGGCACGTACACGGCGGCCAGCGCGAGCAGCGGGAAGCCCATCAGCAGCACGATCCGCAGGGACAGGACGGGGACGAGGAGCCCGCACATCATGCCGAGGAACGCGCCCGCGATGATCAGCGCGATCTCACCGGTCTCGCGGTTGCGGCCGATGATCGCGTTCGGCCGGGCGCGGCCGATCAGATATGTACGGCGGGGCGTGACCGGATGGGACACGTGGGACTCGGTCGTCAACGCCCTTCACCTCCCGTGCGGTTGGTACTGCTGTTGCGGGTGCCGCCGGCGTGCGGGGTCTGGGCCGGGCTGGTCCGGGGCGGGGGCGCGGAGGGGACGGCTCCGCCGCCGCCCGGGTTACGGGTGCTGTGCGCGGCCACACCGCCGGAGACCGGGTTGGCGGGGCGGGGCGGCTGGGTCGCGCCCGCGGCCGCGCCGCCGTTGCTGTCGGCGCGGGTGCTGTGGGTCTTGATGCCCTGGGCGACGAGGGTCGCCGGGGAGCTGATGACGGCGGCGGCCTTGCGCTCGGCGCCCTGCATGATGCGGTTGTTGCGGGAGTTGACGATCTCGTCGCCGAAACCGGGGACGAAACGGTAGATCATGGCGCTCGAGAAGATGGCGAGCAGGATGATGGCGAGACCGGAGACCACGGCGGCGAGGGAGTCCGGTCCGCCGTCGGAGGCGAGGGCGCCTGCGAGGCCGAGCACGATGACGATGACCGGCTTGACCAGGATGACCGCGATCATGATGCCCGCCCAGCGGCGGACGTGGCTCCAGAGGTTCTTGTCGACGAGGCCGGAGTAGACGACGACGCCGAGCAGGGCGCCGACGTAGAGGAGGACGGCCCGCAGGAACAGCTCCAGGTAGAGGACGCCGGCGGCGAGGATCGACACCAGCGAGACGATGATCAGCATGATCGGGCCGCCGCCGATGTCGGTGCCCTTGCTGAGGGCGCCGGAGAAGGTGCCGAAGAACGTGGTCGTCTGGTCGCCGGTGGCCTTGGCCAGGACGTCACTGACGGCGTCGGTCGCCGAGACGACGGTGTAGAGGATCAGCGGGGTGAAGGCGGAGGCCAGCACCGTGAGCCAGAGGAAGCCGACGGCTTCGCTGATGGCGGTGCCGAGCGGAACACCGCGCACCGCCCGCTTGGCCACTGCCAGCAGCCACAGGACGAGGGTGAGGATGGCGGAGGCCGCGAAGACGATGGCGTACTGCTGGAGGAACTTCTGATTCGTGAAGTCGACGCTCGCGGTCTCCTTCACGGCCTCACTGAGCTTGTCGATGGTCCAGGAGGCGGCTTTGGCGCAGCCCTTTGCGAGGGAGGAGAGGGGGTCGAGGGGGTTGTCGGGGGTGAGGGAGTTGCCGCCGTTGGAGCTGCCGGCGTTGTTCTTCTGGCAGTACTCCTTGGCGGGGCCGATCAGCAGGTCGCACGGGTCGTTCGACCCGGAGGGCGACGGAGTGGTCGAATTCGTGGGTGACGGCGTGACGGACGGTGTGGGCGACGGTGCCGCGAAGGCACGCGTGGCCAGTACGACGGCCGTGGCTTGAACGGTGGCTACTGCGGCCGTGAGCTTGAGTACGCGCCGTGGGCTACCGGGCATAAGTGAACCCTCCGTACTCCTCGGTGGCCTTGCTGATCTCGTCGGACGAGGCTGCCTTGTCGTCACCGGGGACCGGCGCGGGGCCGTCCGTCTGGGAGTCTCTGACGATCTTCCAGTCACCGTTGGACCACTGCAGCTCGAAGGTCCACGTCTTCCACGTGGAGCTGACCGGATTGGTTGATCCCTGGCCGGACATGCCGATGAGACCCATGTACCAGACCGAGACCTTCGCCGAGTTGCCGCTGTACTGCTCGACCTTGGTGCCCACCGGGACCGTACGCGAGACGAACGTGCTGCCCTGCGGAGCGTTGCCGTTGGCGTCCAGCCCCAGCTTGTTGAGGAAGCTCGCGGAGTAGGCCTGGTCCATCGGCCCCTGAAGCTTGCTCGCGGCGGCCGCCGTGTAGAGGGCGTTGACGATGTTGTGCCGACTGTCCTTCGGGAACATCCCGGTGGAACCCAGCGCGACCGCGTAATTCGCCGCAGCCGACCCTGCCCCTTGCTGATCATGCGCGAAGCCCGAAGGAAGCCCCCCGGTCTTCGACTGCACCGGTCGTGCCCCTGAAGCCGCCGTAGGAGCCGAGTCCACTCTGGGCTCGCCGCCTTCCGCCGATGACGAACGCCCGTCCCCGCGGTTCGCGAAGGCGATCGCTGCGATCAGGAGGACGACCACGCCGACCACCGTGACCAGGCTCCGGGACGAGGACCGGCCCCGCCGGGCACCCCCGTACACGTCACCGCTCCGGCCGCCCGGCAGCCGGGTGCGGGTCTGCCCGACTCCGCCGTACTCCGTGTCGCCCCCGCCGGAGGCACCGTCACCGAGACTCACGCCGCGCACGCCCCCTTCAGCTGTTGGCCGCTTCGAACCGCGTAGAAGTACGACGGTAGCCGTGCTGGTTGCCGCGCGGGCGCGGTGTGGTGACTCGACATCAGGAAACGCAACCTCAGCCGGTGGGCGCGACGGACGAATGGGTCGGAGGGGCTGCTGGCGCGCCCGGCCGGGGACTGACGGTGCGCCAGGTGGGCCCGGCGGTCCGGGGCCGGGCCTAGACGGCCATGCCGTACACGATCGTGAACAGCGTGCCCAGCGAGCCGATGATGAAGACCCCGGTCAGACCCGCGATGATGAGGCCCTTGCCCTGCTCGGCGCTGAACGTGTCGCGCAGGGCCGTCGCGCCGATGCGCTGTTTGGCCGCGCCCCAGATCGCGATCGCCAGGCAGAGCAGGATGGCGACGGCCATCACCACCTCGACCATCACGCGAGCCTCGTTGCCCAGGCTGCCGAACGGTCCCCAGTCTGGGGCGATACCGCCGATGATCGTGTTGATGTCGCCTTTTGCGGCCGCGAGATGCATGTAAGTCACCGCCCCTGTTGGGTTGTTCCGTACCCCCTGCCACCGTCGCAGGGGTCAGGGCCATTCTCGCCGACAATGCCGCTGTCGTATGTCGACTTGGCGTCATTGGTTGGCGGGTTTCGTACGTGTCCCTTGCGTCCGGCCCGCGTGGGACCCTCGCGAGTGGGCGTGGACCGGTGTGTGAAGGGGCGTATGGTCACTGTGTGTATCACGGCAGGTCACGCCGGGCAATGAAGTCGCAGCGGAACCTGGTGTGCGGTTCCGTCGTTGACTTCTTCTGCGCCCTGAGGGCCTGGTTGGCCCCTGGCGCCAGCCGACCGGCCGGCCCGTGGCGTACGGGTGTCACCCGTACGAGCGGAAGGCTATCCCTGAACAGGGGGCGCGTATGCGTCGGGTGGCGGCATGTCAGATCGCACGGATGTGCGCCGAAGCACGGGACGTGCGGGGAGCGCGCACGGCGACGGGTTGCGGCTGGTTGCCGCGGCCCGTCGCCCGGAGGGTGCCGTCGGTAAGTCCCCACTTACTTTCTGACGGCGTCCGTCATGTGTGGGGGAAAGGGATCAGCGGGTGAAGGCGCCGACCCCCTCCGGGGTGCCCCAGCCGGTCGGGCCGTCGTAGCCGGACCGGGCCGTGCAGAAGTAGCTGGTGGAGCAGGAGCCGTGGCTGCCGCTGGTGACGTCGTTGAGTGCGTCGCCGGTTCGGTGCCCCCGGCGACGAGGCGGCGGCCCGGGACGGCCCTGACCTGTTGAGTACGCGACAAACAAGAGGCTCCGGAATTCCTGACTCCGGCATTGCCGAACCGAGGAGCCCGCCTTACCGGTCGATGGCCGGGGGATGGCGGGGGCGTGGCAACGGCTTGACGGGTTCACAGGGAGGGCGCTGCGGGCGCTGCGTGGGGCGGGTCTACGCGCATCCGCCTGCAGGGTGGGGAAGGGGGTTTGTTTCGAACTGGGGTTCATCGCACATGCGCGCGGCGATCCGCAGGGAGGAAGTCCTTGTGGGCCGAATGCCCCCGCTGAGCTGCGGGAATGAGACCTCACAGAGGAATTTCAGGGTGCTCAAGGAGTTTTTCTCACCTTTCTGGGCCACAGTAAGACGTGATGAACCGCATCAGACGCCCCCCTGGCAACCGCCGGCACGCGTTCTTCGGTGCCGTCGTGCTGCTGGCTGTCACGTCCTCCTCCGTGGCGGCGGCCGCCGGCGGTCCCGGACCGCTGGGCGTGACCAGGGAGGCGCCGGCCACTCGGGCCAGCTCTCGCGTCGGCGCGCTGTTCGGCGCGTCCGGTGGGCTGGAGGGCGGTCACTTCTGCACCGCCTCCGTCGTGCACAGCGAGCGCGGCAACCTGATCGTGACCGCCGCGCACTGCGCGGGCAGCGACACGCTCTGGTTCGCCCCGGGCTACCGGGACGGCAAGGCGCCCTACGGTGTGTGGAAGGTGGCCAAGACCTTCGTCGGTGACCGCTGGAGCGGTGGGCAGGACGAGGACAGCGACGTGGCCTTCGCCACCGTGGAGTCCATCGGCGGTGTCGAGGTCGAGAGCATCGTGGGGAGCAACAGGTTCGTCACCGGGCACGAGACCGGCGCCACCGCCGTCACCGTGACCGGCTACCCCGACTCCCAGGAATCCCCGATCACCTGCACCAACAGGCCGACGGCCCTCAGTCGCACCCAGCAGCGCATCGACTGCCCGAGCTTCACCAGCGGCACGAGCGGCAGCCCCTGGGTGAACGGCTACGGCGAGGTCGTGGGTGTCCTCGGCGGACACGAACAGGGCGGTTCCACCCCGGACGTGTCCTACAGCGTCGTCCTCGGACGCGAGGCCGCGGATCTGTACCGGGCCGCGTCCGGCGGGTAGGACGGTGGCCGGTCCGGCGGGTAGGAGGATCGCCGCGCCGGCGGGTGGCACTACCGCCGCGTTCGGCGCGTAGTACCACTCCCGCGCCCGGCGCGTAGTACCACTCCCGCGCCCGGCGCGTAGTACCACTCCCGCGCCCGGCGCGTAGCACCACTCCCGCCGCCCGGCGCGTAGCACCACTCCCGCCGCCCGGCGGGGAGGACCACCGCCGCGTCCAGCGGGCAGGATGTCCGCCGCGTCCGGCGCGGAGCACCACCACCGCGCCCGGCGGGCAGGACCACTGCCGCATCCGGCGGTTAGGCACCCCGCCCCCCTTCCCCGGTGGCCGATCCTCTGCGGTCCACGTCGTCCGGCCAGGGCTTTTCAGGTCCGTCGGACAGCTCCCGCCCCTACACTGACCCTCGGCGTACTCCCGGGCGGCGAGGGGCGGTTGACGGTGCGTAAGGCGTGGATCTGGGCGACCGTAGCCGTCGGTGCCGCGCTGAGCTTCGTGATGCTGCTCGTCGTCGGGGTCTACACGGTCGCCGGGAACCTCGCGAACGGCATCGGCGGGGGCTCCGTCGCCCTCGCCAAGAACGCCGTCCCCGCCGCGTACTCCGCCATCGTGCAGAAGTGGGGCAACCTGTGCAGCGCCATCAACCCCGCGCTGCTGGCCGCCCAGCTCTACCAGGAGAGCGGCTTCAACCCGAACGCCAAGAGCCCCGCGAAGGCCGAGGGCATAGCGCAGTTCATCCCCGGCACCTGGGCCATCCACGGCATCGACGGCAACGGCGACGGCAAGGCCGACGTGTGGGATCCGCGCGACGCGATCCCGTCGGCCGCCTCCTACGACTGCAAGCTCGCCTCCTACGTCAAGGACGAGCCCGGCAACCCGACGGAGAACATGCTCGCCGCGTACAACGCGGGGGCGTACGCGGTCATCCGGTACGGAGGCGTGCCGCCGTACAAGGAGACCCAGAACTACGTCAGGACCATCACCACCCTGGCCAAGAGCTTCGCCGCGCCCGTCCAGCGGCTCGACCCCTCCAAGCAGGCGGCCGGCGCGATCAACTACGCGCAGAAGAAGCTCGGCACCCCCTATCTGTGGGGTGGCGACGGCACTCCGGAGGAGGGCGGACGCTTCGACTGCTCCGGTCTGACCAAGGCCGCGTACGCGAGCGTCGGCATCACGCTGCCGCGCGTCGCCAACGACCAGTACAACGCCGGACCGCACCCGAGCCGCGATGAACTGCTCCCCGGCGATCTGGTGTTCTTCTCACACGACCCGACCAATTCCCGCGCCATCCACCACGTCGGGATCTACATCGGCGGCGGCTACATGATCGATGCGCCGAGAACCGGTGCCGTGATCCGTTTCGACCCGATCGACAACTCCGACTACTTCGGGGCGACGCGTGTCACCGAGGATGGCGCGAAAGCGCTGCCCACGACGGTGTGAATCGGGATGTGAACGGCGCATGGGCGGGTGCACGCTGGCTGGAACCCCTCCCTCACGCTCACCCCCGTGAGCTGCGAAGACGTGTCTCTCTTCGATAACGTCTGCGTGATCATTCGGTGGAATGTGGAACGTGGGGAACAGGACTGTGCGTTCCTTCTCCCGTAGACCGTTGACGTACGGCAGCCGGCTCGACGTGGAGCGGATCTACGACCACGGGGGTGGTGCAGCGGCGCGCGCACGGCGTGTCCGCGGACGGGACGGACGACGAAGGGGCCGCGCACGATGGCTGGACTGGCCGAGTCAGGGTCGAACCCCGACGTCGATCTGCTCTACGACATCAACGGCCTGGCCAAGGAAGCGCCGCACTGGTTCGACCGGGCCATGGGGTTCGTCGGCGAGTGGGGTCTGCTGCTCGCCATGGTGCTGCTCGTCCTGTGGTGCTGGACGAGCGTGCGGCGCCGGGGCGGCGAGGACGCGGCGTCCTCCGTGGCGGCGATCGTCTGGGCGCCCCTGGCCGCCGGTATCGCGCTGCTGGTGAACGTGCCGATCCGGGGCTTCGTGGAGCGCCCCCGGCCGTTCGTCGACCACCAGGGGCTCGACGTCCTCGTCACCGGCAAGACCGACTACTCCTTCGTCAGCGACCACGCGACGCTCACCATGGCCATGGCCGTCGGACTCTTCGTGGCGAACCGGAAGTTCGGGCTGCTCGGTCTCGGCCTGGCGCTCCTCGAAGGCTTCTGCCGGGTCTACATGGGCGTGCACTACCCGACGGACGTCATCGGCGGCTTCGCCCTCGGCACGGCGGTCGCCCTGCTGCTCTCCCCACTCGCCACGGCGATGCTCACCCCGGTCATGAAGGCCGTCGAACGCTCACCGCGCGCCGGCCGGTTGATCCGGGCCCGCGGGGGGCGCGCCGCGGAGACCGTGATCTCCGGGGCGCGGCGCGAGCCGTCCTGCCCTCAGGACAGGGACCTGGCGGCGTAGGGCTCGCCACCGGGCGCGGTCACAGCGACTGCGGGAAGGTGAAGAAGCCGTCCGGGTCGTACCGGTGCTTCAGCTGGGCGAGGCGCGTCGCCGCGTCCCCGTAGTACACCTTCCGCCAGTTCGACAGGGTCGGGTCCGTGTAGTTCTGGTACGCCGCCCCGGACGCGTAGTCGCGCATCGAGGTGTGCGCGGAATTCAGCCAGGACTGCGCGGTTGCGCCGGAGGTGCCGGCCCGCCAGCTCGCGATGTACTGCGCCAGCATCCGCGACCGGCGGTGCACGAACGCCGTCGCCGTCGGAGCCACCCGGTTGACCGCGCCGCCGAGCGCGGTGAACGCGACGCTGCCCGCGCCGCCCCGCACCTGTGCGATCTGCCGCAGGAGCGTCTGGATGCCGGCCGCCGGGATCGAGCGGTCGAAGAAGTCGGAGCGGGCCGCGTACGTCTCCCGGCCGAGGGCGCCCTGCGGGCTACGACCCGGTGTCGGGCCCGGCAGGTGGCACTGGGCGGCTGTGGGGAAGGAGGAGCAGCCCGCGTACGCCTCCATCGCGCCCTGGTAGGAGTGCCGCCGGAGCGAGACGCCGCGTGCGGGGGCGCCGACCTTGGCGGCCAGGCGGTCGACGGCGTTCTGGAGTTCGCCGTAGGTGCCGAGCGAGAAGGCGGCGACGGAGACGGTGGGGGTGCCGCCGTTCTCGAGGTGGCAGGAGGACCAGATCTCGTCGGGCTGGCCGGGGCCCCACTCCTGCCAGGCCTTGAGCACGGCGGCGGCCTTGGACCAGGGCCAGGTCAGGTACGCCGACACGGCCTGCGGCGCCGGGTGGGTCCTGAAGCGGAGCTCGGTGACGACGCCGAAGTTGCCGTTGCCCGCGCCGCGCAGGGCCCAGAACAGGTCCTTGTTCTCGGTGGCGTTCGCGACGAGTTGCTTGCCGTCCGCCGTGACCAGGGTCGCCTGGGTGAGGCTGTCGCAGGTCAGTCCGTACGCCCGGGAGACCACCCCGTGGCCGCCACCGAGGGTGAGGCCGGAGACGCCGACCGTGGGGCAGGAACCGGCGGGTATTGTCACGCCCTTCGCGGTGAGCGCGCGGTAGACGTCGATCAGCTTGGAACCCGCGCCGATGACCGCCTCGCCGCCGCTCGCCCGTATCGTGTTGAGCTTGCCCACGTCGATGATCAGGCGTCCGTCCCCCGAGGACCAACCGGCGTAGGAGTGCCCGCCGTTGCGTATCGCGACCTTGACGCGGTGCACGCGCGCGTACGCCAGCGCGGTGCGGATGTCGTCGGTGTGCGCCACGTACGCCACGGCCGCCGGCCTCAGTCCGTCGAAGCGGGTGTTGTACAGCTGGCGGGCGGTAAGCCAGGCGCGGTCGCCTGGGCGCACCAGGGTGCCGTCCAGATCCCGCGCCAGGTCCGTCCAGTTGGCGGGGGCCTGCGCGCCGGCGCTGTCCGTCCGCAGGGACGTGCCGATGCCGGCCGAAGCACCGCCGCTGCACGCGGTGGTGGTGACCGTCGCCGCGAGCACGGCGGTGGCCCCGCCGATGAACGTACGCCGTTGCATGTGCGCCTCCCTTGGGTTCCGCAGAACGAGACGGGGCCTCGTCGCGGAGGGTTGCGCAGGGAAGTACCACAGAATCGCTACAGGGTGAGGGCGGTGTGGACGCGTACGTCCACGGGCGCAACCGGAGTTCGGGGGCACCCCCTAGCCGGCCTCGTGCACCTCCGCGTCCGATCGCGCCAGGCTGCGGGCTCTGCGGGCCGGTCCCCGCCAGCCGCAACTGCACCGGGCCACGCAGAAACGGCCCTGTTCGACCGTTGTCGTGCGGTGCTCCTCGGGACCGGTCGGGAAGTCCTGCTGCTCCACTCCCACAAGGTTACCCAGGGCAAGTGAATCGCCGAAGGCGCGCGTGACGGGTCCTCCTACCCGTCGTTAACCGGAACGACAGGAGGGCACCGGGACGGACCGGCTGGGGGTAGGCAGACGATGGTGGTGCGGCAGCGCGGTCGGGTCGGTGCGGCGGTCGTCGCGACGGTGCTCCTGGTCTGCTCGCCCTCGCTCACGGGCTGTGCCGGCGACGGGGCCGCCGCCGAGGACGCGCGCTCCGGCCCGGGCGCCGTCCAGGCGCTGCACCAGGCGGCCGGCGCCCTGGTGCGCGCGGGCAGTTCCAAGGCCCGCACGTCGATGGAGATGGCGACCGGCGGCACCCGGGTCACCATCCGCGGCGAGGGGGTCTACGACTACCGGGGCCGGCTCGGGCGGCTGACGGTGACCCTCCCCCAGGACCCGGCGGGCGCCGACGAGCACCGCCCCATCACCGAACTGCTCGCGCCGGGCGCCCTCTTCATGAAGAACCGGGGCGCGGGGGTGCCCGCCGACAAGTGGGTGCGGGTCGACACGACCACGCTCTCCGACGGCAACCTGGTCACCGGCGGCGCCACCGACCCGTACACGGCCGCGGAGCTGCTGCGCGGGGTGCGGAAGGCGACGTACGTCGGCAGGACCCGGATCGACGGGACCCCGGTGCGGCACTACCGCGGGATCGCCGACATCGGGCTCGCGGCGCGCGACGCGTCCGCAGGGAACAGGAAGGCCCTCCAGGCGGCGGCGAAAGGGTTCGCCACGGCCGAGGTCCCGTTCGACGCCTACCTCGACGACGAGGGACGCATCCGCGAGGTCAGCCACCGGTTCAGCTTCGTGGGCGGGCGGCAGAGGACGCCGGTGGCGGTGGCCTCGACGACGGTGCTGTACGACTTCGGGGCCCCGGCCGACGTACGGCTGCCGGCGTCCGGGGACATCTTCGCCGGGAAGATCGCCGAGCAGTGAGGTGCGGGCGCGGGGCCGGTCGTGGCGCAGGTGAGTGGCCGGAAGTGGCGCGGTTGAGGGGGCCGGAAATGGTCCGTCCGTGCCATGCGCCGCCCAGGCGCCGCTCCCTACGCTAGGAAGCCGGCCCCAGGAAGCCGGTGACGGCAGAAAGAGGTGACGCACGTGGCTCCGGTCGGCGGTACGGCAGTTCAGGACCACGTGGCCCTCGCCGAGATCGAACTGTGCGGTGACCTGATCATCGCGGCCTCGGCCGCGCACGAGGACCGGCTGAGTCTGGAGAGCATCGACGAGGTGCTGAAGGTGGCCGAGGAACGGGACGCCTCCGGAGAGTGAGCCGCCGTCGTCAGGTCCGCAGCAGGCGGCCGATCGCCTTCGTCGCCTCCTCCACCTTCGCGTCGATCTCCGCGCCGCCCTTGAGCGCCGCGTCCGCGACGCAGTGGCGCAGATGCTCCTCGAGCAGCTGGAGCGCGAAGGATTGCAGGGCCTTCGTGGAGGCCGAGACCTGCGTGAGTATGTCGATGCAGTACACGTCCTCGTCGACCATGCGCTGCAGGCCGCGGATCTGGCCCTCGATGCGGCGCAGCCGCTTGAGGTGCTCGTCCTTCTGCTTGTGGTAGCCGTGGATGCCGCGGTCGTGATCGGTCACCACGGCGTCGGTGCCCCCCGAGGGCGCTGTCGCGCCGGCCTCGGTCGTCGTCATCGCGTCCTCCTCGTGCCCCGCTGCGGAGATATACCCCCCACGGGTATATGATAACGAACTTTGCCGGGTATACGGCTCTTGGTCACTGCCCGGCCACCTCCGCAGTGCCCCCGTGAGGACCACACTGTCCGATGGGTGACACTGGAGGACGGCCCCTTAGCCGTGGCCGGATGATGCCCTTAGCATCAGCCTGACCGAAACCGAAGCATCCTGAGGACCCCACGTGCGCTTTCGTCTGACCCCCAGGGAGACGAGCTTCTACGACATGTTCGCCGCATCCGCGGACAACATCGTCACCGGCTCGAAACTCCTGATGGAACTGCTCGGGGCGGACGCCTCCGCCCGGGCCGAGATCGCAGAGCGTATGCGGGCCGCGGAACACGCCGGTGACGACGCCACGCACGCGATCTTCCACCAGCTGAACTCCTCGTTCATCACGCCGTTCGACCGTGAGGACATCTACTCCCTCGCCTCGTCCCTCGACGACATCATGGACTTCATGGAGGAGGCCGTCGACCTGGTCGTCCTCTACAACGTCGAGGAACTGCCGAAGGGCGTCGAGCAGCAGATCGAGGTGCTCGCGCGGGCGGCGGAGCTGACGGCCGAGGCGATGCCGAACCTCCGCACGATGGAGAACCTCACGGAGTACTGGATCGAGGTCAACCGGCTGGAGAACCAGGCGGACCAGATCCACCGCAAGCTGCTGGCCCACCTGTTCAACGGCAAGTACGACGCGATAGAGGTCCTGAAGCTCAAGCAGATCGTGGACGTGCTGGAGGAGGCCGCGGACGCGTTCGAGCACGTGGCCAACACCGTGGAGACCATCGCGGTCAAGGAGTCCTGAGGCGTCCATGGACACCTTCGCTCTGATCCTGACCATCCTGGTCGCACTCCTCTTCGCGTATACCAACGGCTTCCACGACTCCGCGAACGCCATCGCGACATCGGTGTCGACGCGGGCGCTGACCCCGCGGGCGGCGCTGGCGATGGCGGCGGTGATGAACCTCGCCGGCGCCTTCCTCGGCAGCGGTGTGGCGAAGACGGTCAGTGAGGGACTGATCCAGACGCCTCAGGGCGGCAAGGGGATGGGGATCCTCTTCGCGGCACTGCTCGGCGCCATCGTCTGGAACCTGATCACCTGGTACTACGGCCTGCCGTCGTCCTCGTCGCACGCGCTGTTCGGCGGACTGGTGGGCGCGGCCCTCGCGGGCGGTACGGCGGTGCACTGGTCCGGCGTCGTGGACAAGATCATCACCCCCATGTTCCTGTCGCCGGTGGTGGGCCTGATCGTCGGCTACCTGGTGATGACGGCCATCATGTGGATCTTCCGCCGGTCCAACCCGCACAAGGCGAAGCGCGGTTTCCGGATAGCGCAGACGGTGTCGGCCGCGGGCATGGCGCTCGGCCACGGTCTGCAGGACGCGCAGAAGACGATGGGCGTCGTGGTGATGGCCCTGGTCATCGCGGACGTCGAGAACTACGGGGACCCGATCCCGGTGTGGGTGAAGCTCGTCTCGGCGGCGATGCTGTCGCTGGGCACGTACGCGGGCGGCTGGCGCATCATGCGCACGCTGGGCCGCAAGATCATCGAACTGGACCCGCCGCAGGGGTTCGCGGCGGAGACCACGGGGGCGTCGATCATGTTCGCGACGGCGTTCCTGTTCAAGGCGCCGATCTCCACGACGCATGTGATCACCTCGGCGATCATGGGTGTGGGCGCCACCAAGCGGGTGAACGCGGTGCGCTGGGGCGTGGCGAAGAACATCGTCCTGGGCTGGTTCATCACGATGCCGGCGGCGGCGCTGGTCGCGGCCACGGCGTTCGGGCTGATCAATCTGGCGTTCCTGTAGGGACGCGACTCCGGTGCCACCGTGCCGGCCCGTGGCTTCGAGATGCGGGTGTCGACAGGGTGGCAAAACTGGAGGTATGGGTAGCAAGGCACTTCTTGAAGGTGGTCCCGAGGAACTGGCCGGGAAGGTCGTGCCGGTTGTTCCTCCCGGCCAGGAGCTCAAGATTCCGCACCGTGGTGGGTACGAGCACTACAAGGTCACCACGCGCCATGAGGATGTCGAGAAGCAGAACGTCACCGTCTACCGGTGGTGGGAACGTACGGAAGTGGCCGAGTAGCGGCCCGGGACACGAGCGGGCCCGCCCCCGGGAGCCAGGGGCGGGCCCTCTTCGGCCTCGCGGTGGCACCGCCATGCAGCACCGCGAGGGGTCTTCGGACGGACCGCCGGATCAGCCGAAGCGACCCGAGATGTAGTCCTCGGTCGCCTGCACCGACGGGTTCGAGAAGATCCGCTCGGTGTCGTCGATCTCGATCAGCTTGCCCGGCTGCCCCACGGCGGCCAGGTTGAAGAACGCCGTACGGTCCGAGACACGGGCCGCCTGCTGCATGTTGTGCGTCACGATGACGATCGTGAAGCGCTCCTTCAGCTCGCCGATCAGGTCCTCGATGGCGAGGGTGGAGATCGGGTCGAGGGCCGAGCAGGGCTCGTCCATCAGGAGCACCTTCGGCTCCACCGCGATCGCCCGAGCGATGCACAGACGCTGCTGCTGACCACCGGACAGGCCGGAGCCCGGCTTGTTCAGGCGGTCCTTCACCTCGTTCCAGAGGTTGGCGCCCTTGAGCGACTTCTCGACGACGTCCGCCAGCTCGCTCTTCTTGTAGTTGCCGTTCAGCCGCAGACCGGCCGCCACGTTGTCGAAGATCGACATCGTGGGGAAGGGGTTCGGGCGCTGGAAGACCATGCCCACCTCACGGCGGACGGAGACCGGGTCGATCCCGGCGCCGTACAGGTCCTCGTCGTCGAGCAGCACCTTGCCCTCGACACGCCCGCCCGGCGTCACCTCGTGCATACGGTTGAGGGTGCGCAGGAACGTCGACTTGCCGCAGCCGGAGGGGCCGATGAACGCCGTCACCGACCGCGGCTCGATCGACATCGAGATGTCCTCGATCGCCTTGTGGGAGCCGTAGTAGGCGGTGAGCCCGCTTACGTCGATTCGCTTGGCCATGACTACTTCACTTCCAGAAAGTCTTGATCGGTCGCTGTTTGGCCCCGCCCGGCGGAGCCGTCATCAGTCGCCTCAGCGACCGGTCTTCGGGGCCTTCCAGCGGGCGATGCCGCGGGCCAGCAGGTTGAGGATCATCACGAAGGCGATCAGCGTCAGCGACGCCGCCCAGGCCCGGTCGTACGCCGCGTTGGCGCCGGCGCTGTTCGCGTACTGCTGGTAGATGTACAGCGGCAGCGACTGCTGGGCACCCTCGAACGGGTTGGCGTTGATGAAGCGGTTGCCGAACACCAGCAGCAGGACCGGCGCGGTCTCACCGGCGATACGGGCGATCGACAGCATGATGCCCGTCGTGATGCCGCCGAGGGAGGTGGGCAGGACCACCTTCAGGATGGTGCGCCACTTCGGGACGCCGAGCGCGAGGGACGCCTCGCGCAGCTCGTTCGGGACGAGCTTGAGCATCTCCTCCGTGGAGCGGACCACGACCGGCATCATCAGGATGGCCAGGGCGAGCGAACCGGCGAAGCCGAAGGGCTCCATCTTGAAGATCAGCATCAGGCTGAGGATGAACAGACCGGCGACGATCGACGGGATACCGGTCATCACGTCGACGAAGAAGGTGACGGCCTGGGCGAGCCTGCCGCGCCCGTACTCCACCAGGTAGATGGCGGTGAGCACGCCGATCGGCGTGCCGATGACGGTGGCGAGGCCGACCTGCTCGAGGCTGCCGAGGATGGCGTGGTAGATGCCACCGCCGGGCTGGGAGTCGGGGACGACACCCATCGAGTGGGTCAGGAAGTAGATGTCGAGGACCTTCACACCGCGCGAGAGGGTCGTCCACACCAGGGAGACCAGCGGAATCACGGCGAGCAGGAAGGCCACCCACACCAGGGAGGTCGCGATCCGGTCCTTCGCCTGACGGCGGCCCTCGACGCGCGCGGCGATGGCGTAGGTGCCGAGGAGGAAGAGGATCGCGGCGATCAGGCCCCACTGGACGTGGCTCGTCAGACCGGCTGCGGCGCCGATGCCGCACGCGACGGCGATCGAACCGGCGGCGATGGCCCACGGGGACCACTTGGGCAGGCTGGCGCCGCGCAGGGTGCTGTGGCGCTTGTCGGCGACAAGTGCGTTGCTCATGCGTTGGCCCCCGAGTACTCCTTGCGGCGGGCGATGATCACGCGGGCCGCGCCGTTGACCAGCAGGGTGATGACGAACAGGACCAGACCGGAGGCGATCAGCGCGTCACGGCCGTACTCCGTCGCCTCGTTGAACTTGCTGGCGATGTTCTGGGCGAAGGTGCCGCCGCCCGGGTTGAGCAGGCTGCCGTGGATGAGGAAGTCCGGGGAGAGCACGGTCGCGACGGCCATGGTCTCGCCGAGCGCGCGGCCGAGGCCGAGCATCGAGGCGGAGATGACGCCGGAGCGGCCGAAGGGCAGCACCGCCATGCGGATGACCTCCCAGCGCGTGGCGCCGAGGGCGAGAGCCGCCTCCTCGTGCATGCGCGGGACCTGGCGGAAGACCTCACGGCTCACGTTGGTGACGATCGGCAGGATCATGATCGCGAGCAGGACGCCCACGGTGAGCAGCGAGCGCGGCGGGCCGCCGTCCCAGGACAGGATGCCGGACCAGCCGAAGTAGTCGTTCAGCCAGCTGAAGAGGCCGGTCAGGTGCGGTACGAGGATCAGGGCGCCCCACAGGCCGTAGACGATGGACGGCACGGCGGCGAGCAGGTCGATCACGTACGCGATGGGGCCGGAGAGCCGGCGCGGGGCGTAGTGCGTGAGGAAGAGCGCGATGGCGACCGCGATCGGGACCGCGATGACCATGGCGACGATCGAGGAGATCACCGTGCCGAACGCCAGGACGGCGATGCCGAAGACCGGCGGAATCGCTCCGGTGTTCCACTCGAAGGTGGTCAGGAAGTTGCCGTGGTCCTTGCTGATGGCCAGGTAGGCCCGGTAGGTGAGGAAGACCGCGATCGCGGCCATGATCACCAGCAGCAGGATGCCCGACCCACGGGACAGACCGAGGAAGATCCGGTCTCCGGGCCGGGTGGCACCGCGGGCCGCACGCTTCTGCTCGGCCACGGACGGCTGGGGGGCGGGGGGAGGCGCTTGTGTGTTTTTTGTTGATATGTCCATCGGGATCTCCGGTCTGCGGAGCCGCGCTCATGGCTCGGCTCCAGGCGGCGGTGCACCGGACGGTACGGCCCGGCCCCGCGGGGACCGGGCCGCACACTCAGGTCAGCTCAGGCCCTCGATGGTGGTGCGGACCTTGGAGATGATCGCGTCGGGGATCGGCGCGTAGCTGTTCTGGGTCAGGATCGACTGGCCGTCCGTGCTGGCGATGTAGCGCAGGAAGGCCTTGGTGGCGGGCAGGGTGTCCGCCTTGTTGCCCTTGTCGCAGACGATCTCGTAGGTGACCAGGACCATCGGGTAGGCGCCGTCGGCCTTGGTGTTGTAGTTGAGCTTCAGCGCCAGGTCCGTGCCGGTGCCGACGACCTTGGCGTCCGCGATGGCCTTGCTGGCGCCGTCGGTGGAGGGCTTGACCGGGGAGGAGGCGCCCGTGTCGACGGCGACCGTGCTCATGTCCTTGGCGTAGGACAGCTCGAAGTAGCCGATGGCGCCGGCGGTCTGCTTCACCTGCTGCGCCACACCCGCGGACTGCGGAGCGGACTGGCCGCCCGGGGCCTGCCAGGCCTTGCCGCCGGAGTACTTGCCCCAGACGGCGGGGGCCGCGGCCTTCAGGTACTTGGTGAAGTTGTCCGTGGTGCCGGACTCGTCCGAACGGTGGAAGGCCGAGATCTTGGTGGACGGCAGCTTGGCGTTCGGGTTCAGCTTCTTGATCGCCGGGTCGTCCCAGGTCTTGATGTCGCTGTTGAAGATCTTGGCCAGCGTGGGGGCGTCCAGGACCAGGTTGTCCACGCCCGGCAGGTTATAACCGACGGCGATCGGGCCGCCGACCATCGGCAGGTCGATGCCCTGGCCGCCACCGGTGCAGATCTTCTTGGAGGCCTCGATCTCCGCGGGCTTCAGCGCGGAGTCGGAACCGGCGAAGGCGAGCTGGCCCTGGGTGAACGCGGTGACACCGGCACCGGAGCCGCTGCCCTTGTAGTTGATCTGCACACCCGTGCAGGCCTGGCTGAACGCGGCCGTCCACGCGTCAATGGCGTTCTTCTGCGCGGAGGAGCCGTCGGCGAGCAGCTGGCCCTTGGCGTTGTCGCACTTGATGGAGCCGGCGTTCGTCGCGCCCGCGGAGGCGCTGCTGCCCCCGCCGCTGCTCTTGGAACCCGTGTCGTCGGAGCCGCACGCCGTGAGGGCCAGGGCGCCGGAGACGGCGAGAGCACCGAGGGTGAGGGCCCGCCGGTTCATGCGCTGAAGCTTCACTTTCGGGAGTTCCTTCCAGGAGCCGCCGTCCTGATCGGCGGCGTGCGAAGTGGGGTGATGTGGGCGCGCCTGCGAGGTGGCGCCCGCCACCGTGTAAGGCCGAAATTAGGCAGATCAGGTGAAGGCGCCTATGGCCGAAAGTGAACGGGGGGTGAACCCCTGCGGACGGTGTGGTTAGGTCACGGAAGGCTTACGTTGTGGACACGGGGCGATCCCGGATTCTCCTCGCGACCTTCGTCACTCACGCAACGGTCGGGATCCGCTCATGTCGGGCGCCCGCGTGCCCGGGCGTGTCATTCCGCGGCGGGTGTCCGAGCGGTCGGCTGTTCCAGTACCCGGAGCAGGGTGTCGACGAGTTCCCTGTCACGCGGCTGGCTCAGGCGGTGGCGGGCCGCGACCGGGGGGAGCCACAGGACGCGGTCGACCTCGCGGTTGGGGGCGAAGGAGCCGTCCGTGGCCTCGGCCGCCCAGTAGTGCACCTGCTTGGGGCGGCCGTTCGCCAGATAGTGCGCGGTGGGCAGGGGCGCGCCGGGCACGGCGGTGTAGCCCGTCTCTTCCGCCACCTCCCGCAGCGCCCCCGTGAGCGGGTCCTCGCCGCGCTTCAGCTTGCCCTTGGGGTGGGACCAGTCGTCGTACTTCGGCCGGTGGACCAGACAGATCTCCAGGGCGCCGTCGACGGGCGAGCGGCGCCACAGGACACAGCCCGCCGCACGGATGGTCTCCTCGGTCATCGGGTACTCCGGCTCCTCTCTCACGCATACGGTGCGCGCCCCCGTGAGCCCAGCCGTCCCTGCGGCGTCTACGGAGTACCCACCGCCTGCTTCTGCCAGGACTGCTGGAAGGCGAAGCGGGCCGCCTCCACCTCGTGCCGCTGGTCGGCGTGCAGCACGCCCAGGGCGTACGCCGTCGCCGGGGCGATGCGCGGGGTGCGGGCCGCCGCTGCCGCCGCGGCCGCCGCCTCCGAGGCGTCCCGGTGCCGGTTGAGGGCCTGCCCGGCCGCCAGCAGCCGCACGTCGACCGCCGCGTTCTCGCCGTACCGCCCGTACAGCACCTCACGCGCGTAGCGGTGCAGCCGCAGCAGCAGCCGGACCTGGTGCCAGGGGCCGTCCTGCGGATGCGGGGCCGGGTCCGGGGACAGGCCGTGGACGAGGGCCTCCGCGTTGTACGGGTGGCCCGCGGTGACCAGCGGCAGCGCGGCCACCGCGTCGGTCAGCCGCTCCTCGGCCGCCGCGGCCGGCGGCCGCAGGTCGGCGGTCGCCGCGGCCCGGGTGAGCGGGACCTCGCTGGCGAGGACGGCGACGCTGTCCGCCACCGCGTGGAAGCGGCTGGAACCGAGCGCCTGCAGGGCCGCCGAGTGGGCGCGGGTGCGGGCCAGGGTGAGCTGACGCTCCAGCAGGGCGCCCGCCTTCGCGGCGCCCACGGTCAGGTTGCCGCGCTCCGGAACGCCGACCCGGTCGCGCGGCCCGGCGCCCTCCGCTGCGCCGGTCGTCTGCGCGGGGAAGGCCGACGAGCCCGACAGCCGGTGCAGGGCGAGCAGCAGGCGGTCGAGCCGGGCCGCGTACGCGTGCTCGCGGGCCAGCGTGCCCGACAGCCAGGCCAGCTCCGGCCGCATCGCCTCCGACCAGTCGGCGTCGAGCAGGGCGCGGAACGTGTGCAGCGTGCCGCTGATGCGACGGGCCGAGCGGCGCAGGGCGAGCGCGGCGTCGCCGGAGTCCTCCGTACCGCCTCCCTCCCCCGCTCGCGACTTCGCCCGTGCGGGGGGACCCCCGTCACCGGCCTCCCGGTGCTGACGCAACGCGCGGAGGAACTCCGTGGCCTGGGCCCGCAGGTACTCCGCGAGGGCGTCCCCGGTGGGGGCACCTCCCTGCTCATGGGGGTCCCCCCGCTCCGGCGAAGTCGAGAGTGTGGGGGAGGGCCCGGCCGTGAGGTCGGCCGTGAGGTCGGCCGTGGGGTCGGTGGGGGGATCAAGGTGTTGCTGTGCCACGCCGGCGCCTCCGGGCGTCTATGAGCATCTCCTGGATGTTCGGCAGGGGCTGGCCGTCGGCGTCGAAGGCGTGCCGGATCCACTCGCCGTCCGGGCCCAGGTGCCAGGACGAGGTGGTGTCGGACATACCGGTTTCCAGGAGCCGGTTGAGAGCCGCCCGGTGCGCCGGGTCGGCGACCCTGACGAGTGCTTCGATACGGCGGTCGAGATTGCGGTGCATCATGTCGGCGCTGCCGATCCACACCTCCGGCTCGCCGCCGTTGCCGAAGGCGAAGACGCGGGAGTGCTCCAGGAAGCGGCCGAGGATGGACCGTACGCGGATGTTCTCCGACAGTCCGGTCACGCCCGGGCGCAGCGCGCAGATGCCGCGCACCCACACGTCGACGGGGACGCCCGCCTGGGAGGCCCGGTAGAGGGAGTCGATGACCGCCTCGTCCACCATCGAGTTGACCTTGATGCGGACGGACGCGGGCCGGCCGGCCCGGTGGTGCTGGATCTCCTTGTTGACCCGCGAGACCAGGCCGTCGCGCAGGGACTTGGGCGCGACCAGCAGGCGGCGGTAGATCTCCCGGCGGGAGTAGCCCGACAGCCGGTTGAACAGGTCGGACAGGTCCGCGCCGACCTGCGGGTCGGCCGTCAGCAGCCCCAGGTCCTCGTACAGACGTGCGGTCTTCGGGTGGTAGTTGCCCGTGCCGACGTGGCTGTAGCGGCGGAGCGTTTCGCCCTCCTGCCGCACCACGAGCGACAGCTTGCAGTGGGTCTTCAGCCCGACGAGACCGTAGACGACGTGGCAGCCCGCCTCCTCCAGCTTGCGGGCCCACTTGATGTTGGCCTGCTCGTCGAAGCGGGCCTTGATCTCCACCAGTACGAGGACCTGCTTGCCGGACTCGGCGGCGTCGATCAGCGCGTCGACGATCGGCGAGGTCTCCGAGGTGCGGTACAGCGTCTGCTTGATCGCCAGGACGTCCGGGTCGGCGGCGGCCTGCTCCAGGAACGCCTGTACGGACGTGGAGAAGCTGTCGTACGGGTGGTGCAGCAGGACGTCCCGCTCGCGCAGCGCGGCGAAGATGTCCGGCGCGGACGCCGACTCGACCTCCGCCAGGTCGCGGTGGGTGCCGGCGACGAACTTGGGGTACTTCAGCTCGGGCCGGTCGAGGTTGGCGATGCCGAAGAGGCCGGTGAGGTCCAGGGGGCCGGCCAGCGGGTAGACCTCGGCCTCGGAGATCTTCAGCTCGCGCACCAGCAGGTCGAGGACGTAGCGGTCGATGGACTCCTCGACCTCCAGGCGCACCGGCGGGCCGAAGCGGCGCCGCATGAGCTCCTTCTCCAGGGCCTGGAGCAGGTTCTCCGCGTCGTCCTCCTCGACCTCGAGGTCCTCGTTCCGGGTTATCCGGAAGGTGTGGTGCTGCAGCACCTCCATGCCCGGGAACAGCTCCTCCAGATGCGCGGCGATGACGTCCTCGATGGGGACGTAGCGCTGCGGGGAGGCCTCCAGGAAGCGGGAGAGCAGCGGCGGCACCTTGACGCGGGCGAAGTGGCGGTGGCCGGAGACCGGGTTGCGCACGACGACCGCGAGGTTCAGGGACAGGCCCGAGATGTACGGGAAGGGGTGCGCGGGGTCCACGGCGAGCGGGGTCAGCACCGGGAAGATCTGGTGCCGGAACAGGGTGAACAGCCGCGCCTGCTCCTTGTCCGTCAGCTCGCTCCAGCGGACGATGTGGATGCCCTCCTCCGCGAGGGCGGGGGCGACGTCCTCCTGGAAGGTGGCGGCGTGCCGGGCCATCAGCTCGCGGGAGCGGGCCCAGATCATCTCCAGCACCTCGCGGGGCTGGAGGCCCGACGCGGACCGGGTGGCGACCCCGGTGGCGATACGACGTTTCAGTCCCGCCACCCGGACCATGAAGAACTCGTCCAGGTTGCTGGCGAAGATCGCGAGGAACTTCGCGCGCTCGAGGAGCGGCGTGTTCGGATCCTCGGCGAGCTCGAGGACACGCTCGTTGAACTGGAGCCAGCTGCGCTCGCGGTCCAGGAAGCGGCCCTGGGGCAGCTGGGCGCCCTCGGCCTCCTCGTAGGCGTCCAGGTCGGCGTCGAGGTCGGGATCGAGTCCGGACACCGCCGCCGCCACTGTGTGCGGGCGGTGCGCGGCGATGGAACCCACGGAGGGCTGCTGATTCTGCATGGCCGCGCGACCCGAGGGCTCTCCCTCGCGGGGGGTGGCGGGGGACGGGTGGACCGGCGCCTGGGCGTTCTGCTGGCTCATAAACCCATTCTTCCGCGCCGAACGGGTGACGGGCGCGTCGGAACGACCGGGCGGCAGCGAGCGCGCACGGTCCGCACCGGCCCCGTTCTCCGGGGGCGGCAAGGGCTCTGGCACGGCGGCGTTCATTGGCTGAGCGTCGCAAGCCCGTCTGAATCAATGGTTACGGCGACATGACGTGCGGGATAGCGGGGGGAGGCCCGGGGACATCGCCCCCGCCGCCCCTACCCGACCCATCCTCCAGGGGCTCCGCCCCTTCGACCCCGGTGGGGGCTTCGCCCTTGGACCCGGGCGGGGACTGCGTCCCCTGGAGCCTTCGCGGGGCTCCGCCCCTGCACCCCGCCAGGGGCTTCGCCCCGGACCCCGTTCGGGGGCCAGCCCCCGGGACCCCCGCTCCTCAAACGCCGGAGGGGCTGAATGTCCAGGGCCTGATGTGTCAGCGCCGGTCGGCATCATTCAGCCCGTCTGGGGCTCCCCACTGCTCGAAGAGCTTGGAGGAGTTTGAGGACGAGGCGGCAAGGCCGACAGCGGGGGTCTGGGGGCGCAGCCCCCAGGGACGGGAAGGGTAGGGGCGGCGGGGGCGAAGACCCTCTGCCCGGCCCCGGCGCGCCCGCGCCTTGGCGGGGCTGAGCCCCTGTGCCCCGGGTGGTGGCGGTGGTGGCTGGGCCCCTGTGCCCTGGGCGGGCTGAGCCTCCGGCAGGGCTTCCGTCCCCCCCGGCGCCCCCAGCCCCCGGCGGGCCGGAAGCCCGGCTCCGCGGCGCCGCAGCCCCCCGCCCCCCTGCCGGAGGCCGCGGCTCAGGTTTCCGTTCGGTACATCAGGTCCGTCTCGTACGTCGTGAAGCCCAGGCGTTCGTACACCGACAGGGCCGCCTTGTTGTCCGCGTCGACGTACAGCATCGCCGTCGGCAGGCCCCGGGCCGCCAGGTGGCGCAGGCCGATCGTGGTGAGGGCGCGGCCCAGGCCGGTGCCCTGGGTGCCGGGGCGGACGCCCAGGACGTACACCTCGCCGAGCCGCTCCTGCGCGTGGATCTTGGTCCAGTGGAAGCCGACCAGTTCCCCCTCCCGTTCCGCCAGGAAGAAGCCCTCCGGGTCGAACCATGGCTCCGCCTTGCGGTCGTCGAGGTCCCGCTGGGTGAGGGAGCCCTGTTCGGGGTGGTGGGCGAACGCCGCCGCGTTGACGGCGAGCCAGGCCTTGTCGTCCTGCCCGGGCACGAACGTGCGCACCGTGACACCCTCCGGCAACGTCGGCTCCGGCGGGTCGAAGTCCGTCAACGAGCGGCGCAGCTGGCGCAGTTCGCGGAACAGGGTCAGGCCCAGCACCTGTGCCAGGTGCCGCGCCGCGGAGTGGCCGCCGTGTGCCCACACCCGCAGCCGCTTGCCGGAGGCCGCTAGGAGGGCGGAGCCCAGCGCCCGGCCGTGCCCGTGGCCGCGGTGGGCCGGGTGCACGACCAGCTCGGCGGTCGGCGCCTCCACCGGGTCGGTGTCCTCCAGCTGGGCGTATCCGACGAGCGTGCCGTCGACCGTCAGCAGAAGATGGGAGACGCCGTCCCGCCCGCCGCCGCGCAACTGCAGTCGCCCCTGTTCGGACACGGCCTGCTGCCCGTCGACCCGGGCGGCGTAGGCGAGGAGCGCCAGCACGGCGTCGGCCTGTTCGGGCGAGAGCGCGGTGACGGTCTCGAGGGAGCGGGTCGGAGCCGGGCGGGCGGTGTCGTCGCTGGTCATGGGTACGAGGGTACGGGGCGGAGGAAGGAAAGGGGAGGTAGAAGGCAACCCGCTCGTAACCCCGAACCCCCTTTTGCGCTACGCGCGTTGACCCTAAGCTGCGCGAATCACCGTCTTGGCGTGTTCTTTACACACCACAGCGGGGCACATGCCGCCGAACGTCCGGCATAGACGTCTTCACCGCATCCTCGCCGCCGCCGCGGGCCTGGCCACGGCCGGCACCCTTCTCGCCGCGCTCCCGGCCGACGCCCACGGCAGCAGGCCCGGTCCGCAACACCCCGGCCGCTACCAGGACGTGCAGCTGCTGTCCTTCAACGACCTGCACGGCAACCTGGAGCCGCCGGCCGGTTCCTCCGGACGGGTCACCGAGCACCAGGAGGACGGCACCACCAAGACCATCGACACGGGCGGCGTCGAGTACCTCGCCACGCACCTGCGCCAGGCCCGCACCGGCCACCCGTACTCCATCACCGCCGCCGCCGGAGACATGGTCGGCGCTTCGCCGCTGATCTCCGGCCTCTTCCACGACGAGCCCACCATCGACGCGCTCAACAAGCTCGACCTGGACGTCACCAGCGTCGGCAACCACGAGTTCGACGAGGGCGCGCGGGAACTGGCCCGGCTGCAGAACGGCGGCTGCCACCCGACGGACGGCTGCTACGACGACGGCGAGACGTTCCAGGGCGCGAACTTCCCTTATCTCGCCGCGAACGTGACGGACGAGAAGACCGGCAAGCCGATCGTCAAGCCCTACTGGGTGTGGAAGAAGAACGGCGTCAAGGTCGGCTTCATCGGCGTCACGCTCGAGGGCACCCCGAACATCGTCTCCGCGGAGGGTGTGAAGGGCCTGAAGTTCGGCGACGAGGTCGAGACGATCAACAAGTACGCCAAGGTGCTCCAGCGGCAGGGCGTGCAGTCGATCGTCGCCCTGTCGCCGGCGTGCGAGGGGCGGCCGAGGTAGAAGCAGCGGTCGGACACGTCACCGCCCACCGTGGAGTCGGCGATCAGGACGCCCTTGCGGTTCGCCGCTGCTACGCGACGGCCGGTTGTTCCTCCGGCGGCGGAGTGGGCGCACCCGGCAGCCGTACCGTCGCCACCGTGCCGCCGCCCTCCGCAGGGGTCAGGGACACCTCGCCGCCCGCCTGTTCCACCGTGCGGGCCACGATCGACAGGCCGAGACCCGAGCCGGGCAGGGCGCGGGCGCTCGGGGAGCGCCAGAAGCGGTCGAAGACGTGCGGGAGTTCGTCGGCCGCGATCCCCGGGCCGTGGTCGCGTACGGTCAGGACGCCGTCGGCGAGCTGGACATCGATCGTGCCGCTCCCCGGGCTGAACTTCACCGCGTTGTCCAGGATGTTGACCACGGCCCGCTCCAGCGCGGACGGCTCCGAGCGGACGTACCACGGCTGGAGGTCCGCCGTGATCGTCAGCTCCGGGCCGCGCAGCCGGGCGCGGCGCAGCGCCGACTCGACGACGTCCTGCCACGCCACCACCTGCGCCTTGCCGGCGTGCTGGCCGCTCGTGGGGCGCGAGAGTTCCTGGAGGTCACCGATGAGCGAGGCCAACTCCGTCATCTGCGCCTTCACCGAGGCGAGCAGCGCCTTGCGGTCCTCCGGGGGCAGCGGGCGGCCCGTCTCCTCGCTGCGGGTGAGGAGTTCGATGTTGGTGCGCAGCGACGTGAGCGGGGTGCGCAGCTCGTGGCCCGCGTCCGCGATCAGCTGCTGCTGCAGTTCCCGGGAGCTGGCCAGGGCCGACGTCATCGAGTTGAAGGAACGGGACAGGCGGGCGATCTCGTCCTCGCTCTCCTCGTCCACCGGGATGCGGGTGGTGAGGTCCTCGGTGCGGGCAATGTGCTCGACGGCCTCGGTGAGCTTGTCGACGGGGCGCAGGCCCGCCCGGGCCACGGCGAGACCGGTGGCTCCGGCCCCCACGACACCGACGCCGGACACGACGAGGAGGACCAGGGCCAGGTCGCCGAGGGTCTTCTGGGTGTCGGTGAGGGGGACCGCCATGAGCAGGGCGCTGTCGGAGAACAGCTGCACTCCGCCCGGGCCCTCGCTCACCAGGGGCGCCGCGATCACCCGCACCGGGTTGCCCTTGCTGTCGGTGCCGTTGTGGATGATCCTCTTGTCCGGGTCCGGGTTCTTGGCGATCTCGAGATCGGTGCGGGTGACGTGGAGGAGGCCCGCGGACTGCTGGTAGACGCAGATCCTGCCGTCCGTGTTGATCACCTGCATGTAGTAGGTGTCGGGCTGCGGACCGCGGTCGTCCTGGGGATGGGGCGTGGTGGTGCAGTTGCTCAGGGTGTTCGTCAGGCCCACCATCTTGACCGGGCCGCTGGCGGACGTCAGCTGGCTGTCGACCTGCTGGTACAACTTGCCCTGCACGATGAACCAGCAGGTGACCGACACCGCCGCCACGCCGAACGCCACCGCGACCGCCACCAGCAGGGCCAGCCGTGAGCGCAGCGGGAGGGACCGGAACCGTTTGATCACTCCGCGCCGCCCTGCCGCAGGACGTAGCCCACGCCACGCACGGTGTGCACCAGGCGCGGCTCGCCGCCCGCCTCCGTCTTGCGGCGCAGGTACATGACGTACACGTCGAGCGAGTTCGACGACGGCTCGAAGTCGAAGCCCCAGACCGACTTCAGGATCTGCTCGCGGGTCAGCACCTGGCGCGGGTGTGCCATGAACATCTCCAGGAGCGTGAACTCGGTACGGGTCAGCTCCACCGGGCGCCCGGCGCGCGTGACCTCGCGGGTGGCGAGGTCCATGCGCAGGTCGGCGAAGGCGAGGACGTCGTTCTCCTCGGCCGCGCCCGCCACGGCCGCCGCGTAGTGGCTGCGGCGCAGCAGGGCGCGGATACGGGCGAACAGCTCGTCCAGCTCGAACGGCTTGACCAGGTAGTCGTCGGCCCCGGCGTCCAGGCCGGTGACACGGTCGCCGACCGTGTCGCGGGCCGTCAGCATCAGGATGGGAGTGGTGTCGCCCGCGCCCCGGATCCGGCGGGCGGCGGTGAGGCCGTCCATGCGCGGCATCTGGATGTCGAGGACCACCAGGTCCGGCTTGTACGCGGTCGCCTTCTCCAGCGCGTCCGCACCGTCCACGGCCACCTCGGTGGCATAGCCCTCGAAGGCGAGGCTGCGCTGGAGTGCTTCACGCACGGCCGGCTCGTCGTCGACGATCAGGATGCGCTGGGGGTCTCGGTCGCCTTCGGCGGGGCTCATGGATGTGGAGTTCCTCAAGGTGCGACGGACGGGCTGAACGGATTCAGCCTCGCACGATTCGGGTCGGGGACGGAAAGGCGTAGCTGCGTGCAGTCGTGCCTCCCCCAGTGCCTTGACGGCCTGAGGGGAGCCCAGGGGCGGCACGGGTGGGCGCTGGGGGTCCCCCCTGCTCGAAGAGCTTGGGGGAGGCACCCGTCAGCGCCGGGTTGCGCGCCCTGCCCCGGGCAACCGCACCTCCGGGGACTGTACGGGCTTCTGGTCAGCCCATCACCGCGGTCAGCCGGCTCAGCGGAACCTTGCGGCGGTGCGGCCGCGCAGCCGTCATCCGCAGCCCCATCAGCTGCGGGACCGCCACCTGCGGGACCGGCACCTCGGGGGTGCGCTCGACCCGCGGCCGGGTCCGGGGCCGGGGCTGGGGCCGGGTCCGCACCCGGCGCCGCATCGGGGCGTGGAGCTCGTTCGCCACGGCCAGGGCCAGCAGGACTCCGCCGGGCTTGGTGGCACCGGTGACCTCGTGCACAGCCATCGTGATCATGTCGTACTCCTTACCACTCGCCCGGCGGGGCGCCCGCTCAGCTCTGGGAACCGGAGCGCAGCGTCGCCAGGTCGGACTTGACGGTGTTGATCGGGATGGCGAAGCCCAGGCCGACGCTGCCGGCGCTCGACGAGGTCGAGTCCGAACTGGCCGAGTACATCGCCGAGTTGATGCCGATGACGTTGCCGTTCATGTCGATGAGGGCGCCACCGGAGTTGCCCGGGTTGAGGGAGGCGTCCGTCTGGATCGCCTTGTACGTCGTCGTGGACGAGCCCGTGTCGCCGTTGAACTGCCGGCCGCCGAACGCGAACGGCCACCGGCCGCTGCCGCCCTGCTGCTGCTGGTTCTCGTCGGTCGGCACGGTGACGTCACGGTTCAGTGCGGAGATGATGCCGCTGGTGACCGTGTCGCTCAGGCCCTCGGGCGAGCCGATGGCGACGACCTGGTCGCCGACCTGGAGGCCGTCGGAGTTGCCGAGCGTGGCGGCCTTCAGCCCGGAGGCGCCCTGCAGCTCGAGCAGCGCCAGGTCCTTCTTGCTGTCGGTGCCCACGAGCTGCGCGGTGTACGACTTGCCGTCGCTCGTCGTCACCTTGATCGAGGAGGCACCCGAGATGACATGGTTGTTGGTGACGATCTGGCCGTCGCTGGTGATGATCACGCCGGAACCGGTCGACTCACCGGCGCTCGAGGTGGCGTTGATCTCCACGATGCTCGGGTTGACCGCGGCGACCACTCCGGCGACCGTGCCCTTCGCACTGGACGGCACCACGTTGGTGCTGGTCGAGCTCGAGGAGACGGCCGTGTCCTTGCCGGTCAGCTCCTGGATCCCGTACGCCGTGCCGCCACCTATCGCCGCGGCGACGATCGCCACGGCGGCGAGGAGCGCGAACGGGCCCTTGGTGCGCCGCTTCGGCCCGGGCTGGGCCGGGACGGCGGCCAGGACGGCCGTGCCGTCGCCGCCGCCGTATCCGTCATGACCGCCGCCGGCCGCGACCGCCGGCTGCGCCGGCTCGTACGCCGGAGGGGGCGGCCACTCCGGGTTCACGGGGGAGGAGGTGTGCTGCTGCTGCTCGGGGTACGCGGACTGGGGTCCGTGCCCCTGGGGGTACTCGTACTCGCCGCTGCGGCGGAAGCTCTCGGTCATGCAAAAGAGAGTGTCCCCTGATCATGAGAGCTGCCTGAGTCCCCGCTGAGAAGCCCGACAGAACCGTGTATGCCCGATATAAAGACCCCTCGGGGCCGTGATGAAGACTCGTCTCTCACGACTCCGAGGGGGTTTCAGCGGGACCGCGAAGGGATCTACTCACACCCGCAGGAACGGCGCACGACCAGCCGCGAGGGGAACAGCTTCAACCGCTCCCGCCGCGACCCCGCCACCCGAAGCCCGTCGTCGAGCACCAGATCGACGGCCGCGCGGGCCATGCCCGAACGGTCCGAGGCCACCGTGGTGAGCGGCGGGTCCGTCAGTGCCGCCTCCTTCACGTCGTCGAACCCGGCCACCGCCAGCTCTCCGGGCACGTCGATCCGCAGCTCGCGGGCCGCCCGGAGCACGCCGATCGCCTGGTCGTCGGTGGAGCAGAAGATCGCCGGGGGGCGGTGCGGCCCGGACAGCAGCTCCAGGGCGACGTTGTACGCGTCGTACCGGTTGTACGGCGCCTCGAACAGGCGGCCCTCCGTCGGGATGCCGGCCTCCTGCATCGCGCGCCGCCAGCCCTCGACGTGGTCGGACACGGGGTCGCCGACCGCAGGGGTCTCAGCGGTACCGCCCATACAGGCGACGTACTCGTACCCGTGCTCGAGGAGGTGCCGTACGGCGAGTTGGGCGCCGCCCAGGTCGTCCGTGACGACGGCGACGTCGTCGATCGCCTCGGGCCGCTCGTGCAGCAGGACGACCCGGGCGTCCCAGGCGTCGATCTCCGCGGCGGCGTGGTCGTTGAGCGCGTGGCTGACCAGGATCAGCCCGGAGACGCGCATGCCGAGGAAGGCCCGCAGATAGTGGACCTCGCGCTCGGCCACGTAGTCGGTGTTGCCGACCAGCACCATCTTTCCGCGCTCGGCGGCGGCCTGCTCGACCGCGTGCGTCATCTCCCCGAAGAAGGGCTGGCGCGCGTCCGGCACGATCATGCCTATGAGGTCCGTGCGCCGCGACGCCATGGCCTGGGCGACCCGGTCGGGCCGGTATCCCAGTTCCTTGATCGCGGCGAGGACGCGCTCGCGCGTGGCCGGGGCGACCGGCCGGGGTCCGTTGTTGATGACATAGCTGACGACGGCGGTGGATGTCCCCGCCAGCCGCGCCACATCGTCCCGAGTCACCTTGGCCACGCGCGGAGTCTACGCGGATGGACCGCCTCTGGGCAGGGCCTTCGCCGTTCTATGCCCCAGCTGTGACCTGTCGCTGTGCCTCAGCCGTGACCTGTGTCTATGCCTCGGCCGTGACCTCGGCCCCGGCCACGGGCGCCGACTCGTCCGCGTCGTCCGCCTTCGGCCGGGCCGCCTTGGCCTTCGCCTCCTCGGCGGCGCGCTCCACCTTCTCCGGGGTGACGAAGCGGTAGCCCACGTTGCGGACGGTGCCGATCAGCGACTCGTGCTCGGGCCCCAGTTTGGCGCGCAGCCGTCGTACGTGGACGTCGACCGTGCGCGTGCCGCCGAAGTAGTCGTAGCCCCAGACTTCCTGGAGCAGCTGGGCGCGGGTGAAGACCCGCCCGGGGTGCTGCGCGAGGTACTTCAGGAGCTCGAACTCCTTGAAGGTGAGGTCCAGGACGCGGCCCTTGAGCTTGGCCGAGTAGGTCGCCTCGTCCACGGACAGGTCGCCGTTGCGGATCTCCATCGGGGAGTCGTCGTTGACGATCTGCTGACGGCCCATGGCCAGGCGGAGGCGGGCCTCCACCTCGGCGGGGCCGGCGGTGTCGAGGAGTACGTCGTCGATGCCCCAGTCGGCGGTGACGGCCGCGAGACCGCCCTCGGTGACGACCAGGAGAAGCGGACAGCCGGGCCCGGTGGAGCGCAGCAGCTGGCACAGGCTGCGCACCTGCGGCAGGTCCCGTCGCCCGTCGACGAGGATGACGTCGGCACCGGGGGTGTCGACGAGAGCGGGGCCTTCCGCCGGAGCGACTCGCACGTTGTGCAGGAGCAGGCCGAGAGCGGGAAGCACCTCCGTCGACGGCTGAAGGGCGTTGGTCAGGAGCAGCAGAGAACTCATACGTCTGGTTCCTCCTCGGTCCCGTGCGAGGACGTTTGGCGGGGCGGCACTGCTCTGCGCATCCCGGCGGCCCGTACACCTGCGGTTTCCCGCTTCGTATACAACGCTTCCGAAAGCACAAAAGGACCCGGGGGCTACGCTGCCCGAGTCCTCTGCCCAGCAGAATAGCCCACATGAGCACTGGTACGGCAGGTGGAACGGCACGATCCACGGTTCGTCCGCATTCCGAGACGGCTCGTCGCGGGCCTGTGCGGACGTTTCTTCGCACGCCCGACGGGGTGACGATCGACGCCGCATACGATCCGGGATCCGTTGTATACGACACCGGGCGTCCACCTTCCGGCCGCCTGGACGATCTTGCGATCGTCGTGGCACACGGCTTCACGGGTGATCTGGAGCGGCCCCATGTGCGCCGGGTGGCGGGCGTCCTCAGGCAGTACGGCGCGGTGGTGACGTTCTCCTTCCGGGGCCACGGGGCGTCCGGCGGCCGGTCCACCGTCGGCGACCGGGAAGTGCACGATCTGGCGGCCGCCGTGCGATGGGCGCGGGAGCTGGGGCACACGCGCGTGGCCACCGTCGGCTTCTCGATGGGCGGATCGGTGGTGCTGCGGCACGCGGCGGCGCACGAGGAGGGCGCGGACACGGACGCGGTGGTGTCAGTGAGTGCGCCCGCCCGCTGGTACTACCGGGGCACGGCCCCCATGCGGCGGCTGCACTGGCTGGTGACCCGGCCCGAGGGCCGCCTGGTGGGCCGCTACGGCCTGCGCACCCGCATCCACCACCGCGACTGGGACCCCGTACCGGCCTCGCCCGTGGAATCCGTCCCCCTGATCGCGCCGACCCCGCTGCTGATCGTGCACGGCGACCAGGACGGCTACTTCCCCGTCGACCACCCCCGCATGCTGGCCGAGGCCGCCCGTGACCACGCCGAACTGTGGCTGGAGCCCGGCATGGGCCACGCCGAGCACGCCAGCGACGACGCCCTGCTGGCCCGCATCGGGGAGTGGGTGGCCGCCCGGGCGGGCTAGCCTGAACGGTGTTCACCACGACCGAGTCGAGGAAGCAGATGGCAAAGGGCACGGTGCGCTACTGGGCCGCCGCGAAGGCGGCCGCGGGGGTCGCCGAGGAGCCGTACGACGCGACGACGCTCGCGGAGGCGCTCGACGCGGCGCGCGAGAGGCACCCCGGCGAACTCGTCCGCGTCCTGAAGCGCTGCTCCTTCCTGGTCGACGGTGACCCCGTCGGGACCCGTGAGCACGAGACGGTACGGCTGGCCGAGGGCGGCACGGTCGAGGTGCTCCCGCCGTTCGCAGGAGGATGAGCGATGAGCAACCAGCCGTACGAGGGCTACGAGGGACACGCGGCCCCCGGGTACGGGGGCTATGACGCCCACCAGGCCCCGCAGGCCCGACAGCCCCGGGAGGGTTACCCGCAGCAGGGTTGGTACGACCCGAACGGCGCGGCCCACCCGCAGCAGCATCAGCAATGGCAGCAGCCGTACGTGGCCGCGCAGCCGTTGCCGCCGGAGACGCACGCGCAGGCGTACGAGCCGCGCGGTCACGCGGCGCCCGGCGTGGCCGTCACCGCGACGACGACCGCCCCCACCGAGCCCGGGTCCCCCGCCGTCGACCCGGCCACCCTGCCCGCGAACCAGCGGGCCCGGCTCGAAGGCCGTTCGCCGATCATCGAGCCCGGGCTGCAGCCGGCCGCGCTCACCGCGGTCCTGGGGGCGCTGCTCGCCGGGGCCGCGGCCGTGGGGACGTACGCGCTCGTCGTACCGCTCGTGATCCTGCAGGCCGTGACGGCGGCCGGATGGTTCCGGCTGAACGGCATGTGGCCGGCCCGGCAGGGCATCGCGCTGGCGTTCCTGGGCGCTGTCACCGCGGACGTGACGCTGCTGGTGGCGGGCCGGGAGCAGGCGCCGGCGGCGATCCTGGGCACGCTCGGCGTCTGGGTCCTGCTGTCCCTGGTCCTCCAGCTCAGGTCGCACGCCGACCCGGACACGCGGATGTACGGCCTGATGGCGACGGTCGCCTCGGCCGCGCTGTCGATCGTCGCGGCCGGGCACCTGGCGGCCGTATCCGACGCGGTCACGGTGGGCGCGGTCGCGGTCGCCGTGGCGGTCCTGGCCCGCGCGCTGCCGCTGCCGACGGCGGCGTCGGTCGTGGTGGCCCTGCTGGCGGCGTCGGGCGCGGGCATCGCGATGGGCGGCGCGACGGGTTTCGGCACATCGGGTGCGTCGGGCGCGTTCCTCGGCCTGGGCGCGGGCGTCTGCGCGCTGATCGGCCACCGGGTGGCGAGCTACGACTACCCCTCCCGCTTCGTCCACTTCACGGCGGGCGTCGCACTGCCGCTGACGGCGGCGGCGCCGGTGATCTACGTACTGGGCCGGGCGCTGGGCTGAGCAAGCCAGCCCCGCCCCTCCGTGTCACAGCTGATCAACAATTCCCCGTTGCCTCTTCCCCGACGGGTACTGTCACGCAGGACGGCCTCCGGGTCGTCGGACCGCCGTGACGACCGCCGACGTGGGGACAACCGAGCAATGCGCGCACTGCGAATACTGCTGATCCTCGTCGTGATCCTTGGCGGCCTCTTCGTGATCGCGGACCGCGTCGCGGTTCACATCGCGCAGAACGAGGCGGCCGACAAGCTCAGGGCCACCGAGAACCTGGCCACCACCCCGGACGTGTCGATCAAGGGCTTCCCCTTCCTCACCCAGGTCCTCTCCGGCGAGCTGGACGACGTCGAGATCGGCATCAAGGACTACGACGCGACCACCGGCAACGGCTCCGAGAAGATCCGTATCGACGACCTGAACGCGTCGATGAAGGGCGTGACGTTCTCCGGCAGCTTCAGCTCGGCCACCGCCGCCGACGCCACCGGCACCGCGCTCGTCACCTATGCCGAGCTGCTGAAGACGGCCAAGTCACAGCCCACCGATGTCGCCCCCGGTGTCACCGCCCGGGTGATCGGCCTGTCCGACGGCGGGAACGGGAAGGTCAAGGTCGCGGTCAAGGTCGAGGCGCCCGCCCTCGGCATCAAGCTGCCGAACCCGGTCTACGTGCTCAGCTCGGTCACGGCCCAGGGCAACACCGTCAGGGTGCACGCCGACAGCCTGCCCAAGCTCGCCGGCATGGAAGTCGCCGGCTCCCGGATCCGGACCATCACCGACTTCGAGCAGCGCATCGACCGGCTCCCCGGCGGCATCAAGCTCGACAAGCTCGAGGCTGTGAAGGACGGCGTGGAGATCACGGTGAAGGGTTCGGACGTCCGGCTCGCTGGGTAGGACGACCCGCGACCGCGACGACCGGCAACCGCCGACCGGCGACCGGCAGCGAAGGCAGGCCCCAAAGGCGGGCGCAGGCCGGGCTGAGGCCGGGCGCAGACCGATTGTCCGATGGGCGAGACGCCCCCGTCCGTACCGTAGATGGGGTGTCGGAGGCGTGCGCCCGGGAGTCGTCCGGCGACCGCCCCGCAGCGCATCCCATCTCGTATGACGGACGATCGCATCTCACCATTCGACACGCCGGTGACACGCCCCGCGCTCGGTCCCTACGATCGACCCCATGCAGCGACAGGCGGATCTCACGAAGCGGCGGGCAGTAGACCTGTGCCGCGTCGCCGCCATGCTCTGTCGCACTTCCTGAGCGGGAGATCTTCACTCCCGTATCCCGGCCCTGGCTCCTGACACAGGGCCACTCGTGCGCCGCGTACGCCACCGCGACACCGCGTACCCGCACCCCTTCTGACTCGCAACGCCCCGCCGCAAACTGCCCCGGAGGAGAAGAAGCATGAGCCGCAGCGACGTCCTGGTAGACGCCGACTGGGTCGAGCAGCACCTGGACGACCCCAAGGTCGTCGTCGTCGAGGTCGACGAGGACACCACGGCGTACGAGAAGAACCACATCAAGAACGCTGTCCGCATCGACTGGAAGCAGGACCTCCAGGACCCGGTCCGCCGCGACTTCGTCAACCAGGAGCAGTTCGAGACGCTCCTGTCGGAGAAGGGGATCGCCAACGACGACACGGTCGTCCTCTACGGCGGCAACAACAACTGGTTCGCGGCCTACGCCTACTGGTACTTCAAGCTCTACGGCCACGAGGACGTCCGTCTCCTCGACGGCGGCCGCAAGAAGTGGGAGCTGGACGCCCGCGAGCTCGTCGACGGCACCGAGGTGCCCGAGCGCGCGAAGACCCAGTACAAGGCCAAGCCGCAGGACGCCTCGATCCGTGCCTTTCGCGACGAGGTCGTCGACGCGATCGGCTCCAAGAACCTGGTCGACGTCCGCTCGCCCGACGAGTTCTCCGGCAAGCTGCTCGCCCCGGCGCACCTGCCGCAGGAGCAGTCGCAGCGCCCGGGCCACGTCCCGAGCGCCAAGAACATCCCCTGGTCGAAGTCGGCCAACGACGACGGCACCTTCAAGTCCGACGAGGAGCTGAAGGAGCTGTACGAGTCCGAGGGCGTGGACCTGGCCAAGGACACCATCGCCTACTGCCGCATCGGTGAGCGCTCCGCGCACAGCTGGTTCGTGCTGCACGAGCTGCTCGGCCAGGAGAACGTCAAGAACTACGACGGTTCCTGGACGGAGTACGGCTCCCTGGTGGGCGTGCCGATCGAGCTCGGCGCCGGCAAGTAAGACCGACCTCTCAGAAAAGACGGAGAAGCACATGTGTGGAGCGAAGGCCGGCGGCCCCGACGCCTCGACGATCAAGCCCGGTGAGACCACCATCCAGGGCCAGGTGACTCGCAACGGCGAGCCCGTGACCGGGTACGTGCGCCTCCTGGACTCGACCGGCGAGTTCACCGCAGAGGTCCCCACCTCGGCGACCGGACAGTTCCGCTTCTACGCGGCCGAGGGCACCTGGACCGTGCGTGCCCTGGTGCCGGGTGGCACCGCGGACCGTACCGTCGTCGCCCAGAAGGGCGGCCTCGCGGAGGTCGCGATCGCGGTCTGAGCAGTACCCCGCATGGCCGAAGGGCCGCACCCACGGGTTGGACACCTCGGGTGCGGTCCTTCCGCATGTCCGCGGGGCATAGTGAAGGTATGTACGCACGACGACGCCATGTGTACTTCGCCATGATGGGCACCTGCCTGGCGCTGTTCGTCCTGGCCTGGGGAGTCGTGCGCATCTGGTCGGTTCCGGCGGCGGTGGGCATGTGCGTGGTCGCGATGGTGATCCCGCCCCTGGCCGCGATGGTGGCCAACCGCCGGGGTCCCGAGGACCGCTGGTGGGACGACCCGTCCGGGGACCCGCAGTCCGACGAGTGGTGGGACGAGCTGGACGGCAAGAAGCGGCGGTGACCGTGCGGGCCGGTGTCAGGCGGGGATGCGTATCGCCAGGAGCGCGACGTCGTCCTCGTTGTCGACCGGGCGGGTCTGTGCCAGCAGGTTGTCGATGAAGGGCTCCAGGGGGCGGTGGGCCAGGGACGCGGCGTTCCGGCGCAGTCGCTCCAGACCCTCGTCGATGGAGTGGCCCGGGGCTTCGACCAGGCCGTCGGTGTAGAGCACGAGGGTGGAGCCGGGCGGCAGCATCTCGGTGGCGTCGGCGCGGGGCTGGTGGGCCGCGAGGCCCAGGAGGACGCCGTGGCCGTCGGTCAGATAGCGGGTCACGCCGTCGTGGGTGACCAGCAGGGGCGGCGGGTGGCCGGCGTTGGTCCAGGACAGTTCGTACCGCCCGTCGTCGGCCACACTCACCCGCGCGAAGATCATCGTGGCCATGGAGACTTCGGCGATGTGCAGGGAGGCGTCGTCGAGCCACTCCACGATCTTGCTGGGCGGTTCTTTCTGCGCCCAGGCGTAGGCGCGGAGCATGTTGCGCAGCTGCGCCATGCCGGCCGCGGCGTCCAGATCGTGGCCGACGACGTCACCGATGGCCAGGGCCATGACCCCGTCCGTCAGGGTGAAGGCGTCGTACCAGTCGCCGCCGACCTGTGAGGCGTCGGGCGAGGGCAGGTAACGGGCGGCCATCCGGAGCCCCGGCACATGGGGCAGCTGGGGCAGCAGATGGCGCTGCATGGTCTCGGCGATCGCGCGCTGCTGCTGGTAGAGACGCGCGTTCTCCAGGGCCAGCCCGGCGCGCCGCGTGATGTCCTCGAGCAGCGCCATGTCGGCGACGGTGAACCGCTCCGGCCGCTCGGAGCGGCCCAGGGTCAGGGCTCCCAGCACCTCCCGCGGACCGCGTATGGGCGCGATGGCGGCCGAGTGCATGCCGGTCTCGTCGAACAGACGGCGCTGTTCGACCGCGATACCCGAGTCCGGCGGGCCCTGGTAGGTCTCCGGACCGGCCAGCGACGACGCCACGCCCCGCAGAGCCCGGGACAGGGGCATCGGGGACTCCTCGGGCACCGGCGGCATCACTCCCTGAAGGTCCTCCCGGTGCACCAGGGTGCCGTTCTCCGCGTGCACGACGGCATGGCGCCACACCTCGTCGCGTTCGGTGATCAGGTCGATGACGGCCCAGTCCGCGAGGCGGGGCACCACCAGGCTCACCAGTCGGCGCATCGCCTCGTCGACGTCCAGCGTGGAGGCCAGGGTCGTGGTCGTCTCGGCCAGCAGGGCCAGCCGCTCCAGCTCGGAGAGCGACGCGGTGACCAACCCGAGCGGCTCGTCGGATGTCTCGGACTGGTCGGGCGGATGGAAGAGGACGAGGGTGGTGGTCCGGTCGTCGATGGCACAGGGCGTCGACAGCCATGAGATCGGCAGCATGGAGCCGTCACCGCGTTGGAACCACTCCTCGGTGCCCAGTGCCGTGCGCCCGGCGAGCATGCTCTCCCGGAGTGGGCACTGCGCCCTCGGCGTCCTCTCGCCGTGGCGGCTTCGGTGCAGCAGGTCGTGCGAGTCCTCCCCGAGCATCCCCGCGGCAGGCCGGGCCAGAAGCTGCTCGGCCCGGGCGTTCACGCCGCGGATGCACCCCTGCTCATCGACCAGGAAGGCGCCGGTGCCCAGGGAGTCCAGGGTTCTGGCGACCACCCCCCAAGCGCTGCTCCAGGGCTGCTCGCCGACCGTGCCGGCTGCCTCGGGATCCGTCATGGTCAGCCTCTGTTCTGCTAGGTGTCCGGAGTTCCCCGAGGGACGAGGTGGCGCTGTCGTGCGGGGGTCAGTACACGAGCGCCTGGGTGTCGTCCGCGAGCGCTTCCTGTACGAAGACCTGCGCGCCCGCGATGCGCACCCCCTCGATGACGTCCTTCTCCGTGATCTCGCGGCGGGCCGCGCACTGCGTGCACAGGGTGATCCGGCCGGCCGCCAGGACCGACTCGATCAGGTCGGGCAGCGGCGCGGCATGCGGCAGTTCGAACTCTGCGGCCCTTCCAGGCAGCGCGAACCACGACGACTCACCGGTCAGCCAGAGCGAGACGTCGACACCGCTGGCCACGGCGACGGCCGCCACGGTGAACGCCTGCGAGCACCGCTCCGGGGCGTCCGCCCCGGCCGTCACCTTGATCACGAGCTTCTTCGCCATGGTACGAAGCGTAGTCCTGCCGGGTCAGGCGCGGTGCTCCCGGTTGTGGTGGCGGCGCAGCAGGACGTTCGCGTCCGTCTCGGTGCTGCCGTCGTACTCCGCCCGCGCGATCTCCCGCCGCGCGGCCAGTTCCTCGCACGTCGCACAGCCCCGGACGGGCAGGGGAGGGTTGGTGTCGTCGGCGGCCCGGGCGCGCTCGTTCGCGGCCCGCACCCCGGCGCTGAGCCGCTCCCGCTGGGTGGCGGGGCGGAGGGCGGCGGGGTCGGCCTGCCACTCCCGGCCGCCACCGATGGGGCGCAGCATGGCGTACGGCCCTGATCTGTCCTGGTACTCGCCTACCTTGCGCGTGGCCGGGTCGTAGACGAGCGCTCCGCGTTCCAGGGCCGTCATCGGTTCGGTTCCTTTCCACAACGCCTGCGCGCAGCGCGACGCTTGGACTACGCTGCGTGTTCCGGACGTTACGAGCATGGCCCCTGAGCAGGGCCGCAACGCCGTGGACGAGGTCTGCTTCTCCGCCTCCAGGCGCTCTTTCCACACCTTCCACGGCCGTATTGCACGGAGGAGCGCGATGCCGCCGAGACGGGTGATCACAGGACGGAGCCAGGAGCCGCGCAGGCGGTTCGCGGAGGAGTTACGCCTGCTGCGGACCGAGCGGGGCGTGAGCCTGCGGGAGCTGGCGAAGGTGGTCGGCTGGGACCCCTCCCAGTTCGGAAAGATGGAGAGCGGCCAGACGCTGGGCGGCCCGGAGGTCGTACAGGCGCTGGACCAGTACTACGGCACTCCGGGGCTGCTGCTGGCGTTGTGGGAGCTGGCGGTGGGGGATCCGTCGCAGTTCAAGGAGCAGTACCGGCGGTACATGATGTTGGAGGCGGAGGCGGTCAGCCTGTGGCACTTCGGAGTGAGCATCCTGCCGGGCCTGCTCCAGACCGAGGGGTACGCGCGTGAGGTCCTGGCACTGGGCGGTGCCAAGGGTGAGGAGCTGAATCAGCAGATCGAAGCGCGCACCGGGCGACGGAAGCTGCTGGAGGGGGAGGATGCGCCGCCGTTTCGCGCCCTTCTCGCAGAGGCGGTGCTGCGTACGCCGCTGCGTGACAGGCAGGTGTGGCGGCAGCAGCTCGAGTACCTGCTGGAGGCCTCGGAGCGCCCGCACATCACGATCCAGGTGCTGCCGCAGGGTTCCGGATTGCACGGGCTGGTGAGCACCGCCGTGATGTTCCTGCGGCTGCTGGACGGGAAAACGGTGGCGTACACGGAGAACGCGCACCGCGGCGAACTGATCGAAGAAAACAGCTCAGTTGAGCTGCTGCAACGTGCGTACGATGCGATGCGTGACGTGGCTCTAAACCCGGCCGAGTCGCGCAAGTTCGTCCTGCGGATGTTGGAGGAAGTGCCGTGCGAGCGATCGATCTGAGCGCCGCCACCTGGCGTAAGAGCAGCTACAGCAATCCGGACGGCGGCGAGTGTGTCGAGGTATCCGACGACTTCCTGACCGTCGCTGTCTGGCGCAAGAGCAGCTACAGCAACTCCGACGGAGGCAACTGCGTCGAGATCGCCCCCGACCTCCCCTCCCTCGTCCCCGTCCGCGACAGCAAGGACCCCGCCCGCGGCACCCTCGTCTTCGAGGCCGCCGCCTGGGCCCGCTTCATCGACGAAGTCAAGCGCACCGAATCGTGATCAACTCCTGAGCAACTCCGCCTGCTGTCCATGAGTCTCCTGTGTGCACGGATGCCGATCCGTGTGTCGCTTTTCCATGAGGGGACGTCTTGGAGTTCTCGGAAGTCGCGGATGCGCCGGAATCGGTCCCTGATCCGGGTCCGTCCGACGTACGCCGCAGCGGGCGTACGACCCTGCTGATCGCCGCGGCCGCCGTGCTCGGCGTCGTCGCGGGCACCTGCACCGGTTACGTGATCCAGGCCGAACGCGAGCCGACCGCGCTGCCGCCCCTGTCGCAGCCCGTACTGGCCCAGGCCAAGGGCAAGGGACCCGAGCCGCTGTCCGCCGTACAGGACCGCCGGGTCCGGACCGACGGCGACCTGCGCACGTTGCTGCTCAAGCGGCCGAGCGGCGCACAGGACCCCCTGTTCGAGCCGGGCCACGACGGTTGGATGAGCCTCGCGGAGTACGCGGAGACCTTCAAGCAGCCGGCCGTCGAGTTCAGGTACGAGATCGGTCATGAGTTCCGCCGGGCCGCCGTCACCGCCTGGCGGCTGAGTGACACGTACGGCGTCGAGATCCGTCTTGTGCAGTACCGCCAGGAGGAACAGCTCGACGCGGCCGGCTCCGCCGAGGGCGGTCGCTATTGGGCCGAGCGCCAGGCCGGATCACGCAGTTGGGCCATCCCCGGTACGGGGGACGGCAGGGCGTACGTCCACACCAGGCCCGACACCAAGTCTGGCATGCCGGTGTACTCCGCCGAGGCGCACGCCTGGCGCGGTGACATCGCCATGGAAATCTGGATCTACGACACGAAGCCCATCTCCAAGGAGAAGGTCATGGACCTGGCGAAGCGGCAGGTGGGGCGGCTGTGAACGACAACAGCGAGAACAACCAGTTCGGCGCGGCAGCGACCGTCACGCCGCCCGACGGGCTGCAGGCCGGGAGTCCCGTACGCCGTGGCCGGGTCGCCGCTGTCACCGGCGTGGTCCTGCTGGCTGCGGCCCTGGTCGTCGGCGTCGGGTACACCGCTGTGACCGTCAGCGGCGCCGACCGGGACGCGGGCGCGCCCATCTGGAAGTTCCCGGTCGAGCAGAACGACCCGGGGGCGAAACCGGCGTCCGCGGCCGGGCTCGCCGGCATGCTCGTGCCGTACGGCACCGACGGCCTGCTCCGCGGCCCCGACATCGACCAGTACGGCGCCGACGCACATCTGAGCGGAGGCGAGGCCGCCGCCTTGCGCAAGCAGTCTCTGAGCGGTCTGCCGCGCTCCCAGCGGCTGCGACTGGAGAAACAGATCGACAGTCAGCACACCACGGGCATGGCGCTGCGCAGCTACCTCAGCGCGGACAAGGCGTTCACCATGGACGTCGTCCTGACCCAATTGGAGAGCGGCGCGGCGGTGCGGGACATCTCGACGTTCCAGAACGAGTTCCTGAGCGCCCTGAACGTCTTCCGGAAGGGTCCGGCGATCCAGGGCCGCAAGAACGCGCAGTGCTTCCTCCCGCCGACGGAGGCGGACGAGAAGCTCGACATGCTGTTCTGCTCCGCGTACCAGGGCGACGTGCTCGTCACGGCGACGGCGTACGGGGCCAGACCGATGGACACCAAGCGGGCCGCGCTGCTGCTGCGCACCCAGCTCGACCGCATCGCGGACCCGGGGAAGGCGGTATGACCGAACAGACCGAACAGACCGAGGGGCAGCGCGTGGTGGAGCCGGCGCCTGGAGCACCGCTTCTCGCACCGCCCCCGCTGAAGAAGGAGCGCCGCGCCCTGCGCGCCCTCCTGCGCTGGACCGCCGCCGTGGCCGTCTTCGCGGTGGCCGGGGGCGCGACGGTGTACGGCATCACCGGGATGAAGCGCACCGATCTCCCCGGGCTGGTCACCGCCTCCGACGGGCGCTGGGAGTACCCGCCGCTGGTGAAGCCGCCGCTGCCGTCCGGCAGCCCGGGGCCGTTCGCCGAGGGGAACAACGCCGGAGCGCACTACGCCGACCTGCGGGCCCTCCTCCTGCCCGCCCCCGAGGGGGCGACGGCCGACGCGGCGCTGCGCGGCACGGACGGCTGGCTGCCGACGCGGACCTTCCTCGCGGAGTTCGCCGACCGGGGCGACCGTGATGAGCTCGGGCAGCTGCTGACCGACAACGGCCTGCGACACGTCGCCGCCCGCGGCTGGAACACCCCGGACGGCACGCACACGCGGATCTACCTGCTGCAGTTCGACACCGCGGCCGTCGCGGACGAATTCCTGGCCGGCAAACTGACCGACTACAACGCCCCGCGGTACGCCGTGCGCGGTGCCGCCGAGGTGGCCAGGGATGACTACCCGGTCGCCGCCCGGGTCGAGGACGTGAAGCACCAGGTGTTCGCGGAGGTCAAGCCGTACGGCGCCGAACAGGTCCGCGAGGCGTATCTGTCCGCAGGCGACACCCTTGCGATGATCGTGCAGTCCAGGAAGGGTGGCGCGAAGGCCGTGCCCTTCCAGCAGACGATCGCCCTGCAGAGCCAGCTGCTCGGCTAGCCGACCTCGGGGAGAGCGCCGGGTCCCGCCCGACTACAGTGGGACCCGGCTCTTATGTACCCACCCTCGCCCACCAAGGAGCACTCCCGTGGAGATCTTCTTCGAAACCCTGCTGGTCCTGGTCTGCGTCGGCGTGCTCGCCTTCGCCGGACTGACCGTGAAGAAGCTCTTCGAGGGCCAGCGCTGACCCCCACGCCATCCACGACGAAGAGCTGCTCATGATCGAGATCCCGTCCGACCTTCACAAGGACCTCGTCCCGCTCGCCTTCCTGCTCGGGAACTGGACCGGCGCGGGTGTGCACGACTTCCCCGGCTCCGAGAAGTGCAACTTCGGGCAGGAGGTCTCCTTCACCCACGACGGCCGGAACTTCCTGGAGTACCACTCGCACACCTGGGTGCTGGACGGCGACGGGAACAAGGTCAGGCCGCTGGAGTCGGAGTCCGGCTACTGGCGGATCGACGCGGACCGCAAGGTCGAGGTGACCATGGTCCGCAACGACGGCGTCGTCGAGATCTGGTACGGCGAGCTGGCGCACCAGAAGCCGCAGATCGACCTGGCGACGGACACGGTGGCCCGTACCGAGGCGTCGGGCCCGTACACGGGCGGCAAGCGCCTTTACGGCTACGTCAACAGCGACCTGATGTGGGTCGGCGAGAAGCAGACGCCGGAGGTCGAGCTGCGCCCGTACATGTCGGCCCACCTGAAGAAGGTCGTCACCCCGGAGGACGTCGAGCGCTGGGCGAAGGCCCTCCCGGACGACCTCCCGGACGACGGCATCGCGTTCTTCAAGTAGAGCAAGCAGCAAGGAGAGGGCCTCGCGGGCATCCGCGAGGCCCTGTTTCGCACCGTCGATGGGGTTAACAGATTCAAGTGCACTGCAATGCGCTTGATGGTGGCAGTACTAGCCGCTATCGTAGGCACCAACGCACGGAACCCCGGCCGCAACTGGAATGCGGCCGGGGTTCCCGACAAGCCGTGCTCTGGGTGGCGTGCGAAGCAGAGGCGGCCCAGAACGTTCGTCATCCACTGTAGCACAGCAGGTCATTTCCGTGAGGAGGAAAACGTCCTGGGCATCCGTGTGCCCGGAAGGGGGAACCGGTGGTCGAGGATGCCCGAGTGGGTGCAGCGGTACTTCTCCGAGCCGCGTATGAAGCCGTACCTGCGTGCGGCCGGGGGAGACCCGCAGGCCGCGATGCGGCTGTACCGCTGGAACGTCGAGGCGTCCGAGGCCTTGTACGTCCCGCTGAACTATGCCGAACTCGCCGCGCCTTGCACGACCGCCTGGTTCTCACCTACGGAAGACCGGACTGGTGGACGGTGGCACCGCTCAACGCGGGAGGGAAGGGTCTTGTCGCCAAGGCGCGTACCAAGTGCGAGCGGAACGAGGACCAGCGTGCGGAGGAGCAGCAGCGCCCGAAGCGGCCGGTCACCGTGGACGACGTCGTCACGGAGTTGAACTTCGGCTTCTGGGCGACACTGCTCGTGAAGCGCTACGACCGGGCCTTCTGGAGGACCACCCTGCACAAGGCGTTCCCGTACCATTCCGGTTCTCGCGCCGCCCTGTCCGACGACCTGTGGCGCGTGGTCCGCCTGCGCAACCGCGTGATGCACCATGAGCCCATCTACGGCGAGGATCTTGCCGCCGACCACGCCAGGATCTACCGGGTTCTTGGGTCGCTCAGTCCGGACCTGACCAAGGAGGTCCGGGAGATGGACCGGTTCCCGTCCGTCCTTGCGCGCAAGGAGGATAATCTTGAGTGACCTCGGCGACGTGCTCGTGTCACGCTCCGACATTGCCCGGCTGGCCGGAGTGAAGCGCCCCGCAGTCACCAACTGGGAGCGACGGCACCCGGACTTTCCAATGCCCGTCGCTCCGGACGCAGGGAGCACCGGGTCCGAGGCCTTCCGTGCCGGGGAGATCCTGGAGTGGCTGTCCGGCCGTACGATCCCGTCCAACGCGCTGCAGCCGGGTGAGTCGGCGGGAACCACGTACGGCGACCGCTTCCGCGTCGGCCTGGGCGGTGAACGCCCGGGCAGCCTGCTCTCGGCGGTGGAGCAGCTGGCGTGGCGGGACGCGGACCGGTTGCGCGGTCGGCTACGCATGTCCGACTACGTGTATCTGCTCCTTTTTCTGGTCTTCGCCCAGAGCCAGGAGAAGGAACGGTGGTCCGATTACGTTGCGGACGCGGAGGCCGGACCGGTGGATCTGGACGTGCCGGTGGAGTATGACCGGCTGTCGCTGTCCCATGCCGTCCGGTTCCTGGACCGCAATCCGCCCGCATCCCGCGATGAGAGTCGGCAGGCCTTCGACCGGCTCCTGGCGCTCCTTCGCGACACGGACGCGCGCACGGCCGACGAGTTCTTCACGCCTCCATCGGTGAGCCGTGTCATGGCGCGAGCCCTGGCTGCCCAGGCTCCTCCTGCGAAGCGGTTGCACGATCCATTCTGCAGAAGCGGAGAGCTGCTGGCCGGGTACCTGGATGCGGTGGCCGAGCAGGGGGGCACCGCCCCGGAAGAGGTGAGCGGCAGAGGCGCGTACGAGGGCACCTTGCGGCTCGCACGCATGAACCTTCAGCTCCGCGGTGTCCACCGGCCCCGCATTCGGCCGGGCCCTTTGATCCCGTCCCATGGCCCCACCGATCCACCCGAATCGTTCGACGCAGTGATCGCCAATCCGCCGTTCGCCGTTCGCGTCGACAATGGGGTTTCCCCTCCGGAGTACTGGCGATACGGCGTGACTCGCCAAGGGGACTTCGACTGGCTGCAGTACGTCGTTTCGCGCCTCGCCCCTGGGGGCCGGGCTGCGGTTCTCATGCCTGCTGGAGCGGGATTCCGGAGCGGTGCCGTAGGGCAGGCGAGGGCTCGCATGGTCGAGGACGGCGTCGTTGAATGCGTGATGGCGCTGCCTCAGCAGCTTTTCGCGCTGACCGCGATCCGAACGCAGATCTGGTTTCTGCGCCCTCCGCGCGGTCACGCGGAGTCTGTCCTCTTCGTGGACGGGGCGGCTCTTGGAAGCATGACCTCTCGGACTCGCCGCACGTTGTCGGGCGACGATGTCGACAGACTCGTCCAGTCCTATGTCTCTTGGCGTAACGAGGGCCACGGCCGCACTCCCGGACTCAGCCGCGCGGTGGCGCCCGAGGAGATCGCGGATCGCGATCACCAACTTGAACCGGCGCTGTACGTGCGGGACCCGCAGGGTGATCTGCCCCAGGCCTCAGCGAAGAACCGGCTGGCGGAACTGTCCGATGAGCTTGAGAAGCTGTACGAGCAAGCGACGACCATTGACCGCCTCGTAGAGGTACGGCTGCGGAGGTACGGCCTGTGACCGACGGGAGCGAGGACGAGGGAGCGCTGCCCGCAGGATGGCAGCGCTTGGCTCTTAAGGACCTGTGCTCCTTTCAGGTGGGACCGGCCATCAAGGAGGAGGGCCGGACGGTCGCGGATGAGGGCGTGCCGCTGGTGCTGCCGAGGGACCTGTCCCACCAGCGGATTACACCGGCAGGCCGGGTCGGCGTGGTTCCGGACAAGGCACGCAACCTGCAGAAGTACCAGCTGGCGGAGGGCGACGTGCTCGTTACTCGGACCGGTACCGTCGGCCGGTGCGCACTGGTGACCGCGGAGCAGCACCAGTGGCTGTACCACGCGAACCTCGTCCGGCTCCGGCTGAAGCAACCCGCCCCTTTCCTGCCGGAGTACCTGGCCGCGTATTTGAGCGCGAGTGCCGCCCAGAAGTGGATCGAGTCGCGCTCGGTCGCCATGGTGATCCCTTCGATCAGTACGCGGGCGCTGGGTGAACTGCCCGTATCGGTGCCACCCGCCGAGGAACAGAAAGCCATCGGCGACACCCTCGCCGCGCTCGACGAGAAGGTGCGTGTGCATACGGAGATCGCTCGGACCACGGGGGAATATCGCAGCCTGCTCGCCGATCTCCTGATGACGGGCGCGCTGTCTGCTGAGGCGTGACGGCCGTCCGCAGCGGCGTCCTAGACTGGACGCTGTGGTAGGCACCGACTGGAAGAGCGACCTCAGGCAGCGCGGCTACCGGCTGACCCCGCAGCGGCAACTCGTGCTCGAAGCCGTGGACACACTGGAGCACGCGACCCCCGACGACATCCTCAACGAGGTGAGGAAGACGGCGTCGGGGGTCAACATTTCCACCGTCTACCGGACCCTGGAGCTCCTGGAGGAGCTGGGGCTGGTCACCCATGCCCATCTGGGGCACGGCGCTCCCACCTACCACCTGGCCGACCGGCACCACCACATCCACCTGGTCTGCCGGGACTGCCAGAACGTGATCGAGGCGGACGTCGCGGTGGCGTCCGAGTTCACGGCCAAGCTGCGCGAGACGTTCGGCTTCGAAACGGACATGAAGCACTTCGCGATCTTCGGCCGGTGCAAGGACTGTTCGCTCAAGAGTTCAACTACCCCGTCGTAGGCTTGAGACCATGAAGAGTCCCCTGCTGTCTCTGCCCGGCGCCGTCCCCGCCGAGGGCGTGGACGAAGGCGTCGCCGCCCACTACGGCGATCTGTTCCGCGAGCAGCGTGCCCTTGCCGACGGCTCCGGATTCGTGGACCTCTCGCACCGCGGTGTCGTCACCGTCAGCGGCGAGGACCGGCTGAGCTGGCTGCACCTGCTGCTCACCCAGCACGTCAGCGAACTGTCCCCGCACGAGGCCACCGAGGCGCTGATCCTCTCCGCGCACGGCCACATCGAGCACGCCCTGTACCTGGTCGACGACGGCGGGACGGTCTGGGCGCATGTCGAGCCCGGCACCCAGGGTGCGCTGATCGTGTACCTCGAGTCGATGAAGTTCTTCTACCGCGTCGACGTCGCCGACCGGACGGACGACTTCGCGGTGGTGCACCTGCCGGCCGGTTCGATCGCCGAGGCGCCCGAGGGGGTGCTGGTCCGCGAGACGCCGTACGGCCGGGACCTGTTCCTGCCACGCGCGGACCTGGAGTCGTACGCGGAGAAGAACGGCCCCGCGGCCGGCATCCTCGCCTACGAGGCGCTGCGCGTGGAGCAGCACCGCCCGCGCCTGGGCTTCGAGACCGACCACCGCACCATCCCGCACGAGCTGGGCTGGATCGGCACCGCCGTCCACCTCCAGAAGGGCTGCTACCGCGGGCAGGAGACGGTCGCCCGCGTCCAGAACCTGGGCAAGCCGCCGCGCCGCCTGGTCTTCCTCCACCTCGACGGCAGCGAGGTCCACCTGCCCCCGCACGGCACGGAACTGCGCCTCGCGGACGACGGCCCCGACGGCCGCAGGATCGGCTTCGTGACGACGTCGGTACGCCACCACGAACTGGGCCCGGTCGCCCTGGCCCTGGTCAAACGGAACGTCCCGCTGGACGCGAGGCTCCTGGCCGGGGAGACAGCGGCCGCACAGGAGGTCGTGGTCCAGCCGTAGGCGCGACTGCGGGTCCGTCGTGGCTGAGCGCGCCCACGCGGCGGAGCCGCATATCACATACGGCCCCGCGCCCCTTAGGGAGCTGAAGTCCGCCGGCTCAGTGGCGCCGCCGCTGCGGGCAGCCCGTAGCCGTCGTAGCTGCGGGCAGTCGCGCCTCCCCCAGAGCCTTGACGGCCTGGACCCTCAGGGGCGGCACGGGTGGGCGCTGGGGGTCTCCCTCGAAGAGCTCGGGGGAGGCACCCCGTCAGCGCCGGGCCGCGCGACCCACCCCCGCCCAGCCCCGCCCCCGGGCACCCTAAATCTCGAGCAGCACGGTGAACGGCCCATCGTTCGTCAGCGACACCCGCATCGCCGCCCCGAACCGCCCCGTCGCCACCGTCGCGCCCAGCGCCCGTAGCTGCGCGACCACCTCGTCGACCAGCGGCTCGGCGACATCGCCGGGGGCGGCCGCGTTCCAGGTCGGGCGGCGACCCTTGCGGGCGTCGCCGTACAGCGTGAACTGGCTGATCACCAGCAGCGGCGCGTCGATGTCGGAGCAGGACTTCTCGTCGTGCAGCATGCGGATCGACCACAGTTTGCGGGCGAGCTGGGCCGCCTTCTCCTTGGTGTCGTCGTGCGTCACCCCGACGAGCACGCACAGCCCCTCGCCGCTGATCTCGCCGACCGTCTCACCGTCCACGACGACGCTCGCGCCGTCGACCCTCTGCACCACCGCACGCATGAGGACCATGATGCCGTGCGGCACGGCGGCGCCGGGATACGGCCAACTGGTCGTTCCGCCTTGACCCTCAACACCCCCATCTGGGCTGTCCATGGTCACTTGGCCACATTACGGCTACTTGCAGTGGCACGATGCGTGTGTTAGCGGCGCATCCGTGGGGGGTGCCGCGCCGGTCGAGGGGACGGTAGGTACATGAGCACACCGAGCACCGGGCAGCAGCCCGCCCGTACGGCAACCATGGCGGAGTGCCGGGCGCCCGTGCAGCGCACGGACAGCCCCCCGCTGCCTGCGGATCCGCCCCCGAGCTCTCCGAGCAGGGCGTACCCGCAGGAGCACAGCCTGTCCGGCCTGGGACTGCCGGAGCTGCGCGTGCTGCGCCGGGACGCCCAGCGGGACGAGGCGGACCTCAGTTACGTACGGCGGCTGCTGCAGGGCCGTATCGACATCCTGCGCGCGGAGCTGGCCCGCCGCGGGGGCGGCGCGGCGCCCGACGGAGTCATGGAACGGCTTCCGGAGATCCTCAGGGACCCCCCGGCCCGCCAGCGCTCCTCGGCCCGGCATGTGACTCTCGGCACACCGCACGGCGAGGAGTACCGGCGGCTGGCGGCCGAGATGCTCGGCGAGGTGGAGCTGTCGGACCTCCAGGCGCGTACGGACGAGGAGTTGGGCGCGGGGATGGGGCGGCTCGTGCGCTACGAGCAGCAGGTCTCCCGGCGGCGGCAGGAACTGCAGCGCACGGCGGACGACTGCAGTGCCGAGATCGCCCGCAGGTACCGTGAAGGAGAAGCGCAAGTAGACGACCTGCTCACGTGACGCCAGGGCCCCGCCATCCGGGGCCCTGAGCGTGCCCGACGCCCGGGAGGGAACCCGTCCCGGGCCGTGCCGGCCAGGTCCCCGTCCCGAAGGGCAACCCCACCCATGTCGACTTCCGCCCAGCCCGCCATATCCGCACAGTCCTCCGCGCCCCCGGTGCTCGCCGAGGTGGTGCGGTCCGGGTTCGTCGAGGGGCGGCACCGGGGGAGTCTGGTGGTGCTCGCCGAGGACGGTTCCGTGGAGTTCGCGCTCGGCGACGTGACGGCGCCCGTCTTCCCGCGCTCGTCGAACAAGCCGATGCAGGCGGCCGGTGTGCTGCGCGCCGGCCTGGAGCTGACGGAGGAGCGGCTCGCGCTCGCGGCAGCGAGCCACTCGGGCGAGACGTTCCACCTGGACCTGGTGCGGAAGATGCTGGCGGAGCACGGGCTGACCCCCGAGCGCCTGCAGTGCCCGCCGGACCTGCCGCTGGACCCGCAGGAGGCGGAGGCGTACCTGGCCTCGGGCGCCGTGCGCGAGCGGGTCACCATGAACTGCTCCGGCAAGCACACGGCGATGCTGGCGGCGTGCGCGCTGCGGGACTGGCCGCTGGAGACGTACCTCGACCCCGAGCACCCTCTTCAGCAGCTGATCCACTCCGTGGTGGAGGAGGCCGCCGGGGAGCCGGTGGCGGCGGTGGGCACGGACGGCTGCGGGGCGCCGCTGATGGCGATCAGCCTCACCGGCCTGGCCCGCGCCTACCGCTCCTTCGTCCTGGCGGCCCCGGGCACTGCGGAACGCCACGTGGCGGACGCGATGCGGGCACACCCGGAGTACGTGGCGGGCACGCGCCGCCCGGACACCTGGTTGATGCGCGAGATACCGGGCGCCCTGTCGAAGATGGGTGCGGAGGCGGTCCAGGCGGTGGCCCTCCCGGACGGCCGCGCCCTGGCCTTCAAGATCGACGACGGTGCGACCCGGACCCTGGGTCCGGTCCTGTCCAGGGCACTGACCCTGATGGGGGTGGAGGCCCCGGTGGTCCAGCGGATCGGCAGGGCACCGCTGCTGGGCGGGGGTCGTGAGGTGGGGGAGATACGGGCGGCGTTCTAGCTAGGGTGCGTATTCAGTTGTGATCAATCTGCGGGATTCGCCCTCGTGACGAGGTCTGATCCGGTACATCGTGATGCGTGACGGGAGTGCAACTGACAGACGTGGAGTGGGAGTTCATCCAGCCGTACCTGCCGATCGGCGATACCGGCCGTATCCGCAGCGGCTGCGACAGCAATTCGAGGGTGTGATCTGGCGGTTCAAGACGGGCGGGCAGTGGCGGGAGAGAGTTCGGCGCGTGGTCGACCGTCCACAACCGCTTCCCCGCCAGCAAGAACACCGCGCCGGACTTCGGCATGGACGGATGCTCCCTGCCCCCACCACGCACCGATACGAAAGCCCGACGGCAACGAATCCGGGCGCTCGCGCCCACCACCATGCAACTGCGTCAGCCAGCCGCAACGCGCAGCTGCCCGAGCCTGTGCTCCCAGCCGGCGCGGTGGTCGCCGATGTGGGTGGACGGCAGGCCACGGTGCGTGAGTACGACCATCGTGTCGTCGCCGTCAGGGGTCAGCACGACCTCGACGGTCGATCCGCCGGGCGGCAGCGCGTCGCTGCCGGGGATGCCCCAGCTGAACACGACGCGGTACGGCGGCTCGACGGTGATGTACGCACCGCGGGCGACGACCTCGCCCATGCCGAGTGAGAACACGCCGCCGGGCTGCGGGTCGAGCTCGGCCCGGTCGCCGATCCACTTGACGATGAGCGCGGGGTCGGTGAAGTACGGGAAGACAACCTCGGGCGGTGCCTTGATGTGCTCGGTCGCGATGATGACGTCGTTGCGGATCTCGGCAGTCAACGGCTACCTCTTCGGTGGTCGGGGATGGGCCGTCTCGACGGCCTTCTTCAGGCGGCTGAGGGCGTCGGGCCAGAACTCGGAGAGCAGCTCGCGCACCGGTTCAAGCGACTCGTGGCGCAGCGCGTAGAGGCGGCGGGTTCCCTCGCGGCGCTCGGTGAGGAGGCCGGCCTGCTTGAGCACGCCGATGTGCTGGCTGACCGCCTGCTGGGTGAGGGTGAAGCTCGCCGCGATCCGGCCCGCAGGCAGCTCGGTGTGCTGGACGAGGCGCAGGATCTGTCGGCGGTGCGGGTCGGCGAGCGCCCGTAGCACCGCATCGGGTGCTGCGGGCGTCGACTGCTTCCGCTCGGTCATCTGGCTAGTCTCTCAGGCCCCGAACGGGGTGCCGGTGCCGGTCTTGGCGAAGGTCTCGATGCTCGCCATGAAGGACGTCCAGGCGGCGACGCAGGCCTCCCAGCACTCCAGCTGCGGGGTCAGGCCGGCGTGCCGGAAGCGGAGCTCGGTGCCGGTGCCAGTGGGGACGATGTCGAACTCCATCGTCGTGCCGAGCCACTCCTGCGTGTGTCCGGTGGGTGTGGTCCCCTCGGGCGCGATGGACTCCCAGACCACGCGGGTGGGCCCGGCTTCGAGGACGCGCATCGCGTTCACGCCGTACTCGCCGAAGCTGGTGACGAGCGTGCCACCGGCGGCGCCATCGCCCTCGGTCGGGCCCCACCAGCGGCTGACGCCGGCGGCGGAGGTGAAGAGTGCCGACACGGTGTCGGGGCTGGAGGGGAGGTTCAGGACCGCGGTGAAGTCCTCGGTCCGCGTGCTGGTGGTGCTGGTCATCCCGGTATCCTCTCAGATGCACAAGTTATTTCTTGTACAAGCGTGGGCTTGTAAAGCTAGGTAGACCTCTGTCGCGTGTCAAGAGGTCGTGGGCTATCTGCCGCCGAGTGCGGTCGCGATCATCCCTCACAGTCGGAGGCCATTCTCACCAACTGACCGGCGGCGACGGATGGCCTGCCCGCCGACTGGCCCGCCCCAACCCGGTGAACCGGTCTGATCCGGTACGTCGTGATGCGTGACGCGAGCGCAACTGACAGACGTGGAGTGGGAGTTCATCCAGCCGTACCTGCCGATCGGCGATACCGGCCGTATCCGCAGCGCTGCGACAGCAGTTCGAGGGTGTGATCTGGCGGTTCAAGACGGGCGGGCAGTGGCGGGAGAGAGTTCGGCGCGTGGTCGACCGTCCACAACCGCTTCCGGCAGTGGAGGGACACCGGCGTCTTCGAAGCCTTGCTGGAGGGCCTGATCGCGGAGGCCGAGAAGCGTGGGGAGGTGGACTTATCGCTGGTCAGCGTGGACTCCACCACCGCCCGGGCTCACCATGACGCCGCCGGGATGCATCTCGACCCCGATACTTTGACCGCCTTGGAGAAGGCCGCTGCTGAGGAGGAGAAGGCCCGGCAAAGGGGGGCGGCCCGGCAGGACAAGTCGGGCAGGATGTCGCGGACGGCCCGGAACGGGAAGAACAGCGACGCGCGGTCATCCCGGAGAAGAGGGACCAGGCCGCCAACCGGAAGAAGAAGGGCAGCAGGGGCGGGCGGCCCGTCGGCCATGACGCCGGCCTCTACAAGGAACGGAACACCGTGGAGCGCTTGATCAACAAGCTGAAAGCCTGGCGGGGCATCGCCACTCGCTACGACAAAACCCCCACGAGCTACTTGCCGGCCTCCACCTTCGTGGCGCGATGATCTGGATCAAAGACCTCACCAGCGCCGCCCCTTGATCACAACCAAATACGCACCCTACGAGAGTGCTTCGCGCTTTGCGGGGGCGAGAGGGTGACGAGCGGGTCCGGAGTTACAAGCGGGTCTGTGGTGACCAGCGGGATCAGGGGGGCGACGAGCGGGATCCGGAGCTGACGAGCGTGGTCCGGGGCGACGAGCGGGGTCCGGGGGCGGGCAGTCGTAAATCCACGCGACACCCCCGTCCCCGCCCTCCTACCGTGACCCCATGAGCCGCCATCCTCAGGACCTCGACGTACGCCCCATCACCGACTCCGAGATCCCCGACTGGATCCGCGCCCTGCACACCGGGTTCCTCCGCTCCCCGCACGTCTCCGACCAGGAGCTCGCCGTACGCGGCGGCAACATCATCCCCGCCCGCACCCTCGCGGCCTTCGACGACGCCCGCTGTGTCGCCACCTTCCGCTCCTTCCCCCAGGAGCTGACCGCCGTCGGCGGCGCACCGGTCCCCGCCGACGCCATCACCAACGTCTCCGTCACCGCCACCCACCGCCGCCGCGGCCTTCTGACGCGCATGATGGCCCTCGACCTCGCCGCCGCGAAGGAACGCGGTGACGTCGTCGCCACCCTCATCGCCGCCGAATACCCCATCTACGGCCGTTACGGCTTCGGCCCGGCCGCCCACACCGCCGAGTGGACCATCGACGTCCCCCGCACCGGCCTCGAGCGCCACCGCCCGGTCTTCGACGACGGCCGGATAGACCTCGTGGACGCGGACGACGTCCGCAAACTCGGCCCCGAGCTGCACGAGCGCTTCCGTCGCGCCACGCCCGGCGCGGTCTCCCGAGACGACCGCTGGTGGCAGCTCAACACGGGCGCCCTGCGCTTCGACGACGGCTCCTGGACGGAACCCTTCTACGCCGTCCACCGCTCCGCCTCCGGGGAGATCGACGGTCTCGCCGCCTATGTGTGCGACGACCACTGGGGCGACGGCAAGCGGCCCCTGCAGACCGCGACCGTGAAGGGCCTGATCACGACCAGCCCCAGCGCCGAACGCGCCCTGTGGCACTACCTGTGCTCGCTCGACTGGGTCACCACCGTGAAGTCCGGCAACCGCGCCCCGGACGACCTGCTGCCCCACTTCCTCCCCGACCCGCGGGCGGCCCGCCTCACCACGTACGCGGACACGCTGTGGGTACGGATCCTGGACGTCGTACGCGCCCTGGAGGCACGTACCTACGCGACGTCCGGCACGCTCGTCCTGGAGGTGGTCGACGAGGCCGGACTCGCCGGCGGCCGCTACCGGCTTCAGGCCGGGCCGGACGGCGCCGAGTGCGAGCGTACCGACCAGGAGCCCGAGCTGACCCTGCCGGTCGGCGAGTTGGCGACCCTGTGGCTGGGGGACGAGTCCGCGGTGCGGCTCGCGGCGCTCGGGCGGGTCCGGGAACAGCAAAAGGGCGCCGCCTCCGTCGCCGACGCCCTGCTGCGTACGTCCAGGCGGCCGTGGTGCCCGGACGTCTTCTGAGCCCCACGGGCTCTCGGGTGGCGCTCCTTCCGTGCGGGCGGTGACTGCTGTGCTTGTTCATCCGTAGCGATTCAGTTGTGGTTGTGGTGGTGCACGCCGGGCTCCCGGCTCCCCTCCGGAAGGGAGCCCGGTCACTCGTACGACCATGTCGGTCAGGAGCACTCAAGCTCGTTCAACTTTGCTGGAGTTGGCGACCAACTCCACCTGACTTATCTCCGCTTGGAGTCGTCTCATAACCACCTTCTTCTGAACTGCCGGAAGATGGCGTGAAGTTGTAGGGTTCGGCCGTGGAGCCGGAACACGCTGCCGCGGGCGAGCGGGAGAAGTCACAACGGCCACAGAGATCGCACCACGAGGTGGCCGACGAGCTGCGCAGCCGGATCAGGTCGGGGGTGCTGCGACCGGGCCAGCGCATGCCCACGCAGGCCGAGCTGGCGGACGAGTTCGGCGTGGAGCGGGGAGCCGTGCGCCAGGCGCTGCGCATCCTGCAGTCCGAGCAACTGCTCACCGACGTCTCCAAGGGCAGCCCGGCGACCGTGGCGCAGCACGCGGGGAGGGCGCCGGCCGGTCCCCAGGCCCCGCCGCAGCCCACGATGGTGGCGCTGGCCCCACGGATATCCGCTGCCTTCGCGGTGCCGCACGTGGAGATCGACGCCCTGTGCCTGACGGCGGTGTCGCTGACGCTCGCGATGAGCGAGCCGTTGCGCGAGATTCACGCGGGGCGCATAAAACCGGCCAAGGTCGACGTACGCGTACTGCTGCCCAGCGGCCGTATCGACCTGGCGTTCCCCACCCCGGTGGAGGGCACGGACGGCGACCGCCTGCACCGCCGCTGGCTGGCGCAGCGCAACGCCCAGGGCCAGGTCCTCAGGCACAACCTGCTGGCGCTGCGCAGCACCCACGGCATCGACGCGCACGTCTTCTTCCGCGCCCTGCCCTTCACGCCGCCGGTGAAGCTGTACCTGCTCAACGGCGCCGAGGCGCTCTTCGCGTACTACACGCTGACCCGGCGCGAGGCGGAGATCGACCAGGAGCACCTGGAGCTGTACGACGCGGAGGGGACCCGGTCGATGCTGTTCGCGTTCGCGCAGGGTGCCGGGCTGCGGGACACGACGTTCGTGGAGCAGTCGCACCTGTGGTTCGACGCCCTGTGGGAGACGATCAGCTCGGAGCTGGATCTCGGCGTCTGACCAGGTCAGAGCGCGGGCTGGGCGACCAGCAGGGCGAGGACGACGGCCCCTATGGAGCTGCAGGCGGGGCTGTTGGCCTTGATCCCGACCGTGAGCAGCATCAGTCCGATGATGCCCATCGTCCCGTACTTCCACTGGACGAACTGGTCGAATCCGACGACGAAGAGGGCGGAGAGAAAGGCGAGGGCGGGCATGGCGGGACCTCTTTCCAGTGGCGGACCTCGGGGGACCGGGTGGCGGGACAGAGGGGGTTGAGCCGTCTGCATCCGGGGACTACCTGCAGACGATGTGCGAGAGGAGGGATACCCTCCACCAACTCTTCCGAGTTGGCAACCAACTACACTCAAGTTATCCCCAGTTGGTCGGCACCTATAAACAACATTTAAACAACTCCCGGTGGATGGACGGGGGTTGTAGCGTTTGGTCGTGACTCAGGAGAACGTCGCAGTGAACGGCAGCGGAAGGCTCTCGGCCCAGGAGATCGCCGACGCGTTGCGGACCCGGATCCGCACCGGCGAGCTGAAGCCGGGCGAGCGCCTGCCGACCCAGGCGGAACTGGCTGAGGAGTTCGGCGTGGAGCGGGGCACGGTCCGCCAGGCGCTGCGCGTCCTGCAGAAAGAGCGGCTGCTCACCAACGTCAGCAAGGGCAGCCCGCCCACGATCGCCGGGTCCCAGCCGGTCAGCGACGAACCGCAGCCGACCATGGTGGCGCTGGCAGCGAGGCTCGCGGAGGCCTTCGCCGCCCCTGAGGTGCGTATCGACGCCGCCTGCCTGACCGCCGAGACCCTGATGCTGGCGCTCGGCGAGCCCCTCCGGCTGATCCACGAGGGCCGCGTCCGGCCCCGGTCGATCGACGTGCGGATCCTGCTGCCCTCCCGGAAGATCAACCTGGCGTTCCCGATCTCGGTCGACCCCGGCGACGACGAGGACCCGGTCCACCAACGCTGGCTGGAACAGCGCAACGCCCAGGGCCACGTCCTGCGCCACAACCTCCAGGCCCTGCGTTCCTCGCACAGCATCGACGTCCGTGTGACCTTCCGGGCCCTGCCCTTCACCCCGCCGGTGAAGCTGTACCTCCTCAACGGCACGGAGGCGCTGATCGCCTACTACATGCTCACCAGGCGCGAGGAGGAGGTGAACAGCCAGACCCTCGAGATGTACGACACCCTCGGCACCGAGTCCCTCCTCTTCTCCTTCGAACGCCGAGCGGGCCAGCGTGACGCGGCGTTCGTGGACCAGTCACAGCAGTGGTTCGACGCCCTCTGGGAAACCATCACCACGGACCTGACACTTTCCTGGTGACTTCTGATACGACGCGGACCGATCCGATGGCGGCAGAGACAGGGAGACTGCGTGAACTGATCACCGGTGCGCGCTTCGTGCTCTTCGACTTCGACGGGCCGATCTGCCGGTTGTTCGCGGGTCACTCGGCGGAACTGGTCTCGCAGGACATGATGGACTGGCTCGAGCGGCAGGGGCTCCTCTGGCAACTGACGCAGGAGGAACGTTCGCAGCCGGATCCGTACGTGCTTCTGCCCATGATGGACGCCCGGCACCGGGGCAGCGATCTGGTGGCGGCCATGGAGGAGAGGCTCACCCAGCAGGAGCTGAGGGCCGTCGTCTCCGCGCAGCCGACCGCGTACGCCGATCCACTGATACGCACCTGGGCGGCCCTGGGCGCGCGACTGGCGATCACCAGCAACAACTCGGCGCGCGCGGTCAGCGCGTATCTGAAGAGCCGCGGACTCGTCGACTGCTTCGCCCCGCACATCTACGGCCGCACCCGTGAACTCCACCGGCAGAAGCCGGATCCGCACCACCTGATCCGCGCTCTGCGGGCCATGGGAGCCGCCGGTGAAACGGCTTTGATGATCGGCGACAGCCCCTCTGATCTGCAAGCCGCCGAGCAGGCCGGCGTTCCGTTCCTCGGCTACGCGCGCAACGAGCGCAAACAGAAACTCCTGCGCGCCGCGGGTGCCGAGGTGGTCGTGAGCGCCCTGGAGCCGGTCCTGCGCGTGCTGCGGGACGACGTCGGTCGGACACGTTGAGACACCCCCTTTCCGACACCATGCCCATCCGCGCCGGAGTACCTTGCTCCTCCGCTGCCGCACCGGTGGTGCGCTCTCAGGTCAAGGGACGGACAATGCCGGCCGAACGTGGCTCCTCTCCGGTGCGGGAGCGCGCCGTCGAGATCAGTGGCGACCCTGGCGTGGTCGAGGGTCCGCTCGAGGGTTACCACCACGAGACGTATGTGATTCCCCTCCCTGCCGAGGCCGTCGGCCCGCGTCCGATCCGGGGCAAGTTGCGGGAGCCGCGGAGCAACCTGCTCTGGTTCGACCGCCGCAGCTTCGTCTCGGAGGTGAGACTGCTCCGTGCGCTTCAGGGCCGTGTCGCGGCCATTCCGGAGCTCATCGACGTGGTCGACGGAGTGTGTCTGCAGAGGTTCATCGAGGGACGGACGCTGGGTTCGCTGCACGCGTCGGGAGAAGAGGTCCCCGAAGACGTCGCTGTGCAGGTCCTGCACCTGTTCCGCCAGTTGGCGCGGGTGTCCCAGTGGTCGCTCGACGTGGAAGGCGTATACGGCCCCGATGGCCGGCCGGCCGAGGGTGACAGCGCGGGATTCCTGGACCGTCTGATCCATTTCGCCGAAGAACGCGTGTACCGGGAGAACGCGGTCAGGTTTCCGGGCCTGTTCGCCTGCCTGGGCGTGGACGCGGACTGCTTCAGCAGGCTCAGAAGGCATGTCGCCGGCCTGCACCAGCGGCCCTTCTGTCTGCTGCACGGCGATCTGCACCGGGAGAACTTCGTCGTCGACGACCACCGGCGGCTGTGGACCATCGACTGGGAGCTGGCCATGGTCGGCGACCCCCTCTACGATCTGGCCACCCATCTCTACCTGATGCGTTACCCGAAGGCGCAGCACGACCTGATGGCCAAGCGGTGGTGCGAGGCCATGGAGGAGGAGCTGCCCGGCAGTTCCGGGGGCTGGGAAGAGGACCTGCCCCGACTTCTCGACTTCAAGCGGGCCCAGTCCGTCTTCACCGACATCGTGCGTGCGATCGAGTTCGTCGCGTCCCGGCCAGGGGCCGGCTCCACCGTCCTGAGGCAGCAGGCCATGAGGGTGCGGCAGGTGCTGGCGTCCGCCGCCCGGCCGCTGGCCCTGGAATCCCTGCCGAGCCTGGAGGAGGTCGAAGGCGAGCTGGCGCGCTGGCACGGATGGCGCGACCGGAGTCGCCAAGGCCGGCCGAGCGGCTGAAGGCCGACACCTGTCACCAGGTGCCAGACGCCTGCCTCCCGACTGGTTGCGCACAGAACCGCACGAGTTGGTTGCCAACCGACGTAAAGTTGTCACGGGTTGGCATGAACGGCTAGGCGGCAGGAGTGTGGCAGTGAGCGACAGCAGAGGACTCTCGCCTCAACAGGTCGCCGACGTCCTGCGCGAGCGGATCAGGAACGGCGAGCTGAAGACCGGCGGCAGGCTGCCGTCCCAGCAGAAGCTGGCCGAGGAACTCCGTGTGACGCGCACGGTGGTGCGTGATGCCCAGCGTGTGTTGCAGGAGGACGGGCTTCTCCACATGACCGGAAGGGGAAGTACCCCCCGCGTCGCCGAGCCGGCCGTCTCCCGTGAGGAGCCACAGCCCGCTCTGGCCCTGGTGGGCCTGCCGCACCGCCTGGAGGCGGCGTTCCAGACCTCGCACGTACAGATCGACGCCATCTGTCTCACGGCTGAGACGCTGATGCGCTCCATGGACGCCCCCCTGCGTCTGGTTGCCTCGCACCGTGCCGAACCCAGGTCGGTCGAGGCGCGCATCATCCTGCCGGCCAAGGAGCACAGGCTCTTCTACCCCGCTCCTCTGGGGGGCTGGGGGGCGGACGAGGACGCCGACGCCGCCGTCCACAAGCGTTCCGAGGAACAGCACGTCAGCCAGGTCAACGTGCTCTGGAGGCAGTTCGACAGGCTGCGCGTGCAGTACAAAATCGACGCCCGGGTGAGGTTCCGCGTCGTGAGGAACACGCCATATCACAAAATCTACCTGCTCAACGAGACGGAAGTCCTTTTCGCCCATTACCACATCGCGGCACGGACCGAGGACATCGACGGTGCCGCGACGCCGTTGCGGGACACACCGGGAACACGGTCGCTGCTCTTCTCCTTCGACGCCCGCAACGGTGACCGCGACATGTCGTTCGTCGACGACAGCCGGAAATGGTTCAACAGCCTGTGGGACAGTCTGGAACCCGACCTCAAGGTGCCGCTGGTCGCGAGCTAGGCGGGAAGAGTGCACCAACCGGCTCTTCCAGGAACTGTTTTCTCCCTCGTCCGGATGGTGGCACGGCGTCAGGTGACTGCCTGCCGAGGCGCTACTCTCTGCGGCCATGCCGTCCCCTCTGCCTCACAGGGCGCGTCGGGCACTCGTGCAGCGGCTCTTGGAGTCACGGCGACGACGCGGCGATTGTGTTGTGGTCAAGGGCCACCACAACATCAACTACGTCGTGCCCCTGGGCCTCGGGCTTGCAGTGCTCCTGGGCGTCCCGCCGTTCGCCCGGGGGAAGGTGAGGGTGCCGCTGGAGACGGTCGAGGTCGTTCCCCGGATCTGGCCGCGCGAAGCCGAAGTACTGCGTGTCGTGTCCCGTCACATCCGGCAGGTCCCCCGGTGTCTCGCCGACTTCGGTGAGTGGTCGCTGCACTCCTACCGGAAGGGCCGGGTGCTGGCGGAACTCCACCCCGGTGGTGACGTGGGCGAACGCGTCATGCGAGCGTTTGCGGAGTTCTTCGCCGCGACTGCGAGCATTCCGGTGGACGAGTTGCCGGCGAGGCCGAAAGGGTGGCCGGAGGACGGGGACAGTGAGGGATTTCTGCACTGGCTGGTCGACTTCACCGAGGAGCGGGTCCACCAAGCACACCGGGACCGTTTCGGTTCCCTCTTCGACAGTGTCCTCATCCCCGACAACGCGATGGCCACGTTCAGGAAAGCTCACGGGGGTCTGACCCCACGGCCCTTTCGCCTGCTTCACACCGATGTGCACCGGTCCAACGTCGTTGTCCGCCGTGGCCGCTTGACCGTCATAGACTGGGAACTGGCGATGTACGGCGATCCGTTGCACGATCTCGCGACGCACTTGGTGCGGATGCGATACGGCAAGAGGGCGCAGGAACGCATGACGGATCTCTGGGGTGAGGCCATGGTCCGCGCCGGGCATGGCGTACTGACCGCGGGCCTCGACGACCTGGCGATCTACCTGGCTTTCGAGCACGCTCAGTCCGTGTTTCCCGACGTCATGCGCGCGGCTCTCAGCGTTCCCGAGGAGCCGGAGGCGGATGACTTTCGACGGGCGGCGGCCAGGATCCGCGCGGCGATCCGCACGGCCCGGGAGCCTCTGCAGTTGATAGAGGTACCCGATGAGAGGCGTGTCATCGAGGCACTGCGCGAGTGGCACGCCAGGAACATCCTCTCCTCCTCACCGGGGTGAGGGAGCGGCCGCTCGGCGGCGCGGCGGGCAGCCGAACCGGTCGGTGTTGTCGCTCCTGGGTTTGCCGGGAGAGTGGATGCGTCAGGATGACCGAGGACGACCAATGGGGTGCCGTGTCGGACGGAGATCACTACGAGCTCAGTGAGCCGGAGGAACCGGACCGGATCCGTGAGGTGGCCGAGTGGGTGCTGACCGGACGGTGTGTGCTCTTCGACTTCGACGGACCGCTCTGCCGCCTCTTCCCCAAGGGCTCGTCCGAGCCGGTCGCGCGAGAACTCAGGGAGATCGTCGATCGAGCGGGTGAGGGAGCGCTCCTCAGCTGTGAGGCCCGCGAGTCCATCGACCCGCACGTGGTGCTGCGGGCAGTGGACCGGGAGCGTCGCGGCAGCCGTCTGGTCCAGGGGCTGGAGGCGCTGATCACGATGCGCGAGAAGGAGGCTGCGACCAGAGCGTGGCCCACACCCGCGGCCGACGCCTTCGTGCGCGGACTGTCGGCCGCGGGTGTACGCATCGCTGTGACGACGAACAACTCGCCGGCTGCCGTCACCGTGTACCTGCGAAGGGTGGGACTCGCACAGTACTTCGGCGACCACGTGTACGGACGGACCGGTGATCCCCGGCTGATGAAGCCCCACCCGGACTGCCTGAACCGTGCCCGGGAAGGGCTGGATGCCAGGGCGGACGACGCCGTGCTCATCGGGGACACGGTGGCGGATCTCCTCGCCGCCAGGGAGGCCGAGGTCCGCTTCGTCGGCTACGCCCGCAACGAACGCAAGGCGGCACCACTGCAGGCGGCGGGAGCCGACCTGGTCGTCCGCCGCCTGACGACGCTGTCGGAAGCCATTGCCGCGTGCCCTTCCTGACCGGGCTTGATCGAGGCACCATGAACGTGCATGGTCAACGTGCCGACTCTTTGGGGTACTTGGGTGTCGGAGGGAAGGCGGTCGTGGCGTCAGTGGGCAGCGCACTGGGCGCGCATGGAGAGCGCGTTGACCCGGCTGCTGCTCCTAGGGATCTTTCTGATCGGTCTCCTGGCACAGTTCGTCAAGCCGCTCGGTGACGCCCTCCAGGACAAGGCCTACCTCGGCGGTGCGCTGCTCAGTCTCGTCGGATACGTGCTGTATGCCGAGGTGCAGCGGCTGAACACGGCACATGAGGAGGGACGTGCGGGAACGGCGCGGCTCGAGGACGAGGTCCTGCGCCTGCATGCCGTTCACGAGGAGCAACGCGCCCTGGCGGCCCGGCTCCAGTCCGAACTCGAGCGGCTGAGTGGTGCGGTACAGCGGCTGACCGAGGAACAACGGCTGCAGAGCGGCAAGAGCGTCTCCGCACGGGAACTGGAGACCCACTTCAGGCAGGCGCTCGAGGCGCGCGAGACCCACATCGCCGCCATGGGCTTCACCGGAGAGACCGTCGTCGTCCCGCTGCGCCCCATGCTGCAGGGCCTGCCTCGTGATCCGGAGAGAGTGGTACGCGTACGGCTGCTCGTCCCGGACTTCACCAAGCCCATCGAGGTGCCCGGGATGATCAAGAGCGACGGCAAGGTGACGGACGCACCCGAGTTCCGACGGGATCTGGTCGACAAGATCGGACGCTACAACCGCGAGATGCGCGAGATGATCGGCAGGCTGGAGGACAGCGGGCGGGGCGTTCTGCATGTCGAGTTCCGAGTGGTGCACATGTCTCCCACGCTGAAGCTCTGCCTCATCAACGACGATCAGGCCTTCGAAGGGCTCTACGACAAGGTGGACATACGGCGCTTCGGCCCCCCGTCGGCCGACCCGTCCCGACAGGCCGGCGGCGACAACGGTGAGCGGCTGCTGGACCTCGTGGGATACGACGCCCGGCTGACGCGCTGGCACCGCGATGACGGCGCCAAGGCCCGCACGGTCATCGACGAGCGCAGGAGACTGTTCGAGACGCTCTGGGAAGCCGCCCATGACCTGTCGGAGATGAGCACACAAGGCGCAGGCTCGGCATCCCCGTGAGGCGTGTTGCCCCCGGGCGGGGGCGGGATGCCCCACCGGCGTGGCGATCACCCCGGCGGGCCATCCTGGCAGGTCACCCTTGCGGGCCACCTGGCTGGGTCCCTCCAGCAAGGTCAGTTCGGCAAGGTGAGTTCGGCAAGGTGAGTTCGGCAGGGTCATCCCAGCAGGGGGATCAACCGCTCCTCCTCGTAGGCCAGGTGCGCCTCCAGCTCGTCGGTGAGGCGTTCCACCTCGGGCAGGGCACGGGCCCGGTCCGCGTCGGGTGCCGACACGACCCGGCGCAGGTCGCCCAGGAGGGCGGCGATCCGCTCGTGTTCGCGGCGCAGCCGGTCGAAGGCCGGCGCCAGCTCGGGGTGGCGGCCTTCGAGGGAGGGGAACAGGGCGATGTCCTCGCCGGCGTGGTGGTTGCCCAGGCCCTTGCAGAGGGTCAGGCAGTTGATCCGGAGCTGTGCGCCCAGGGCGGAGCCGCCTCCCGAGGCCGCGAACTCCTTCCTGATCAGGGCCAGCTCGCGGCGGAAGACGTCATGGACCGCCCTGATGGCCTCACCGGGAGAGGACGCCTCGATGCGCGGCGGGCCCGGCCTCGGATTCGCCCGGAGGGCGACGACCGGGATGACACGGTCCGTCTTCGCCTGGTACTCGGCCCAGCCGGGGTCCGACTCGACGGCGCGGGCGAAGGCCTCGTCGCGCGCGGCGCGGTCCAGGACGACCGCGGTCGCCTCGTAGGTGAACACGCCCGTCTCCACGGTGACCTGAGGATGCACCATGAGGTTGTGGAACCAGTCGGGGTGCCGCGGCGCGCCCCCGGCCGAGGCGATCACGAGGACGCGCTCGCCGCCGTCGGGGTAGTAGCCGAGGGGGGTGGTGTGCGGGGTGCCGGTGCGGGCGCCGGTGGTGGTGAGGAGCAGTAACCGGGCGCCCTCGAAGGGGCCGCCCACGCGGCCGCGGTGGGCGCGGAACTCGTCGATGATCTGCTGGTTGAAGGGGTTGGGCATGCTCTGCTGTCTCTGCCTTCTTCTGTTCGGCGTGGTGGGATGGCGATACGCGTCTGGAACAGAAGAAGAACGGCGGGCCTCTCGCCCGCCCCCGCCTCACTCGGAGGCCGGGTGCCCCACTCGTGAACGGCCCAAGGCCGACCCGGCAGTCATGGGCGGCACGTTATCGGGGTACGCGAGCCGGCGCCAACGGTTTATGACGTCACCCGTCCGCGCACCAGCGCCTCCCACGGACCCGGGCACGGCGGGTGTGGGATGGACGGCGGTGTCGCGACGCCCTTGACGGCGGTGGTGCCGGCGATGGTGCGCCGCCGCGCACGGCGATGCCTCGGACGGCGATGCCTCGGACGGCGATGGTGACGACCTTTCCGTGGCGTGGCGCACTTTTGCAAGCAGATGCTTGCAATTGTTAGCGCTTATGGGGCAAGGTGGAGGCATGCCATCGCTGAACGTCGGCAATCTCGGTGAGTACCTGCGTGAGCAGCGGCGCAACGCGCAGCTGTCGCTCAGGCAGCTCGCCGACGCCGCCGGCGTGTCCAATCCGTATCTGAGCCAGATCGAGCGCGGGCTGCGCAAGCCGAGCGCGGAGGTGCTGCAGCAGGTCGCCAAAGCGCTGCGGATCTCCGCCGAGACGCTGTACGTGCGGGCCGGCATCCTCGACGCCGAGCGGGACCGGGACGAGGTGGAGACGCGCGCCGTCATCCTCGCCGATCCCACGCTGACCGAGCGGCAGAAGCAGGTGCTGCTGCAGATCTACGAGTCGTTCCGCAAGGAGAACGGCTTCGAGATCGCCCGGGCGGGCGCGGCGGACGAGGACGGCCAGGCGGTTCAGGAGGCTCGGACTCGCGAGACTCAGCAGTCTCAGGAGGCGCACGGCATGGACGACGCCCAGGACACCGCCGACGCCGGCCCCCGCACGGCCGACGGCAGCGATGCCGGTCCGCGGCAGGCAGCCGGCTGACCGGGACACCGGGACCACGGACAGCGACCGGACCACCGGGACGACGGCTCGACGTCCCGCGGACCGCCCAAAACCCTCAACAAAGCCGAAACGGGAGGACCATCCCATGGCCATCACCGACGACCTGCGCAAGACCCTCAGCGACCCCACCCCGCTCTACTTCGCCGCCGGCACCGCCGACCTGGCCCTGAAGCAGGCCAAGAAGGTGCCCGCGCTGGTCGAGCAGCTGCGCGCCGAGGCCCCGGCCCGCCTCGAGGCCGTCCGCAACACCGACCCGAAGGCGGTCCAGGAGAAGGCCGCGGCCCGCGCCAAGGAGGCCGGCGCCCGCGTCAAGGAGACGCAGTCGACCATCCAGACCAAGGTGGGCGAGTTCTTCGGCAGCCTCGACTCGGACCTCAAGAAGTTCGGCAGCAGCCTGGACGCCGACCTGAAGAAGCTCGGCGAGACGGCGCAGGACCTCGCGCTGCGGGGTGTGGGCGTCGCCGCCGAGTACGCGGTCAAGGCCCGGGAGACCTACGAGAAGGTCGCCGAGCACGGCGAGCAGGCCGTGAAGACCTGGCGCGGCGAGGCCGCCGAGGGGATCGAGGACCTGGCCGTCGCCGTCGAGGGCAAGCCCGAGCCGGTCGAGGTCAAGGCCGAGCCGCAGCCGGCCGAGGCCCCCAAGGCCGAGCTCGCCGAGGACAAGAAGCCGGTGGCGAAGAAGACGGCCCCGGCGGCCCGCAAGCCGGTGGCGAAGAAGACCACGCCGCCGACCAAGTGAGGAACCCGTGACCCCGGCGGGGGCCGCGTGACGGATGACGGATGACGGACGACGGGCCGGGCACTTCCGAGGTGCCCGGCCCGTTGTGCGGGTACGCGGTGGCCGCAGGCGGGTACGGTTGGCCGTAGAGACGACTCGACTCGGGTGGTGGGCATTGTGCTGATGACGGCATTCGGCGGCCTGATGTGGCTGCTCTTCACCGCCATGCTGGTGCTCGCCGTGGTGGCGCTGGCCATGGCCGTGCTGTACCGGCAGGACGCGTACCGCGCCGCCGACAAGCAGAACAAGGGCTTCTGGCTGATCATCCTCGGCATCGCGGTCGCGGTGAACCTGTTCGTGCCGATGCTCTTCCTACAGCTCGCCGGCCTCGTCGCCACGATCGTCTTCTTCGTGGACGTCCGCCCCGCCCTCAAGCAGGTCTCGGGCGGCGGCTGGGGCCGTCGTCGCCGGGGGAGCAGCAGCGACGGTCCGTACGGGCCGTACAACGGCGGGCGGTAGGCGGCGGACGGCCTGGTCGGGCCGTACACCGGCGGCGGTTCCGTACAGGCTGTGCAGCGACGGGCGGTCCGTGCGGGCCGTGCAGCGGCGGGTGGTAGGCGGCGGTCCGCCTTGGTCCGACCTGCCGCCGTGGCTTACGGCGCCCGGTCGAGCAGGACCACCGCCACGTCGTCCGCCAGCTCCCCTCCGTTGAGGTCGCGGACCTCGTTGACCGTCGCGCGCAGCAGTTCCTCGCCCGTCAGGCCCTCGGCCAGCCGGCGGCGGACCAGTTCCACCATGCCGTCCTGCCCCAGGCGCTCCCCGTCCTGCCCGACCCGGCCCTCGATCAGTCCGTCGGTGTAGAGCATCAGGCTCCAGACCGGTCCCAGCTCCACCTGCATCCGCGGCCAGCGCGCACCCGGCAGCAGGCCGAGCGCGGGGCCGTTGTTGTCGTACGGCAGCAGCTCGGCGATGGGGTTCCCCCCTGCTCGAGCGGAGCCGAGAGCTTGGGGGAGGTTGGGGCGCGCGATCAGCGGGGCCGGGTGGCCGGCCAGGCACAGCCCGGCGCGACGGCCGTCCGGCGCGATGTCCACCGTGCACAGCGTGGCGAATATCTCGTCGTTGTCCCGCTCATGCTCCAGGACCTGCTGCAGGGTGGACAGCAGCTCGTCCCCGCACAGCCCCGCCAGCGTCAGCGCACGCCAGGCGATGCGCAGCTCCACGCCGAGCGCCGCCTCGTCCGGGCCGTGCCCGCACACGTCACCGATCATCGCGTGCACCGTGCCGTCCGGCGTGCGCACCGTGTCGTAGAAGTCACCGCCGAGCAGGGCACGCGAACGGCCGGGCCGGTAGCGGGCGGCGAACCGCAGCGAGGACCCGTCGAGCAGCGGCGTGGGCAGCAGGCCGCGCTCCAGGCGGGCGTTCTCCTGCGCGCGCAGCTTGGACTCGGTCAGCCGCCGCTCGGCCGTGTCGGACCGCTTGCGTTCGACCGCGTACCGGATCGCACGGCTCAGCAGCCGCCCGTCCAGTTCTTCGCGGAACAGGTAGTCCTGAGCGCCTACGCGCACGGCCTCGGCACCCCGCTCCGCGTCACCGGACGCGGTGAGCGCGAGCACGGCATGGCGGGGGGCGAGCTGCAGCACGTGCCGCAGCACGGCCAACTCGTCGTCCTCCGCGGCGGCCCGGCCGGGCGCGGGCAGTGCGAGGTCCAGCAGGATGCAGTGGACGTCGTCGGTGAGCAGCCGCTCGGCCTCGGTGAGGTTGCGGGCGGTGCGCAGCCGTATGGGGCGGCCTGCCGAGTCGAGCATCTCGGGCACGATCGGCGAACCGGCCGGATCGTCCTCGATCACGAGCAGGGTGAGCGTGTCGGTCTGGGCCTTGGCACGGGCGGACGGCCCCTGTGCGGTCTGAGCGGTCTGAGCGCCGGGCAGGGACGCGGCTTGAGCCTGACCACCCTCCACGGCCGGGATCGCTCGGGGCCGCGGCACGGGTACGGGCATCGTCTTGGGTTCCTTCCCTCCCCCCGAGGGCACGGTGGGACGAGGGACTCGACCCACCGACGGGGACCATAGCGGTAGCCGAGGCCGCAATGGAATGCCCGACGGGGTGGGGTGGTGCAACCGGCCATCGTCATATGCCGCATCCCCAACCGCAGTTGGACACGGAACCATCCCGGCGAGGATGACGAAAGTCACGTCCCGCCCAGGTTTCAACCCGAGGGAGGTGGGCCGCGTCACGTGGGGCGGGTCACGTCATGACTCGACTCTGTTTCCGTGTCGGCGTCCGGTTCAGTCGGCGTCCGGGCGCACCACCCCGAGGATCGGCATGGACCCGGCCCCCGCGATCGTCACCGTCCGCCCCGGACGCGGGGCGTGGACGATCGCGCCGTCGCCGATGTACATCGCCACATGGCTGGCGTCGGAGAAGTAGATGATCAGGTCTCCGGGGCGCATGTCCTTGATGTCCACGTGCTTGAGCTGCTTCCACTGCTCCTGCGAGGTGCGGGGGATGGGCGCGCCGGCCGCGGCCCAGGCCTGGGACGTCAGCCCCGAGCAGTCGTACGATTTCGGCCCTTCTGCTCCCCATACGTATGGTTTACCGATCTGGTCGGTCGCGAACCGTACGGCCTTTTGCCCCTCTTCGGACGCTCTGCCGCGAATCTCCTTCAGTATCCCGGAGTCGAGCCAGGCGGTCTGTGCCTGGTGGGCGGCCTGCTCCTCCAGCTTCTGCAGTCGCTCCCGCTCCTGCTTCTTCAGCCGGGACTGCAGCTCCTCGGCGGCGGCGATCTGCTTCTCGATCTCCTTCTTGGCCTCGGCCTTGGCCTTGCGGTTGGCGTCGAGCCTCTTCCACTCGTCGGCGGCGTCGCTCGCGTACTGCTTCAAGTCCTCCTGCGTACGGGTCAACTCGGCGATCAGTCCCGTGGTCGCGTGTTCGCCCTGGCGGACCATGCCCGCTTCGTCCAGGAACTCCTGGGGGTCACGGCTGAGCCAGAGCCGCATCTCGGGCGGCAGGCCGCCGCCGCGGTACTGGGCGCGGGCCGCGGCGCCCGCACGGTCCTTCAGCTCGGCCAGCCTCTCCTGGCCCCTGACGATCTCCCGGGCCAGCCGGACGATCTGCGCCGACTGCTTCTCGGCCTTCTCCTCGCCCGCGTTGTAGGCGTCGGTGGCGACCGCCGCGTCGTGGTACAGCGCGTCCAGCTTTCTGCGGACCGATTCGAGAACCTCGTCGGACGCCGATGCCGATGCGGATGTCGACGTCGACGTCGACGCCGACGTCGATGCCGTGGCCGCGGCCGAGCCGTCGGACGGGGTGGGTCTCGGGTCCGGCCGCTCCGGGCTCGCGTACGCCGCGCCCGGTGTGCCCAGCACGGTGACCGTGCAGACCAGAGCGATGGCCGCCGTGATCAGGGCCCGCTTCCCGGATCCCATACCTTTCCCCCAAAGCTGATTTACCGTCAGTAACCTACGAGACGTCTGGGGATCGTGCCACGCTCGGACGCAAAGTGACAGAGGCGGGACTTAACCGCGCAAAAAACTCCCCCACCTGCCGCACCTCGTACGACGATCTCCCTCCCCTGTCACCGACCCGCGTACGGCGATCTTCCCGCGAGTGTGACGAAGCACTCAGGGAGATCGTTCCCCGCAGGTCGGGCAGGGGTCATGTGCGGGGCGCCAAGGCCCCCCAGGCCACGGTGACTTCCCCCTGGCGCCAGCGCGCCGGGCCGTCGGTGACCGGCCAGTCCGCCGTCAGCCGGCGGACGGTGCGTATCCAGCGCTGGCGCGCGCCGTACGCGGCGTAGGGTGCGGCGGCGGCCCAGGCGCGGTCGAAGTCGCGCAGGAAGGCGTGCACGGGCTCGCCCGGGACGTTGCGGTGGATGAGCGCCTTCGGCAGCCGCTCGGCCAGGTCGGACGGGCGGTCGAGGGAACCGAGCCGGGTGGCGAACGTCACGGTGCGCGGACCCTCGGGGCCGAGGGCGACCCACACATGACGGCGGCCGATCTCGTCGCACGTGCCCTCGACGAGCAGCCCGCCGCGGGAGCCGGACGCCGGGTCGGCGGGGGCGAGCCGGGAGCACAGCCGCTCCCAGACGGCGGCGACCTCGCCCTCCTCGTACTGCCGCAGGACGTTCGCCGCCCGGATGAGCGAGGGCCGCCCAGGCACGGGCACCTCGAACCCGCCGTGCCGGAAGACCAGCCCCTCACGGGCGTACGGCTGCGCGGCCGCAACTCGGGCGGGCTCGATCTCCACCCCGACGACCCGGGTGCGGGGCGCGGCGGCACGCAGTCGCCGCAGCAACTCGACCGCGGTCCAGGGCGCGGCCCCGTACCCGAGGTCGACGGCCACGGGCTCCGCCGCACGACGAAGCTCGGCCCCATGGACCGCTGCGATCCAGCGATCCATCCGGCGCAGCCGATTCGGATTGGTGGTCCCGCGCGTCACCGTACCCACGGGGCGGGACGCGACGCGGGTTGACATGCCTACGAGAGTAAGGGGGCGGGACAGGCCGCCGGACCGGCCTGTGGATAACTCTGACGCCGGGACTGTCCCCCGGACCTGTAAAGGATATGGCATCTACGGTTCAACGACCTTGTCCTGTGCATGACTCAGTGGGTGGGATGTCCGGAGACCACTTCGTGCGACTCCGGACCACTAAGGGGGATTCATGCACATAGCCCGTACCGGGCGGGGTGTCGCGGCTTCCACGGCCGCCACCGCCGCCCTCGCCGTCGCCGCGCTGGTGACCGCTCCGCTGGCCGGCGTCACCACCGCCGCGCCCGCCGCCGTACCGCACACCAAGGCGGTTCCGGCCGTCGTCGGGCACACGCTCGTCCATGGTGTGGCCAGCCCGCTCACCAGCGAGCAGTGCCAGGCCAAGTGGCACATCGCCTGCTACAACCCGCTCCAGTACCGCACCGCGTACAACCTCGACCCGCTGTACAAGAAGGGCATCACGGGCAAGGGGCGCACCATCGTCATCGTCGACTCGTTCGGCTCCCCGACGGTCCAGCATGACCTCGACGTCTACAGCAAGCAGTTCGGCCTGCCCAGCACCAAGATCAAGTTGGTCAAGTGGGGCAAGGTGCCTCCCTTCGACCCGAAGAACTCCGACATGACCGGCTGGGCCGGCGAGACCTCCCTGGACGTCGAGATGGCCCACGCCGTGGCGCCCGACGCCAAGATCGTCCTGGTGGAGACGGCGGTCTCCGAGACCGAAGGCACCACCGGCCTCCCGGAGATGATGAACGCCGAGAAGTACCTGATCGACCACGGGGTCGGCGACGTCATCAGCCAGAGCTTCGGTGCCACCGAGAACACGTTCCCGGGCTTCGACAAGGGCGACTTCTCCAGCATCAAGAACCTGCGCTACGCCTTCCAGGACGCCAACCGCAAGCACGTGACGGTCCTCGCCTCCTCCGGTGACGGCGGCGCCACGGACCTCATGGCGGACGGCAAGACCTACTACAAGAAGCGCGTCAACTCCTGGCCGTCCTCGGACCCGCTGGTCACCTCCATCGGCGGCACCCAGCTCCACCTGAACGACGAGGGGCAGCGCGTCAAGCCGGACAGCGTCTACAACGACTACGGCGCGGGCGGCGGCGGCCAGTCCCACGTCTTCACCCGTCCGGGCTTCCAGAACGGCGTGAAGAACGTCGTCGGCACCCGCCGCGGCACCCCGGACGTGTCGATGGCCGCCGCGGTCAACGGCGGCGCCTGGGTCTACTCCAGCTTCGACCCGACCGCCACCGGCTGGGACGTCTCCGGCGGCACCAGCGAGGCGAGCCCCCTCTTCTCGGGCATCATCGCCCTCGCCGACCAGGCGGCCGGGCACCGGGTGGGCAACATCAACGGGGCGCTGTACGGCATCCTCAGGCAGAAGAACTCCGGCATCGTCGACGTCAACGACGGCACGGACAACAGCTATGAGGGCGTCACCGGCTACAAGGCCGTCAAGGGCTACGACATGGCCACCGGGGTCGGCACGGTGGACGCCCTGCGCTTCGTGTCCGCCCTGGCTGAGGCAAGTCGGCACGGCTGACGCGACGGCACTGCACCAGGGGGTCGCCACCTGCCGACCCCTGGGACGGCCCGGGTTCCACACCCGGGCCGTCCGGCGTCCGCACCGGGCGGCCGTGGCCGGCCCGGCTCGGTGGACGGCTTCTTCTTCAGCCTGAGGCAGCAGCCCGCCATCGGCTGTGACGCACTCGGAGGCGCCCTCGGTACGCGGAATCGCCCGTTGGCCGTTCCCCCCGTATACGGATTCCGGATCAATCTGGGCCCATGGCCACTCGATCGAGATGTAATGAGGGGTCGCGTGCACAACTCGTGTACGCGCCGACGGGCAGCTGACCCGCAGAATGTCGCCCACCTCGAACTGGCCTCGCGGCCCTCCGCGGTGCGGGAGCTCAGGCGGAAGTGAGGGAGCAGCCGGAACCGGGCCTTCTCGGGTCCTGATAGGCGTCCCCTTGTTGATCGTCGTCGACCGCCGCCGAGCGACCTCGGACGGCACAGAGACGGTCCGACTCAATCGCGAGCCCAGTCGAAAGGCATCGGCTCACCCTGCGGGATCACCAAGAGTGGGGATAGCGAGCCCGACAACCGGTGCAGCGCGCGACGAACGGACCGAGCTCCGGGTTCGTGAGAACGCTGTAGTGGCTGGAAGGCTGAGCCGAGAGCATGTGCCCGTGCGCCGTCGTCTCCGAGCCGGGCCACTCGGGCGAGCATCGGCATGGGCGCTCCGCCGCGAACAGTTCGCAGCGCGCTACCCGCTCGTCACCCTGGTTTCCGCAAGATCGGGCACAGGTGGGGCACGGGCACCCTCTGATCCGTAGCTCTACCGAGGTCGGTCATTGTGTACTTCGCTGCTGTACCGCAACTCGCCCGAGGCGGACTCCTGTACGCCCTCGAGCGGCAAGGTCTCGTCCTGCCCCAAGGCAGGGGCCTGGAAGGGGTTCGTCGTCGGAGGCGGCGATGCTGCAGTGGAGCAGCGGGGTTGCCCGTCCGGGGCGGAGAACAGAGGCGTCAGATCGATGAGAGGTCTCTCTTTCGGTACAGGTCCCTGAAGGGGCCTGGTGTGCCGTGACCGGGCACAGCGGTCCTACAGCTTGGTCATCTTGGCGTAGGGGCTCAAGATCCGCACTTGTGCCGAGCCGAAATCCACCAGCGTCGCGATTCCGTCCTCGATGCCGATCACCCGGCCGAGGCCGTACACGTCATGTGTGACCTGGTCGCCCATGGCGAAGTGCTTGGGAGCCGGTGTGACCGGGGCCTTGAAGGGGCTGGTGGGCAGATGACGCTTCGGTGCAGCAGGCTTTGTCATGGCTCAGTATGAGCCTATCTGTAACCCGTTTGCTGTGGCCGTCGGCACAGATCCGGACGGGAACAACCGCGTCACGCCACTGACCTGGGGTTTCGAGATCTGCTGAGGCAAAATTCGACCGCAGGTCTCCTTCGCTGACCGTACTGACCTCAACCGTCGTGGCCCGAGCCGCCGCGGGTTCACATCCCACACCCACGGGTCACGCGTCAGCCAAGCGGAAGTGGACGATGGCGATGTCATCGGCGGAACGGATGTGGGGGTAGTGGTACCGCAGCCTGTCGTGGAGTTCTGCGAGATCGCGGAATCCGTCGGCGATGGCGTCCTGCTCGGTCAGCTCGCCGACCTTCTTCGAAGTGATCTGCGTGACGACACCGTCGAGCACCACCTCCTCATCCAGCTCGAAGACCATGTCGACCGGCCCCGTGGCAACCGGATCCCGGAAGCGTACGGTCGTCGTCTTCCGTCCCGTGCGGACGGCGTCGAGATAGTCCCGATGGAAGTGCAAGGACTGCCTGGCCGTCGCATGACAGCCCGGTTCCGAGGACACGGCCTGCTCCGCCCACACATAGCTGTGAGGCAGGAGGTCGGCTACGGAGACGCTGCGGACTCCTTCGGGCGTCGGCACCAGGACGCGGATGCCTGGATGGTGATCGAGGAGGACTTGTCGGTCGCGACCGCACGGCGCGAGCACGCCGCGGCCCCGGTCGCCGACCGCAACGATCGTTTTCAGGTCACGCGCCCCCGCCGCTCGGGCATGCCCGAGCGCCACGAGCTCCGCACAGGGCCCGCCGGTGAAGTGGTAGAGGTTGATGCCACCGAACATCCGTCCCCGGGCATCCCGGACAGCGGCGCCAACCGTGTGCACCTCCCCGTCGCCGTTTGCCTCCACAATGCGCCGGGCCAACTCGATCAGTTCCATGTCTTCTTGCGTCTGCAAGTGCAGGGTCCCGTCCACGCACAGCACCCTACGACCGGCACCCGGAAGCGACGAACACGGCTGGGTGACCGGAGACGCGGGTCAGCCCGTCGTCCAGGGGCGGAGCTTTTCGGGGTTGAGTACCGCCCAGATGTGGGTGATCTGATCGCCCGCGATGTCGAACGCGTACACCGCCACGGTACGGCCGTCCTGCTGAGCGACCAGGCCGGGCCGGCCGTTGACCGTGCGTTCCACGACGGTCAGGGTGCCGGGTGCCCTGGCGAAGAGGTCGGTCAGGTAGTGCGCGATCCGCTCGCTGCCTTCGATGGGGTGGAGCGAGGCTCTGGCGAGGCCGCCGCCGTCGGCGATCACTGTGGCGTTGGGGTCGAGGAGGCCGATGAGGGCACTGATGTCCATGGCCTGCCATGCCTGTTTGAAGTCTCTGACGATGCCGGCCTGGTGGGCCGCCGGGGTCGCGGGCGTTCGGGAGGCGCGGATGCGGCGGCGGGCGGAGGAGGCCAGCTGACGGCAGGCGGCGGGTGTGCGGCCCACGATCTCGGCGACTTCGGCGAAGGAGTAGCGGAAGACGTCGTGCAGGATGAACGCGACGCGTTCGGCCGGGGTCATCGATTCGAGCACGACGAGAAAGGCCATGTTGACCGATTCGTCGAGTGTCACCCGGTCGGCCGGGTCGGCCGTGGCGCTGCCTGCCGGCCCGGTGGTCCATCGGGTGGGTTCGGGCAGCGGCTCGGGGATCCATTCACCTACGTAGCGCTCGCGCCGGGCTCGTGCCGAGCCGAGCAGGTCCAGGCAGATGCGGCCAGCGACCTTCGTCAGCCAGGCGCCGGGGGACTCGACGGCGTCCTGCTGTTGGCGGGACATGGCGTACCAGCGGGCGTAGGTCTCCTGGACGGCGTCCTCGGCCTCGGCCAGGGAGCCCAGCAGCCGGTAGGCGAGATTGATCAGATGACGCCGCTCGCTCATGATCGCGCCCAGGCTCTGATCGTCTCCGGTGGTCACGGTCCTCCCCTTGCCCTGCGTCGGTCGGATGTGCACTCACCAGATCGACGAGACAGCACACCGGAATGTGAGGTCGCGTCTCGCCTGACATGTGCGGGAGCTGCGCCGTCGTACTGCTGACACCGGCACGGCATCCCCCGTGGGTGTGACAGGGAGGAAACGATGAGCGACTTTCAGGCGATCGCGGACCGGGTCGAGATCGAGGCGCTGCGCGGTGAGTTCACCGACGCGGTGATGATGCGCGACTACGACCGTGTCGCGTCGCTGTTCACACCGGACGGCGTGTGGCGGATGCCCGGCATCCCCGCCGAGATGACCGGGCAGGAGCAGATCCGCGCCTGGGGCCGACGGGTACCGGATTTCGTGGACTTCCTGGTGCAGAACACCCATCCGGGCCTGATCCAGCTCGACGGCGACACCGCGTCCGGCCGTGCGTACATGTCCGAGGTCGGGCGCGGCCGCGACGGCCGGTCCGGGGTGAACCACGCCATCTACCACGACCGCTACCAGCGCACCCCGGACGGCTGGAAGTTCACCGAACGCGTCTACGAGATCCGGTACCTCGACGACAGTCCCCTGACGGGCTACGTGCCCCCGCGGGACGCGGACGCCCGCTGACGGATTCGTCGCACCACAAACAGTTGCACCACAAACAGAACAGGGGAATCGGACATGATCAGGATCGGCATCATCCTCGGCAGCACCCGCCCGGGCCGCAACGGCGAACAGGTCGCCTCGTGGGTCCATGACACCGCATCGCGCCGCCCCGACGCGGAGTTCGAGCTGATCGACCTGCGTGACCATCCGCTCCCCCACCTGGACGAGCCGCTGGGGGCCAAGCACGGCCACTATCAGCACGCGCACACGCGGGCCTGGGCGGCCAGGATCGCTTCGTTCGACGGGTTCGTCATGGTCACCCCCGAGTACAACAGCTCCACCTCCGGGGTTCTCAAGAACGCCCTCGACTACCTCTATGCGGAATGGAACAACAAGGCGGCCGGGTTCGTCTCCTACGGCGTCGTCGGCGGCGCCCGGGCGGCCGAACAACTACGGCTGATCTGCGGCGCGCTGCAGATGGCCGGCGTGAGCCGGCAGGTCACGCTGTCACTGATGACCGAGTTCGAGAACTACACGACCCTCAAGCCGGCCCACCACAGCGCCACCGCGCTGGACACACTGCTGGACCAGGTCGTCGCCAGGAGTGCCGCGCTCGCGCCGCTGCGCGCCGCTTCCCGGGCCGCCGCCTGAACAACGCCCGGGATCTGCGGTATGACCCGTGGGGGTCCACGCCCGGTTCCTCGCCGCCCGGAGCGGACCGCCACCGCTGGTCTCCCGGGGCTCCGATTCGGAAATCGCAGGCGGCCCGTTCATCATCGCGTGGTTCGCGGGGACACGGCCCCGGCGCAGCGCCAAGGCCCCTACCCGCGGCTGACCCGCAGGCAGGGGCCCTGATCAGTCAGGGTTACTTCTTCTTGCCCTGGTTCTTGACCGCCTCGATCGCTGCCGCGGCCGCCTCCGGGTCGAGGTACGTGCCGCCGGGGGTGACCGGCTTGAAGTCGGCGTCCAGTTCGTAGGAGAGCGGGATGCCCGTCGGGATGTTCAGGCCGGCGATGTCGGCGTCCGAGATGCCGTCCAAGTGCTTGACCAGGGCGCGCAGGCTGTTGCCGTGGGCCGCGACCAGGACCGTGCGGCCGGCCAGGAGGTCGGGGACGATGCCGTCGTACCAGTACGGGAGCATGCGGAAGACGACGTCCTTGAGGCACTCCGTCCTCGGGCGCAGCTCCGGCGGGATCGTCGCGTAGCGCGGGTCGTCGGCCTGGGAGAACTCCGAGTCGTCCTCGATCGGGGGCGGCGGCACGTCGTAGGAGCGGCGCCAGAGCATGAACTGCTCCTCGCCGAACTCCTGGAGCGTCTGCGCCTTGTCCTTGCCCTGGAGGGCGCCGTAGTGGCGCTCGTTCAGGCGCCAGGAGCGGTGCACCGGGATCCAGTGGCGGTCGGCGGCCTCCAGCGCCAGCTGCGCGGTGCGGATCGCGCGCTTCTGGAGGGACGTGTGGACCACGTCGGGCAGCAGGCCGGCGTCCTTGAGCAGCTCACCGCCGCGGACCGCCTCCTTCTCGCCCTTCTCGTTCAGGTTGACGTCCACCCAGCCGGTGAACAGGTTCTTCGCGTTCCACTCGCTCTCGCCGTGGCGGAGGAGGATCAGCTTGTACGGTGCGTCGGCCATGCCTCAGAGCGTAATCCACGCATTCGCCCCCTCGTACGGCCCGCCCGGCAGGCGGACATCCGGTCGGCGGCTGGTTCCCGCGCCGTACGACAGTTGACGGCATCTGTTAATTGAGTGGCCCCTCCGCGCCGCGCCTTTGTAAGTTCTGATCACCGTTCGAGCCGCTTACATGCGCCTATGCCCGTGGGGGACCCTCATGTCGATCGCCGCCGTCAGACGTGCCGCCCGAGAGACCGTCTCGGGGCTTCCCCGCGAGTTCTGGTGGCTGTGGACGAGCACGCTCGTCAATCGGCTGGGCGCCTTCGTCGCCACCTTCATGGCGCTGTACCTGACCCTGGACCGTGGGTACTCGGCTTCGTACGCCGGTCTCGTCGCCTCGCTGCACGGGCTCGGCGGTGTCGTCTCCTCGCTCGGCGGGGGCGTGATGGCCGACCGGCTCGGGCGGCGGCCCACCCTGCTGATCGCGCAGACGTCGACCGCCGGGTTCGTGGCGCTGCTCGGGTTCGTGCGGGATCCCGTGTCCATCGCCGTCGTCGCCTTCTTCGTCGGCATGGCGAGCAACGCCTCCCGTCCCGCCGTGCAGGCGATGATGGCCGACATCGTGCGCCCCGAGGACCGGGTGCGCGCCTTCTCCCTCAACTACTGGGCGATCAACCTCGGCTTCGCGGTCTCCTCCATGGCGGCGGGTTTCATCGCCGAGGTCAGCTATCTCGCCGGGTTCCTGATCGAGGCGGGGATGACGTTGGTCTGCGCGGTCGTCGTCTTCGCGAAGCTGCCCGAGTCGCGGCCCGCTCCCACCGCCAAGGAGGCCGCGGGCGACGTCGGCCTCGGGACCGTCGTGCGCGACGGCCGTTTCATGAGCGTGGTCGGGCTGTCCTTCCTCGTCGCGCTCGTCTTCCAGCAGGGGTCCGTCGGTCTGCCGGTCGCCATGGGGGAGGCCGGGTTCTCGCCCGCGGACTACGGCATGGCGATCGCCGTCAACGGCGTGCTGATCGTCGCGCTGCAGATACCGGTCACCCGCTTCATCGAGCACCGCGATCCGCGCCGGCTGCTGGTGGTCTCCTCCCTGCTCGCGGGGTACGGCTTCGGGCTGACCGCCTTCGCGGGCTCGGTCGGTGTCTTCGCGCTGACGGTGTGCGTGTGGACGCTGGCAGAGATCGTCAACGCGCCCACCCAGACCGGCCTCGTGGTACGCCTCTCCCCGGTGCACGGGCGCGGCCGCTACCAGGGCATGTACACCCTGTCCTGGTCGGTGGCCTCGCTGGTCGCGCCGCTGCTGTCCGGCTTCGTCATCGACCGGCTCGGCGCGGAGTGGCTGTGGGGCCTGTGCGCGGTGGTCGGTACGGCGGCCGGGTTCGGCTACGCCGCGCTGATGCGCCGCCTCCCGGGGGAGGAGCCGGCGCGGGGGACGGAGAAGGAGACAGCGAGGGCGGCGGAGGTCGGCGCGGCCTGAGGCGGGCCGCGCCCCCCGGCGGCCCGCCCCGGTCACGGCCCCGCCGGTCTCGCCCCGGGCGCAGCACCCGCTGGGCCCCGCCCCGGTCACAGCTCCCGCTGCGCCTCGTACAGGTTCCGCGGCCGTACCGCGTCCGTCGTGCCGTACAACTCCAGACGGGAGTGCAGGTCGCCCGTGAAGTCGGGCACGTCGATCTGGTCGAACTCCGTGACCTCGTTGATGCCGACGGTGGCGGAGTACGGCGCCAGGCCGTCGATCTTCATCAGGCCCGCGCGGCCGTTCGTCACGCGGATGTTCCAGTGGGTGAAGCGGGCGCCGAAGAGGGGCCCGGCGATGGCGTCGCCGCCGTGACGGCCGTTGTTGTTCACGGTGATGTCCGTACGGACGTTCGCGAACGGCAGCCCCCGGTGCGAGTCGAACGTGCCCATCTGCATCTCGCCGCGCGACCAGACGTTGTACGAGGAGAGGCCCTCCACGTTGATGCCGTGGAGCTGGGTGTTCGGCGGGGCCGGGACGGTCCGCTGCTCGATCGTGAAGTCCTCGATCAGGTTGTCGTGCGAGCCTTCGCGGCAGAAGTAGGGGTGGTGCGAGCCACGGCCCGCCACGCGCGTGCGGCGCAGCGTGCAGGACGAGGCGGCGACCAGGCCGAAGCCGTTGTCCACGTGCCGCACGACGACGTCGTCCGCCCAGCAGTCGTACGCGCACTGGAACGCGACCCCGTTGTAGCCCTTGTCCAGCAGGTGCTGGGACTGCGGGGTCTCGATCGCCTGGAGGGTGAGGCCCTCGACGCCCGCACCGGTCAGCTCCCGCACATGCGTGGTCAGGCGCGGATCCCACTCCGGGCGCACGTCCAGCGGAAGAGGTCGCTCGAACGTGACCTTCCGGCCCGCCACGCGCGCGATGCGCACGGGCCACTCATAGGGGACGTAGGACGTCAGCTTCGTCTTGTCGTCCCAGGAGTACGCCTGCGGGCCGGGCCCGCCGCCCGACATGTGCTCCAGGAGGGTGTGGTCGGCGTCGTCCGCGAGGCGGAGCAGGACGAGTCGGCCCGGCCTCAGCCGGCGGGCGTCGGCGACCGTCACCGTCCAGGAGCCCTGCCTGGCCGGGGACACCGTGGTCAGCGTCTCCCACTCGTCGCGCTTGTTGCCGGTCCAGCCCTCGAACGGCCATGCCTGCGCCCGGATGGCCGCGACCAGGGAGTCCCAACGGGCCTTGGGTGCCAGCCAGATGAGACCGCCCGCCCAGGACCAGGACGACTTGGTGCCGCCGTAGCGGGAGCCGTAGACGCCGATCAGCTCGGTCAGGTTCTTCGTCGCGTACAGCGTCGTACGGTCGCTGCCCGCGCCCCGCAGCACGACGTTGTCGTACCCGATGTGGATCAGGCCGTCGATGCGGAAGGTGCCGGGCGGGACGGTGACCGTGCCGCCGCCGGCCCTTCCGGCGGCGGCGATGGCACGGTTGATCGCGGGGGCGCAGTCGGTCGTGCCGTCCGCCACGGCTCCGTAGGCGGTCACGTCGGCCACCACGGGGCGGCGGGGGAAGCGCGCCGTCCCGCGCCGGTAACCGGCCCGGCCCACGTACGGGATCTGCGGATGGGTGAAGGGCGTGCGGACCAACTCGTGCCACAGGACGGGCACCTGGCCCCTGGACGGTGTGGCGGCCGCCGCCGTCGTTCCGGTGGCGGCGGCGGCCGCCACGGCGATGGCTCCTCCGAGCAGGCTCCGTCTGCTGATGTCCGCGTGCCCCTTGCCCATGCCCGAACCGCCTTCCAGGGATTCCCGAGGCGAGCCCGGGAGAGAGAGTCCATGGATATGAACGATGTTCAGAAACGTGCTGGCCGTGAGCATGCCACGGGGCCGCACGGTGCGGAAGGGGTCGGGCGGCGATGAATTACAGGGCCGGGAGGGTCAGTTCTCGGGGCGCTGGGTCAGGTGACTGAACGCGTCCAGATTGCGGGTGGACTCGCCGCGGGACACCCGCCAGGCGTACTCCTTGCGGATCGCGGACGCGAAGCCCAGCTCCAGAAGGGTGTTGAAACTGCCGTCCGCCGCCTCCAGGACCGAGCCGAGCAGCCGGTCCACCTCGTCCGGGGTGACCGCGGCCAGCGGCAACCGGCCGGTGAGGTAGATGTCGCCGAGCGGGTCGACGGCGTAACTCACCCCGTAGAGCTTGAGGTTGCGCTCCAGCAGCCAGCGGTGCACCGCGGGCTCGTTCTCGTCGGGGTGGCGGATCACGAAGGCGTTGAGGGACAGCGAGTGCCGGCCGACGATCAGTGAGACGGTCGTCGACAGCTTGCGCGTCCCGGGGAGCTTCACGACGTACGAGCCCGACTGCGGGCTCTCCCACTCCAGTTCGGCGTCCTTCAGGACCCCTTCGATGACCTGTGCGGCCCGCTGCTCATCGGACATGCCAGGCAGCGTACGCGAGGTGTGGGCCTGTCTTTTGGATCAGGCTGTACGGAACGGTCCTTTGCAGGCCAGTCGAGCGGGGCCTGGTGCGTGCAGATGCAAGGCGGAGGAGGCTGTGACATCAGCCGCTACCGCGGCGGGCGACGCGATGGGGGTCCCCCCGCGCGAGCGTGTTCGAGCGTGGGGGAGTCGGGGACCGACGACAACGCCGCTGGGGGTGCCCCACGCCGTCAAGGCAGTGGGGGAGTGCGTGCCAGGCCCCGCGACACCGGGCTGATCCGAAAGAGAGGCCCTAGCCGTGGTGGGTGCGCGCCCGGCGCCGGTGGGCCTGCATGGCTTCCGTGTACACCCCGGCGGTCGCGGAGGCCGCCGCGTCCCAGCCGAACGACCGGGCGTGCCGGGCCGCGGCCTCGCCCATGCGGGCGCACAGCTGCGGGTCGTCGGCGAAATCGCGCAGCACGCGCGCGTACGCGGCGGGATCGTGGCCCTCGACCAGGAACCCGGTGTGCTCGTCCCGCACGGCGACGGGCAGTCCCCCGACCGCGGCCGCCAGGACCGGCGTGCCGACGGCCTGTGCCTCGATCGCGACGAGCCCGAAGGACTCGCTGTACGACGGCATCACCAGGACGGACGCGGCGCGGAACCAGTCGGCGAGCTCGTCCTGCCGCACCGGCGGCCGGAAGCGGACGACGTCGCATATGCCCAGCCGGGCGGCGAGCTTCTGCAGCCCCTCCGGCTTGGCGAGTCCGCTGCCGCTGGGGCCGCCCACGACGGGTACGACGATGCGGGAGCGCAGCTCGGGGCGCTCGTCGAGGAGGACGGCGACGGCGCGCAGCAGCACGTCGGGCGCCTTGAGGGGCTGTATGCGCCCGGCGAAGAGCGGGATCAGCGCGTCCTGCGGCAGGCCGAGGCGGGCCCGGGCGGCGGCCCGGCCGTCGGCGGGCCGGAAGCGCTCCAGGTTCACCCCGGGGTGGACGACGGCCACCTTGCCTGGGTCGGCGGCGTAGTGGCGTACGAGTTCGTCGGCCTCTTCGGAGGTGTTGGCGATGAGCCGGTCGGCGGCGGCCACGATCTGCATCTCGCCGATGACCCGGGCGGCGGGCTCGGGGGTGTCGCCCTCGGCGAGGTTGGCGTTCTTGACCTTGGCCATGGTGTGCATGGCGTGCACCAGGGGGACGCCCCAGCGCTGGGCGGCCAGCCAGCCGACGTGGCCGGAGAGCCAGTAGTGGGAGTGCACGAGGTCGTAGTAGCCGGGGCGGTGACCGGCCCACGCCTGCATCACACCGTGCGTGAAGGCGCACAGCTGGGCCGGGAGGTCCTCCTTGGCCAGCCCCTCGTACGGTCCGGCGTCGACGTGCCGGACGAGCACGCCCGGGGCCAGCTGGACGGCCGGCGGCAGAGCGGCCGTGGTGGCCCGGGTGAAGACCTCGACCTCGATGCCCAGGTCGGCGAGCCGCTGGGCCAGCTCCACGATGTAGACGTTCATGCCGCCGGCGTCACCCGTGCCGGGCTGGTGCAGCGGTGAGGTGTGCACGGAGAGCATGGCCACACGGCGGGGCCTACGGTGCGGCAGCCGCAGCCGCGAGGTGGTCGCCGGGGAGCGACGCCCGAGCCTGGTGACGTACTGGCTCACGTGGCGTTCCTCCTTGCTGCGGGCATGCCTGTGCGGACGGCGCGGAACACCCTCCGAGGAGTCGAACGCCGCGCGAGTGCGCACCATTTCCCGTGGAGGCGGTTTTACTCAATCATTGCCATGTGTCGGTCAACCGTTCGAGGCGTGGGGCCTGCTGAGCCGGCGCCCGTCTGGCGGCGGTGCCAGGTCGACAGGGGTCGACGGCGTCAGGCCGACAGGGGGATCGGGTGGATCTCGTCCGCCTTGTGGCCTGCGCGTTCGTGGATGCGCTGGACCGCCTCGGCCGAAGGAGCCTCGGACAGGCAGTAGACCGTTCCCGACTCCGGGTCCGCCCATGCGTGCTGGAAGTGCACGCCCTCTTCCTCCTCGATGGCGAGGTCGGCCTGGTGGGCCTCGCTCAGCTGATCGGCCGTGATGCCCTTCATACCGTGGTGGATGTCCATGAACTGGGCCATGGCCTGGTACCTCGTTCCTGGTGCGACCCCGTTCCTTCCTTTCCTTCCTTCTCTTTCATGCTGCGCTCGTGGGCTTCCCCACGCATACGAGGGGCCCCGGCAGTGCGCCGGGGCCCCTCGTCGTCGTAGGTCCGTGTTCCGTTGTCGAGCTGTCGAGCTGTCGTGCTGTCGAGCTGTCGTGCTGTCGTGCTGTCGTGCGCGATGCGCCGTCAGCCGCACTGGCAGGGCGCGCCCGACTGGCATCCGCATCCGCAGCCGGAGCCGCAGCCGCAGGCGCCGACCAGCGGCAGGCTTGTGATCTCGGCGGGCTGCTGGGTCTCGCGCTCCTGCGTGGGGTCGGACGTGCTCGGGGTCTCGGCCATGGGTCGCTCCTCGAAGGATGTCGAGACTGGTGCCTCCGCCCATTGCATGCCCGCTGGGCCGGGCGCATCAACGGCGCACGGGGGCTCGTACACGCCCGGCCGGCCTTCTTCAGGCCCCTTGCGGGCTCCCCGTCACGCGCCCTCGACGCCCGTCACCGGCTGGACACCCGGCTGGATGTCGTCCGCGTGCTCGCCGGTCACCAGGTACACCACCCGCTTGGCCACCGCGACCGCGTGGTCGGCGTAGCGCTCGTAGTAGCGGCCCAGCAGGGTCACGTCCACGGCGGTCTCGATGCCGTGCCTCCAGCGCTCGTCGATCAGATGCTGGAAGAGGGTGCGGTGCAGCAGGTCCATCTCGTCGTCGTCCTGCTCGAGCTGCAGCGCCAGGTCGACGTCCTTGGTGACGATCACCTCGGCCGCCTTCGCCATCAGGCGCTGGGCGAGCTGGCCCATCTCCAGGATGGTGGCGTGCAGGTCGTGCGGCACGGCGCGCTCGGGGAAGCGCAGCCGGGCCAGCTTCGCGACGTGCTGGGCGAGGTCGCCCGAGCGCTCGAGGTCCGCGCTCATCCTGAGCGACGTCACCACGATGCGCAGGTCCGTCGCCACCGGCTGCTGGCGGGCCAGGAGGGCTATCGCGCGCGCCTCCAGGCCGTGCTGGAGGTCGTCGACCTTCTGGTCGGCCTCGATCACGGCCTCCGCCAGCTTCAGGTCGGCGTCGAGGATGGCCGTCGTGGCACGCCCGATCGCCGACCCGACCAGCCGGGCCATCTCGACCAGGCTGTCACCGATCGAGTCAAGTTCCTCGTGGTACGCGTCCCGCATCTGGGTGTCCCTCTCTTACGTCTGCTTCGGGGGCCGGGGGCCGGGGGCCGGGGGCCGTCGTCACCATGACGAAAACACGGCGGACACGGCGCCCTACGCACCCCACGCTCCCACGCTCCGGCCCGTACGCGACTGTTTCCGCCATCCCGAATGAACCAATACTGGCTCCCAGGTGAACTCTGGGCGACGAGTGTTCGAGGTCGCACTCCGATGGCTGTGGGCAGGTGCGAGGACCTGCCTAATCTGGACGCATGGACGTGAACGCGGCGGTCGCCGCAGCGGCAGCGATCGCCGGAGTGCTCACCGGTGTCATCGCCATGCTGGCGTTCCGCTGGAGCGAGCGCGACCAGAAGCGCCCGACCCGTACTTCCCTGCACACCGACCCCGTGCTGCCGCCGGGCGTGGACACGGTGCTGTCCGTCCTGCGCTCCTCGGCCGTCGTCCTCGACGAGGCCGACGCCGTCGTCAAGGCCAGCTCCGCAGCCTATGCGCTCGGGCTGGTGCGCGGCGGCAGGCTCGCCGTCGAGCCGATGCTCCACATGGCACGTGACACCCGGCGCGACGGCGAGATACGCCAGGTCGAGCTGGACCTGCCGCGACGCGGCACCGGACGCGGGGAGGCGCTCGCCGTCTCCGCGCGCGTGGCGCCGCTCGGCTCCCGGCTGGTCCTGCTGCTCGTCGAGGACCTCACCGAGGCCCGCCGGATAGAGGCGGTGCGCCGCGACTTCGTGGCGAACGTCAGCCATGAGCTGAAGACGCCGGTGGGCGCCCTGTCGCTGCTCTCCGAGGCCGTGATGGACGCCTCCGACGATCCCGAGGCCGTGCAGCGCTTCGCGGGCCGGATGCAGGTCGAGGCCACCCGCCTGACCAACCTCGTGCAGGAGCTCATCGACCTTTCCCGGGTGCAGAACGACGACCCGCTGGAGGACGCCGAGCCCGTACGCGTCGACGAACTGGTCGCCGAGGCCATCGACCGCTGCCGGCACGCTGCCACCACCAAGCAGATCATCATGGCCTCGAATGTATGGGTGCCCGAAGGGCCCGATCAGGGTGATGGTGGGCGACGGGTGGGAGGCACCGCGGAGCTGCACGTGTGGGGCAACCGCGGTCAGCTCGCCGCCGCCCTCGGCAACCTCGTGGAGAACGCCGTCAACTACTCGCCCGCCCGCACCCGCGTCGGCATCGCCGCCCGCCGGGTGTCCGCGCACGGCGGCGACCTCGTCGAGATCGCCGTCACCGACCAGGGCATCGGCATCTCCGACAAGGACAAGGAGCGCGTCTTCGAGCGCTTCTACCGCGTCGACCCGGCCCGCTCCCGTGCCACGGGCGGCACGGGCCTCGGTCTCGCGATCGTCAAGCACGTGGCCGCCTCGCACGGCGGGGAGGTCACGGTGTGGAGCTCCGAGGGTCAGGGCTCCACCTTCACCCTGCGGCTGCCGGAGGCGGGCGCGGCCCGCGACCATGCGACCGACCATCCGTCCGACCTCGATGACGAGGACGGCCGGCCCGACGCGACGACCCCCACCGTCTCATCCCCGTACGAACCGCTTCCCGCCCCGGAGGTCCTTCCGTGACCCGAGTGCTCGTCGTCGAGGACGAGGAGTCCTTCTCCGACGCCCTGTCGTACATGCTCCGCAAGGAGGGCTTCGAGGTCGCCGTCGCGACCACCGGGCCCGACGGACTCGACGAGTTCGAGCGCAACGGCGCCGACCTCGTCCTCCTCGACCTGATGCTGCCGGGTCTGCCCGGCACGGAGGTGTGCCGCCAGCTGCGCGGCCGCTCCAACGTCCCCGTCATCATGGTGACCGCCAAGGACAGCGAGATCGACAAGGTCGTGGGGCTGGAGATAGGAGCCGACGACTACGTCACCAAGCCGTTCTCCTCGCGGGAGCTGGTGGCCCGGATCCGGGCCGTGCTGCGCCGCCGCGGCGAGCCGGAGGAGGTGACGCCGGCCGCGCTGGAGGCCGGTCCGGTGCGGATGGACGTCGACCGCCACGTGGTCACGGTCTCCGGGTCGAAGGTCGACCTGCCGCTGAAGGAGTTCGACCTGCTGGAGATGCTGCTGCGCAACGCGGGCCGCGTGCTGACCCGTATGCAGCTCATCGACCGGGTCTGGGGCGCGGACTACGTGGGCGACACCAAGACCCTCGACGTCCACGTCAAGCGCCTGCGCGCCAAGATCGAGCCGGACCCGGGCGCCCCGCGCTACCTGGTGACGGTCCGCGGCCTCGGCTACAAGTTCGAGCCGTAAGCCGTAAGCCGTAAGCCGTGAAGTGAGCGGTGATCGTGAGCCGTAAGCGGTAAGCCGTGAGCTGTAAGCCATAAAGACGGCGGCGGGGCGTCGGCGCACGCATCGCACGACGAAGGGCGGGACTCCTGGCGGAGTGCCGCCCTTCGTGCGTGTGGGGGGTGCGTGCCGCACTGCCGACGGCCGTGGTGCCCGCCTGCCGCGCGGACCCGTACGACGAAGGGCGGCACCCCCAGCGGGGTACCGCCCTCGTGTCCGTGCCCGGGAGTCCCTCAGTGGCTCGCGGACTTCGACGCGGTCGCCGACGGGGATCCCTCGGCGCCCGCGGCCGGGGAACCCTGCACCGAGGTCGACGGCTTGGGGGAGCCCGGCGTCGACGTGGCCGGGGACGCGGAGGCGGTGGCCGACGGCGACGGGATGTTGCTCGGTCCCCACTTGGTGAAGTAGCTCTCGGCCGGGACCACGAACGCCCGCAGGCTCACGTCCCCGGCCTCGCTGAAGCTGAACGTGATCTTCTGCGCGTTGCCGTCCTGCACGGCCTCCCGGCTGCTCGGCAGCACCGCGGAGGCGTTGCCCTTGCCACCGATCACGACCGAGCCGCCGGCCGGGATCGTGAGCTTGCCCTTGCCCGAGGCGGGGCTGAGCTCTGCGGTCTTGCCGGTGCCGTCGACCGTGATGGAGTCCAGCGTCTGGTCCGTGCGGCCGGCGTTGAAGACCGTCGCGGAGATGACGGCGGGCCCGGTGGACTTCGGGTCGGGCTGGGTGATGACGAGCGCGTTCTGGATCTTGATGTTTCCGACGCTGGTCGCCGCGTTGTCCGGCTTGACCTCGAGCGTCTGGCTGTCGTTGCCGGCGCCGCAGGCGGCGAGCGAGGCGATCGAGAACGCGATGGCGGCGGCGGCGAGGGCGCCGCGTCGAAGGCTGCTGCTCACGGCGGCGGCAACTCCTTGTACGTGGGCGAAGCAGGGCGACCCCCTGATAAAGCCGCCCTAAGTATCTGTCAGCGGCCTTAGGTTACCGAGCCGCTCCCGGGCCACCGCACCCGACCCTCCCCAAGCCCGGCACTTCGCCTCACGGATCCGGCCCCGGCCGCAGCGCGCCCCACCGCTGTCAGGGCGACGGCGCAACGTTCACCCGGTACACAACAGTCCCGTCTACCACTTTGACCACTCCTGACTCACCATTCACATAAGCGTCTCCTCACCCGCCCCGGGGATTTCCGGTAAGGAATGCGAGGCGGGTTGCGAGGCGAGTGCCGAAAATCGATCACCGGCACGACAACCGCGCCTCGCCGGAGCCCTTGATCAATTCCGGATTCGACTCGTACCCGCCTCCGCGCACCGAACGGAGTAGCGGAAGTCGATCACTTGGGGGTGGACAAAAGCGGATGTTCCGGGCACGCTCGGAGTCCTGCGACGCGTGTAACGCCCGGGTTTCGACCTGCCCGCACAGCCGCTCCGACCTGCGAATACCCTCTTCCGCTCACCCCTCGAAGCACGTTCCGGTCGCGCTTGTCAAGCCCCGAGATATGCCCTGACCTGCGAAAACGCCATTCAGAAGACGCGGTTTCCGTGTTACCCTGGATAGCCACGGAAGGGGTACCTGTCACATGACGTTCAAGGTTGGCGACACCGTGGTCTATCCCCATCACGGGGCCGCGCTGATCGAGGCCATCGAAACTCGCCAGATCAAAGGCGTGGACAAGACCTACTTGGTGCTGAAGGTCGCCCAGGGCGACCTGACGGTGCGTGTGCCAGCGGACAATGCGGAGTTCGTCGGCGTGCGTGATGTGGTCGGTCAGGACGGGCTGGACCGGGTCTTCGAGGTGCTGCGCGCGCCGTACGCCGAGGAGCCCACGAACTGGTCTCGTCGTTACAAGGCAAACCTGGAGAAGCTCGCCTCCGGCGACGTCATCAAGGTCGCGGAAGTCGTGCGTGACCTGTGGCGCCGTGAGCGCGAGCGCGGACTCTCCGCCGGTGAGAAGCGGATGCTCGCCAAGGCCCGGCAGATCCTGGTGAGCGAGCTCGCCCTCGCGGAGAACACGAACGAGGACAAGGCCGAGGCCCTCCTCGACGAGGTCCTCGCGTCCTGACGCCCGTCCCGGCCCGCTCGCTCCCCGGCCAGGAGCGCGGCGGACCGACCGGCGCACAGCACACACGCGATGCCGCGGTGCCCGATGACACAGTAGGTGTCGCCGGGCGCTGCGGCATGTTCGTACCCGTCACCGCCCGACGTACCCATGACGCCGCGGCCCGAACCTCAGGTGCAACAGCCGGAACGCGAAAAGCCCTGCCCGGATCCCTGTGCCGACGGGGAAACCCCCGATACTTGGCGTGCCGGGCCCGGGCAGTCGGCTCGACCAGAAGTCACGGAAGGGTCCGGTCAAGGCGTCGCGCCCGGCACGGTGTGGCCATACCCATCCCGGCCGAGCACACAAACCTGACAGGAACCGATGTCTGACGAATCGCGCCCTTCGACCACCGAGCCGCCCGCCCTCCGTACCGCCGCGGTGATTCCGGCCGCCGGCCGGGGTGTACGCCTCGGCCCGGGTGCCCCCAAGGCGCTCCGCGCGCTCGGTGGCGTTCCCATGCTCATCCACGCCGTGCGCGCGATGGCGGCGTCCCGCGCGGTATCCCTCGTCATCGTCGTGGCCCCGCCCGACGGGACCGCCGAGGTCAAGTCCCTGCTCGACGCGCACGCGCTGCCGGAGAGGACGGACTTCCTGGTCGTCCCCGGCGGCGAGACGCGCCAGGAGTCCGTACGGCTCGGCCTCGACGCCCTGCCCCCCGAGTACGGGATCGTCCTGGTCCACGACGCGGCCCGCCCCCTGGTGCCGGTGGACACGGTGGACGCGGTGATCGAGGCGGTACGGGAGGGCGCGCCGGCCGTCGTCCCGGCGCTGCCGCTCGCCGACACGGTGAAGGAGGTCCAGCCGGCCACCGCGCCCGGCGAGCCCGAACCGGTCGTCGCCACCCCCGACCGCGCCCGGCTGCGCGCGGTGCAGACCCCGCAGGGCTTCGACCGCGCGACGCTGATCCAGGCCCACGAGACGGTCACGGACAACGTCACGGACGACGCGAGCATGGTGGAGCAGCTCGGGCTGCCGGTCGTCGTGGTCCCCGGCCACGAGGAGGCTTTCAAGGTCACGCGACCGCTGGACCTGGTGCTCGCGGAGGCGGTCCTGACCCGCAGGAGGCTCACCGATGGGTTCTGAAGCGTCCGGTGTCCGGCTGCCGCCGAGTGGGCCGCTGCTGCCCCAGGTGGGCATCGGCACCGACATCCACGCCTTCGAGGAGGGGCGGGAGCTGTGGTGCGCGGGCCTGAAGTGGGAGGGTGAGGGGCCGGGCCTCGCGGGCCACTCGGATGCGGACGTGGTCGCACACGCCGCGTGCAACGCGCTCTTCTCCGCCGCCGGCCTCGGTGACCTGGGGCAGCACTTCGGCACCGGGCGGCCCGAGTGGTCCGGGGCGTCCGGGGTGACGCTGCTCGCGGAGGCGGCACGGACCGTGCGCGAGGCGGGGTTCCGCATCGGGAACATCGCGGTGCAGGTCGTGGGGCCGCGCCCGAAGATCGGCAAACGCCGCGACGAGGCACAGAAGATCCTCTCGGAGGCGGCGGGCGCACCGGTCTCGGTCTCCGGCGCCACGACGGACGGCCTCGGCTTCCCCGGCCGGAACGAGGGCCTGATGGCCGTGGCGACGGCGCTGGTGGTGCGAGTACGCTGATGACGGCGCTGGTGGTGGGGGTTTGCTGACGGTGGCGCTGGTGGTGCGGGTTTGCTGATGGCAGCGCTCGTGGGTCAATGTGATGGCGGCGCTCGTGGTGCGGGCGTGCTGAGAGCGTGCGAGGGTACCGGCAGAGTGACCAGCGACACATGACCCAGGTCCTGGAGGCACCCATGCCGACCGCCGTACTGTCCGACCGCCTCAAGAGGCTGCTCGACGGCCCCGTCTTCATCGTCGTCGGCACGATCCAGCCCGACGGCAGCCCCCAACTGTCCCCCGTGTGGGTCAAGCGGGACGGTGACGACCTCCTCTTCTCCACGACGGTCGACCGCCGCAAGAAGCTGAACCTGGACCGCGACCCCCGGGTGAGCGTGGTGGTTCTGAACCCCGACGCGCCGTACGAGTACGCGGAGATCCGCGGCACCGCGGAGCTGAGCACCGAGGGCGCCCGCGAACTGATCGACGAACTGTCGCTGAAGTACACGGGGAAGAAATACGCCGAGTTCAACCCCGCGTCGGCGCAGGACGCGGACCGGGTGGTGGTGCGGGTGGTGCCGCAGAAGGTGGTGGGGCGGCTCTGAGGCGGGGATACCTGCCGCATCCGCCGCATGATCGGGTGACGGTCTTGGTGGGCTGGGCGCCGGAGACCGGCCCCGGCCCACTACTCTGGACTCGTGACTATTCGCCTGTACGACACCAGCGCCCGGCAGATCCGTGACTTCACCCCGCTCAAGCCGGGTTGTGTCTCGATCTACCTGTGTGGCGCCACCGTGCAGGCCGCACCGCACATCGGTCACATCCGCTCGGGCCTCAACTTCGACATCATGCGCCGGTGGTTCGAGTACCGCGGGTACCAGGTGACCTTCGTCCGGAACGTCACCGACATCGACGACAAGATCATCGCGAAGTCCGCGGACCAGGGCCGCCCCTGGTGGGCCATCGGATACGCGAACGAGCGTGCCTTCAACGAGGGGTACACCGCGCTCGGCTGCCTCCCGCCGACGTACGAGCCGCGCGCCACCGGCCACATCACCGAGATGGTCGAGATGATGCGCGGGCTCATCGAGCGCGGGCACGCCTACGAGGCGGACGGCAACGTCTACTTCGACGTGCGGTCCTTCCCGGAGTACCTCCAGCTCTCCAACCAGGAGCTGGAGAACCTCCAGCAGCCCTCCGGCGTCGGGGAGACCGGCAAGCGGGACCCGCGCGACTTCGCCATGTGGAAGGCCGCGAAGCCCGGCGAGCCGACCTGGGAGACGCCGTGGGGGCGGGGCCGCCCGGGGTGGCACCTGGAGTGCTCCGCCATGGCGCACAAGTACCTGGGCTCCGCCTTCGACATCCACGGCGGCGGCCTCGACCTCATCTTCCCGCACCACGAGAACGAGATCGCCCAGGCCAAGGCCTTCGGCGACGAGTTCGCCCGGTACTGGGTGCACAACGCCTGGGTCACCATGAGCGGCGAGAAGATGTCGAAGTCCCTCGGGAACTCGGTGCTCGTCTCCGAGATGGTCAAGCAGTGGCGGCCCATCGTGCTCCGCTACTACCTGGGCACGCCGCACTACCGCTCGATGATCGAGTACAGCGAGGAGTCCCTGCGCGAGGCCGAGTCGGCGTTCGCGCGCATCGAGGGTTTCGTGCAGCGCGTCGTCGAGAAGGCCGGAGGTGTCGTCGAGCCCGCCGCCGAGGTGCCGCCCGCCTTCGCCGAGGCCATGGACGACGATCTGGGCGTGCCGCAGGCGCTCGCCGTCGTGCACACCACCGTCCGCCAGGGCAACAGCGCGCTCGCGGCCGACGACAAGGAGGCCGCCGTGGCCCGGCTCGCCGAGGTGCGCGCCATGCTCGGCGTCCTCGGCCTCGACCCGCTCGACGCCGAGTGGGCCGGCGAGGGTGACCGCGGCGAGACTGCGTTCAACAAAAACTTGCACGGCGTGGTCGACAGCCTCGTGGGCCTGGTGCTCCAGCAGCGCGAGGCGGCCCGCGCCCGCAAGGACTGGGCCACCGCGGACGCCATCCGCGACCAGCTCAACCAGTCCGGGCTCGTCATCGAGGACAGCCCGCAGGGCCCGCGCTGGACGCTCGGCCCGCGCTGATCCCACCGCCGATCCGATGATCGATTGTGCCGCCCGGCCCTCCGGGCGGCACACTGCATAGACGTAAGAGACGTACTGGACGTACGTACGAACGCTTCAACAGATACGAACGCTTCAACAGACAGGTAGGTCATGGCCGCGAACAACCGCCGCATGTCCGGCAAGAAGGGCGCGCAGGTCGGCAGCGGCGGCAAGCGACGCCGGGGCCTGGAGGGCAAGGGCCCGACTCCGCCCGCCGAGATGCGCAAGGGACACGCCAAGCAGCGCGCCGCACAGGCGAAGGCGCGTCGCGCGCAGGTCCGCCCCCAGCGTCGTACGGGCGGGAAGTCGTCCTCCGAGCTGGTCGTCGGGCGCAACCCGGTCGTCGAGGCGCTGCGCGGGGGCGTGCCCGCGTCCACGCTCTACGTCCAGCAGTTCATCGACAACGACGAGCGCGTGCGCGAGGCGCTTCAGCTCGCGGCCGAGCGCGGCGGCATCAACCTCATGGAGGCGCCGCGTCCCGAGCTGGACCGGATGACGAACGGGCTCAACCACCAGGGCCTCGTCCTCCAGGTCCCGCCGTACGAGTACGCGCACCCGGAGGACCTCACCGACGCCGCCTATGACGAGGGCGAGGACCCGCTGATCGTCGCGCTCGACGGGGTCACCGACCCGCGGAACCTGGGCGCCGTGGTCCGTTCCGTCTCCGCATTCGGCGGGCACGGGGTGGTCGTGCCCGAGCGGCGCGCGGCCGGGATGACCGCCGGTGCGTGGAAGACGTCCGCCGGTACGGCCGCCCGTACGCCGGTCGCGCGCGCCACCAACCTGACGCGTGCCCTGGAGGCGTACAAGAAGGCGGGGATCACGGTCGTCGGGCTCGCCGCCGACGGGGACGTCGAACTCGGTGAGCTGGACGCGCTGGAAGGGCCGGTGGTGGTCGTCGTCGGCAGCGAGGGCAAGGGGCTGTCGCGGCTGGTCGGCGAGACCTGTGACCTCCGGGTGCGGATCCCGATGCCGGGCGGCGCCGAGTCGCTCAACGCCGGTGTGGCGGCGGGGATCGTGCTGTACGAGGCGGCCCGCCGACGCGCGTGACACCGACGGGCCGGAGGATGCGGACAGACGTTGGCGTCCTCGCTCGTGCGGGCGAATTCGGTCGTACAGGGCAAGCTTGACGGGGTCCGGACAGATCCGCGGAGTCAAAGCAGTGTCCTAACCACACGTCACTCGGTTAGATGAGTGTGGAGACCAGAACACGCCGCACACCCACGGGGGACCGGTCGTCCGGGTTCGACGACGCTCCCGCGCTGAGCATGGTGAAGGTGCCGAGCGACCCGGCGCAGGTCATCGTCAATCATGCGAGTTTCCGCGTGCAGTTGGGTGCGTCGGCGCGCCGCGCCCAGTACCCGCGGGTCGCCCGGCAGGGCGGCGGCGCGCAGGACGTCGCGCGCATGCCCGTCGCCGGCACGGCGGAGGCCGCCGGCCGCCGTCGGCCCGTCGTCTGGAGCGGTAAGTCGGCGCCTGACGACACCGGCGCACACCGGCTGCTCCAGGCCGTACGGACGTCGAGCCTGACGCACGGCGAGGAGGCGGGCGGCGACCCGGGCGCGACGCAGGTCATCCCGCGCGTCGGACTGGACGGCCTGGCGGGCACCGGCGGCTACGACGACCACCTGACCGCACAGACGGTTCAGACGCCGGTCGTCGGTGCCCAGCGCGGGCCGCTGGCCGGGGAGACACGGCTGCTGCCGCCGATGCGGAGCGTGGAGAGCGCGTACGACGACGTCGCGTACGACGGGCACAGGCACGCCTACGACGAACCGCCCTACGGGGACGGCGAGTTCGCGGGCGCGGCGCGCACCGAGGAGCTCGCGAACGGGCGGCGGAGCAGGCGGCACGGTGGCGACCACGTACGGCACGCCTACTACCCCGGGCGCCGGATGAACCTCGGCGTGGTGCTGCTGCCGTTGCGCCTCTTCCTCGGCTCCATCTCCGCCTACGCCGGCATGGGCAAGCTCTGCGACCCCCTCTACTTCGACGGCGGCAAACGGGGGTCCATGGTCACCTGGCTGAACACTCTGCACCCCTGGCAAGTCGCCGAGCCACTGCGGCAGTTCGCGCTCCACCACCCCGTCGGCACCGGCCTGGTCATCGCCTTCCTCCAGGTGATCATGGGTGTGCTGACCGTCCTCGGGCTGTGGCAGCGGGTCGCGGCCGCGGCCGGGGCGCTGCTGTCGGCGGCACTGATCGTGACGGTGAGCTGGCGGACCACCCCCGGGTACGACGCGCCTGACATCATCTACCTCGCCGCCTGGTCGCCGCTGGTCATCGCGGGGGCGCCGGTGTACTCCGTGGACGGCCGCCTGGCGGGGAGCGCGTGGCGCCGGCTCGGGCCGCGGGCGGACATCTGGGAGCTGCGGCAGTACGTGCTGCGCCGGGGCGCCGTGGTGACGGGGCTGGTGACAGGGGTGACGCTGCTGGTCGGCTCGCTGCTCGGCGGGGCGGTACGGGACGCGGACCGCGTGGTCGTGCCCGGGCCCGGAGAGGCGCCGCGCAACGAACTGCCGGGTTCACCGCTGCCCCAGACGCCGGGCGCGCGGCAGCACAAGGCGAGCCCCTCGGCCTCCCAGCCGCCGACGACCCAGGGCACGACGTCGTCGCCGTCGAGTACGGCCAGGACGCCGGCCACGGCGGGCGCGACCGGCTCGGGCACGGGCGGCCGGCCGAGCCAGACCCAGGGCAGCGTGGGCCAGGCCCGGCCCCGCCACTCGTCCCCGTCCGGGCACGCCCCCAGCACCAGCGCGGGCCCCTCCTCGTCGGGCGGCACGGGCACAGCAGGCCCGACCGGCGGCACAGGAGGAAGCGGCGGCAGCAGCTCGGGAGGCTCCGACCACTTGGTGGGCGGGCTGCTGGGGTAGCCCGACGTTCCCACACGAAGGGCCCGCACATGGCTTGAGTTCTAGTGGTCGTCGCAATACCCCAGCTCAGGGGTTGCGATGGACTTCGAGGTTCGGGCGGATCGGCGGCCACAGGGGCCGAAGAAGTTGAGTCGAGAGCGGGAGACATACCTTCTGCTCGTGGATCAAGGAACTTCTCATCCGGACGCCTGCCGGATCGTTGGCATCAACGACCGGGCAGGCAGGCGATGGCGTAACGGCCGGCAGGCGTCCGGGCCCTTCTGTGTGGGAGGGGGTGTGGATCCGGGTGGGAGGGGGTGTGGATCCCTGCCGCAGCGTCAGCGGACCTGGGCTGCGAGCTCCTTTGCCGCTTCCGTGAGGTCCTTCGCCGTGTCGATCGCCCGCCAGTACGCGCCCTGCGGGATCGGGAAGCCGGCCAGGCGGTGTTCGCGGGCCAGGCGGGGGAACGTCGTACGCTCGTGGTCGCCCCGCTCCGGGAGCATCTTGGCGAACTCGGCGGAGAAGACGTAGACCCCCGCGTTGATCTCGAACGTCGACGGCGGGGACTCGATGAAGTCCGTGACGTGGCCGAAGCCGTCCGTCTGCACCGCGCCCCACGGGATGCGCGGCCGCGCCAGCGCCAGCGTGGCGACCGCGTCGCGCTCGGTGTGGAAGTCCGCCATGTCGCGCAGCGAGAACCGGGTCCAGATGTCACCGTTCGTCGCGTACCACGGCTTGTCGGGGTGCGGCAGGTGCTCCGCGGCGTACCGCAGGCCGCCGCCGCGGCCGAGGGGCTCCGACTCCACCACCGTCGTGACGCGCAGCGGCAGGTCGGCGGAGGCCAGCCAGTTCTGCAGGACCTCGGCGAGATGGCCGCAGGAGACCACGACGTCCGTGACGCCCTCCTCGGCGAGCCAGGCGAGCTGGTGGCCGATGATAGGAGTCCCGGTGCCCGGGATCTCCACCATCGGCTTGGGCCGGTCATCGGTGTACGGACGCAGCCGGGAGCCCTGGCCCCCGGCCAGGACAACGGCTTGAACGGGGCGCGAGGCGGCGTTCGGATCGGTCATGACCGAACTGTACGTCGCCTCGCGCCCCGCCCGGCCGGGCCCTCAGCCGCGCCCGCCCGCCACGCCCGAGGCGAAGGACGTGTCGCAGACCGGCCGGGCGTAGGCCTGGGCGCGCGACGGCCCGTACACGCGGACCGCGGCACGGCCCAGCGCCCTGGCGATGGACGCGCAGTGCTTCGCCAGCGACGGGCGGCCGTTGACGGCCTCCTGGAGGTGGGTGAGGGCGACACCCGGGTTCTTCTCCTGCAGTTCCAGCAGGAGCTTGTCGCGCAGCACGTCCTGCGGGGCCCGGGAGGACGCACGTGTGGAGACGTCTTCGGAGGAGGCGGCGAGCACCGAGTTGGAGCCGCCCGACCAGTTGACGCGGGTCACCGCCAGCGTCCCGGACAGCACCAGGACGACGGGCAGAACGAGGGCGAGGGTGCGGCCGATCCGGCGGGCGGGGCCCCGGCCGCGCCGTCCCTGAGGAGTAGTGGTGTGCTTCACGCGAGTGAGGGTAGCGTCCCGTAGTGATTTGGCGACATTTAGTCACCGGTTCGGGTGATGAGGAAGCGCTGATTTCTGGGTAACGGTTGACGCGGCTGATCGAAATGCACCGTATGCCGGGGTATTTGTCGACAGCGAAGAGGGCCCCGCAGCCTGCTGCGGGGCCCTCTTCGTCAACCTGGGTGAATAAGCCGAGGTCGTCGGGTCAGTCGGAGAGACGCTCGCCCGTGGAGGTCGAGAAGACGTGGGTCTCACCGGAGCGCGGCACGACGTGCAGCCGGCTGCCCTTCTCCGGCACGTCACGGCCGCTGACACGCACGACCAGGTCCTTGGACTCGTCGCCGACCTTCGCGGTGCCGTAGACGTACGCGTCGGCGCCCAGCTCCTCGACGACGTTCACGGTGACCGCGAGACCCTGGTCGGAGTCCGGGCCGGCCACGTCGAAGTGCTCCGGACGGACACCGACGGTGACGGTCTCGTCGGTGGTGGCGGAGAGCGCGTCGCGCTGGACCGGCACCACGCTGTTGCCGAACTTCACACCGCCGTCGGCGATCGGGACCTCGACGAGGTTCATCGCCGGGGAGCCGATGAAGCCGGCGACGAAGAGGTTCGCGGGCTTGTCGTACATGTTGCGCGGGGTGTCGATCTGCTGGAGCAGACCGTCCTTCAGCACGGCCACGCGGTCGCCCATCGTCATGGCCTCGACCTGGTCGTGGGTGACGTAGACGGTGGTGATGCCGAGGCGGCGCTGGAGCGACGCGATCTGCGTACGGGTCGACACGCGGAGCTTGGCGTCGAGGTTGGACAGCGGCTCGTCCATGAGGAAGACCTGCGGCTCACGGACGATGGCGCGGCCCATGGCGACACGCTGGCGCTGACCACCGGAGAGCGCCTTCGGCTTGCGGTCCAGGTACTCGGTGAGGTCGAGGATCTTCGCGGCCTCCTCGACCTTCTTGCGGATCTCCGCCTTCGGCACACCGGCGATCTTGAGCGCGAAGCCCATGTTGTCGGCGACCGTCATGTGCGGGTAGAGCGCGTAGTTCTGGAACACCATGGCGATGTCCCGGTCCTTGGGCGGCAGGTGCGTGACGTCACGGTCGCCGATCCGGATGGCGCCGGCGTTGACGTCCTCGAGCCCCGCCAGCATGCGGAGCGAGGTGGACTTGCCGCAGCCGGACGGCCCGACCAGGACGAGGAACTCCCCGTCCTCGATGTGGATGTCGAGCGCGTCTACGGCGGGCTTCTCGGTGCCCGGGTAGATCCGGGTCGCCTTGTCGAACGAGACAGTGGCCATGGTGAATGGGCCCCCTTCTACCGGCAGGAACGTGCCGGACGATCCGAGTAGGAAGGTGGTTGCCACTACGGGGTTCCGTTGTGGTGTAGTCCACAAGAGTGAACTGGACCAGGACGGTACCTGGCGTTCGCCTGTCTGTCAGTACCTCGGGGACTGTGAACCTCGCGGAGATTTTCGACAGACCGCCCTCCGGACCTGGGTACACTGCACGAGCACCCAGGTGCACGCCTCCTTAGCTCAGCTGGTCAGAGCGCCGCTCTTGTAAAGCGAAGGTCGTCGGTTCGAATCCGACAGGGGGCTCTCTCGCTGAATAGCACGAACGCCCCGGCCGATGATCGGTCCGGGGCGTTCGACATCCACGGGTGACATCAACCCGAGTGGTCACTCACGGTCGAGACGGCGCCTGAGCAGGCGGACGGCGTCCGGTGCGTGCTCTGGGGGTACCCCCTGCTCGAAGAGCTTGGGGGAGTGCCGGCCGGAAGTCCTCGTACTGGATGTACTTGGGCTTTTGGCCGGTGCGGCGAGTGGGGGTCCCCCCTGCTCGAAGAGCTTGGGGGTGGGGGTCCCCCCTGCTCGAGCGAAGCCGAGAGCTTGGGGGAGTGCCGGGCGTCGCGACGGGGCGAACGTTGCCTGTTGCGGCACTAGCTGTTCCGCCGGTGGTTCCGGGCGCCGGGAAGCCGTCCGGAACCACCCGGCACACCCCCGTCGGGTGAGCGGGCTCAGGCCGGCCTGAGGACCGCCCCCAGCACCTCCCGCAGAGCGCCCACCGGGTCCGGCACGGCTCCCGGCGCCCGCCAGGCCACGAACCCGTCCGGTCGTACCAGGACCGCCCCGTCCGTCGTCGTGCCGTACGTCCGTGCCCAGTCGCCGGGCCCGGCTCCTTCCCCCTCGTCGTACGTCAGGTCGGCGTCCGGTCCCGTGCCGATGCGGTAGGTCTCGAGGCGTACGCCGTCCGTCACCGCGATGCGGCGGGCCGCGTCGTGCCACCCCGCCGTGGAGCGGGCGTCGCTGAGCAGCACCATGGCGCGTTCGTACAGGTCGAGCGTGGACAGCCGGGCGCTGGAGCGGCGCAGCCAGAGGTGGGGGGCGCGGCTGCCCGGCTCCCCGGTGAGGCGTACGGCGTCGGGCACGACCGGTTGCGCCGGGTCGGCCCCGGCGACGGCGCCCTCGGGGTAGCGGTAGCCGAGGACGACGTTGAGGATGCCGCTTCTCGGGCTGTCGCCGCGCATTCCGGGCGCGGGGGAGAAGCCGGGGTGGCTGTGCTCCACGGAGCGGGCCGAGGCGCGGGCGCTGGTGGCGAGGGCCACCAGTCGGCGCTCGGTGTCGTAGGTGTCCAGCAGGCCGGGTCCGGCCCAGCCGCCGAGGACGGCGGCGAGTTTCCAGGCCAGGTTGTGGGCGTCCTGGATGCCGGTGTTGGAGCCGAACGCGCCGGTCGGGGACATCTCGTGGGCGGAGTCCCCGGCGAGGAAGACGCGGCCGGCCGCGTACCGGTCGGCGACGCGTTCGGCGGCGCGCCAGGACGCCTTGCCGGTGACCTCCACGTCGAGGTCGGGCACGCCGACGGCGCGGCGGATGTGCCGCTGGAGCCGGTCCTCGGTGAACTCCTCGAGGGTTTCGCCGCGTTCGGGGTGCCAGGGCGCGTGGAAGACCCACTGTTCCTTGTTGTCGACGGGCAGCAGGGCGCCGTCGGCCTCGGGGTCGGTGAGGTAGCAGCAGATGAAGCGGCGGTCGCCGACCACGTCGGCGAGCAGCTTGGAGCGGAAGGTGACGCTGACGTTGGCGAAGAGGTCGCCGGGCCCGCTCTGGCCGATGCCGAGCCGGCGCCGCACGGGGCTGCGCGGGCCGTCCGCCGCGACGAGGTAGTCGGCGCGGACGGTGTACCGCTCGTCGGTGGCCCGGTCGCGGATGACGGCCGTCACCCCTTCGGGGTCCTGTTCGAAGGACTCCATCTCGTGGGAGTACCTCAGGTCGCCGCCGAGTTCCCGGGCGCTGTCGAGCAGGACGGGTTCCAGGTCGTTCTGGCTGCACAGGCACCAGGTGGTGGGGCTGAACCGGGCCAGTCCGCCGCCCGGGTCGATGTGCCGGAACAGCCATTCGCCGGCGTCGCCGACGAGCGTGGGGGTCTGCAGGATGCCGTGGTTGCCGGCGAGGAGCGAGGCCGCGGTCTTGATGTCCGGTTCGATGCCGGCCACCCGGAAGAGTTCCATCGTCCGTACGTTGTTGCCGCGTCCGCGCGGGTGGATCGAGGTGCCCGCATGCCGCTCGACGAGGGTGTGCCGCACGCCGTGACGGCCCAGGAACAGGGACATGGACAGGCCCACCAGGGAGCCGCCGACGATGAGGACCGGAACCCGGTGGTCGGCTTCTTGCTGCATCGGTGCCTCCAGGGGCAGGGGTGCGGGGTTGGGCACGTTGTGGTTTCCATGCCCTCTCCGGGCGGCTTCGCGTGCGTCGGCGCGGCCAATCACCCGCGTGATCACCCACGTGGTTCATACGAGTCGCGCACCACCGGCGGCCGGAACACGATCGAGGAACGCTGACGTCGTGTCACCCGCGGCCGATGTCGGCTTCTGCCCCGCCGAAGGAGAAGAGCGCAGCATGACCACAATGTCTGAACGTGTTTCAGAACCGGTGACGCGACAGGTGTCGAAACGGGTCTCGCAGTCGGTGTTCGACGGCTCCCCGCTCCGGGTCGTCCTGTTGGTGGACGTCTACGACGGAGCTCAGCAGCAGTTCCTGGAGGCGTACGAGCAGCTGTGCAACCAGGTCGCGTCCGTTCCCGGGCACGTCAGCGACCAGCTCTGCCAGTCGATCGAGAATCCCTCGCAGTGGCTCATCACCAGCGAGTGGGAGAGCGCCCCGCCGTTCCTCGCCTGGGTGAACAGCGAGGAGCACGTGCGGATGGTGCAACCGCTGCACAGCTGTGTCAGGGACACCCGGTCGCTGCGTTTCCACATCGTCCGGGAGACCGGTGGCGAGGCGTCCGCCAGGTCCGCGAACCGGCGGCTGCAGGCGTCCCCGCGGATCGGTGACGGAGTGATCCGCCATGCGCTCACCTTCACGGTCAAGCCGGGCAGCGAGGAGGCCGTGGCGAAGATCCTCTCGGACTACGCCTCGCCGGAGGCCCGGGTCGACGACACCACCCAGCTGTGCCGGACCTCGCTGTTCATGCACGGCAACCGGGTGGTGCGGGCCATCGAGGTGCGCGGCGACCTGCTCGCGGCGCTGCGGCACGTCTCCCGGCAGCCGGAGGTGCGGGCGGTGGAGGAGGCCATCAACCCCTATCTGGAGCAGGACCGGGACCTCAACGACCCGGAGTCGGCGCGGGTCTTCTTCACCCGTGCGGCGCTGCCCGCGGTCCACCATGTGACGTCGGATCAGGAGTGCCCGGAGGCGAAGCGGCTCGCGCTGTACTACCCGGCCCGGCCGGGCTGCGGCATGCGGCTGGCCCGGCTGCTCGCGGAGCAGGACGAGGCGCGGGCGGACGATCCGCGCAGCCCGGTCTGCGGCAGCACGATCTTCCAGCGTGACGAGATCGTCGTACGGCTGATCGATGTCCGCGGCGGTGTCGCCGCCGACCCGGTGCTGACCCTCGGCCTGGCCGATCCGGGGCAGGCGGCCGAGCTGACCACCCTCCTCGACGGCGCCGCCGTCGGTGCGGACGGCTCTGCGCTGAAGGGCGGCGACCTGGCGCGCTTCCTGACGCTCGCCCGTATGGACCTCATCACCGACCGCCGCTCGGCCGAGGCCTGACCGCCACCACAGGGCCGTGGTGGCCCCGCCCCCCTGTCGACGCAGCACACCATCGGAGGAACGACGTGACCAAACCCCGTCCCAGAATCGTGGAGCTCGGCGAGATCGAGCCCAACACCAGACGCGGCGGCGATCTGCGCGCCATGCTCACCCCGGCCACGGTCGGCTCCACCAGCGGTTTCATGGGTGTGGCCATCGTGCAGCCGGGGGATCGGATCGGCGAGCACTACCACCCCTATTCCGAGGAGTTCGTCTACGTCCTCAACGGCCGGCTCGAGGTGGACCTGGACGGCGAGCCGCACGCGCTGCGCCCCGAACAGGGCCTGATGATCCCCGCCTATATGCGGCACCGCTTCCGCAACGTGGGTGATGAGGAGGCGCGTCTCGTCTTCCATCTGGGCCCCCTCGCCCCGACCCCGCAGCTCGGCCACGTCGACACCGAGGAGACGGAAGCCGTCGCGGTCGCCGCGGAAGGAGCCGGGGCGGGCGGTGCCCGGCCGGCCGACCGAGGTCAGGTCCGTTCATGACCCGGCGCGTGGCGGTCACCGGCATAGGCGTCGTGGCACCGGGCGGCATCGGCGTCCCGGCGTTCTGGGATCTGCTCGCCAACGGCCGTACCGCGACGCGGGGCATCACCTTCTTCGACCCGACCGGCCTGCGTTCGCGGATCGCCGCCGAGTGCGACTTCGACCCGGTGGCGTGCGGGCTGGGGCCGGAGCAGATCGAACGTGCCGACCGGTACATCCAGTTCGCCCTGGTCGCCGGTGAGGAGGCCGTACGGGACGCCGGCCTCGACCTGGCCCGGGAGAACCCCTGGCGGGTCGCGGTGTCCCTGGGGACCGCGGTGGGCGGAACCACCCGGCTGGAGCACGACTACGTCCTGGTCAGCCATCGCGGGCAGCGCTGGGACGTTGACCACCGGGAGGCGGGTCCGCATCTGCACCGGGCGTTCTCGCCGAGCACGCTGGCCTCGATGGTGGCGGAACGTTTCGGCGCCTGCGGTCCGGTGCAGACCGTCTCCACGGGCTGCACCTCGGGGCTCGACGCGGTGGGGTACGCCTTCCACACCGTGGAGGAGGGCCGGGCCGACGTCTGCATCGCGGGCGCCTCCGACTCGCCGATCTCCCCGATCACCATGGCCTGCTTCGACGCGATCAAGGCCACGTCCCCGAACAACGACGACCCCGCGCACGCCTCACGGCCCTTCGACAACAACCGTGACGGGTTCGTCATGGGCGAGGGCGGCGCGGTGCTCGTCCTGGAGGAGTTGGAACACGCCCGGGCCCGCGGGGCGCGGGTGTACTGCGAGCTCAGCGGCTACGCCACCTTCGGCAACGCCTACCACATGACCGGACTGACCAGCGAGGGCCTGGAGATGGCCCGCGCCATCGAGACGGCGCTCGACCACGCCCGCCTCGACGGCTCGGCCATCGGCTACGTCAACGCGCACGGCTCCGGCACCCGGCAGAACGACCGCCACGAGACCGCCGCCGTGAAGAGGGCCCTGGGTCACCACGCTTACGACACGCCCATGAGCTCCATCAAATCCATGGTGGGGCACTCCCTCGGCGCGATCGGCGCGATCGAGGTCGTGGCCTGCGTACTGGCCCTGGACCGCCAGGTCGTACCGCCGACCGCGAACTACGAGACCCCCGACCCGGAGTGCGACCTGGACTACGTCCCGCGCGTGGCCCGGGAGCGGAAGCTGACCAGCGTGCTCTCCGTGGGCAGCGGGTTCGGCGGCTTCCAGTCCGCGGTGATCCTGACCCGGCAGAGGGAGAGGACACGATGAGCGCACCCCACGTCAGGCGCGCCGGCGTCACCGGAATCGGCGTCGTCGCGCCCAACGGAACGAGTACCGACACCTTCTGGAAGTCCACCCGGGAGGGCATCAGCGTCCTGGACCGGATCACCCGCGAGGGGTGCGAGCACCTGCCCCTGAAGGTGGCCGGCGAGGTCCGCGCCTTCGACCCGGCGGCGGGGGTCGAGGAGCGCTTCCTCGTGCAGACCGACCGGTTCACGCACTTCGCGATGGCCGCGGCCGACCTGGCCCTGGCCGATGCCCGGATCGGCCGCGCCGACGAGCACGGTTCGCCGTTCTCCCTCGGCGTGGTCACCGCGGCCGGATCCGGCGGCGGTGAGTTCGGGCAGCGGGAGCTGCAGCGGCTGTGGGGAAAGGGCAGCCGCTTCGTGGGTCCCTACCAGTCCATCGCCTGGTTCTACGCGGCCAGCACCGGTCAGATCTCCATCCGCCGCGGGTTCAAGGGCCCCTGTTCGGTCGTCGCCGCCGACGAGGCCGGCGGGCTCGACGCCCTCGCGCACGCCGCGCGGGCCGTGCACCGGGGCACCGATGTGATCGTGGCCGGCTCGACCGAGGCGCCGCTCGCGCCGTACTCGATGGTCTGCCAGCTCGGCTACGAGGAACTGAGCACCGTCGGCGACCCGGAGCGCGCCTACCGCCCCTTCACCTCGGGGGCCTGCGGGTTCGTGCCCGCGGAGGGCGGCGCCATGCTCGTCGTGGAGGACGAGACCTCGGCCCGTGAGCGGGGCGTGCGGGTGCGGGCCGTGCTGGCGGGGCACGCGGCGACGTTCACCGGCGCCTCCCGGTGGGAGCGGTCCCGGGAAGGGCTCGTCCAGGCGATCCGCGGCGCCCTGGAGGAGGCCGAGTGCGCCCCGGAGGAGATCGACGTGGTCTTCGCCGACGCCCTCGGCGTACCGGAGGCGGATCGTGCCGAGGCGCTGGCGATCGCCGACGCGCTGGGCGCGCACGGCAGGCGCGTACCCGTGACGGCGCCCAAGACGGGCATAGGCCGCGGTTACTGCGCGGCGCCCGTGCTGGACGTCGCGTCGGCGGTGCTCTCGATGGAGCACGGCCTGATCCCGCCCACCCCCAACGTCCTCGACGTCTGCCAGGACCTCGACCTGGTGACCGGCCGGGCCCGCGCCGCCGAGCCGCGCACGGCGCTGGTCCTCAGCCGGGGCCTCATGGGGTCGAACACGGCGCTCGTGCTGCGGCACGGCGCGGCCGAGTGAGCCGGGAGTCAACGACCGGAACAGCGGCGCCTCGCAGCGAGGCCGCCCTGGAGCAAAGGAGACCCACCGTATGAACGACCGCATCACCCTGGAAGAACTGTCCGAGCTGATGAGGAAGGCCGCCGGAGTCACCGTCGCCCCGCAGGATCTGCAGCAGCGGTGCGACTCCGGCTTCGACGCCCTCGGCATCGACTCGCTCGGCCTGCTCGGCATCGTCGGCGAACTGGAGAACCGGCACGGCACCCCGATGCCGCCCGACGCGGAGCGCTGCAAGACGCCCCGGCAGTTCCTCGACCTCGTCAACAGCACCCTTATGGCAGGAGCCTGACATGGCCGGACACACCGAGAACGCCATCACCATCGCCGCGCCGGTGGACCTGGTCTGGGACATGACCAACGACCTGGAGAACTGGCCGAACCTGTTCAGCGAGTACGCCTCCGTGGACGTGCTCTCCCGCGAGGGGAACAGGACGACCTTCCGGCTGACGATGCACCCCGACCAGAACGGCACGGTGTGGAGCTGGGTCTCGGAGCGGGAGACGGACCGTCCCACGCTCACCGTCAAGGCCCGCCGTGTCGAGCCGGGGCCCTTCGCGCACATGAACATCCGGTGGCAGTACGAGGAGGTCACCGAGGGCACCCGGATGGTGTGGACGCAGGACTTCGCGATGAAGCCCGACGCCCCGGTCGACGACGCCTGGATGACCGACAACATCAACCGGAACTCCAAGGTGCAGATGGCCCTGATCCGGGACCGCATCGAGAAGGCCGCCGCCGAGTCACGGCCCGCACCCGCGCTGGCCGACTGAACCGGACGGAGGACACGCTCATGCACCAGGCCCTGATCGTCGCCCGTATGGCCCCCGGATCGGCCCCGGACATCGCCAAGGTGTTCGAGGAATCCGACCGGGGAGAGCTGCCGCATCTCGTCGGGGTCACCCGGCGCACCCTGTGGCAGTTCGGCGACGTCTACATGCACCTGATCGAGGCCGAGCAGGAGCCCGGCCCGGCCATCGCCAAGGTGGCCCAGCACCCGGACTTCCGGGACGTCAGCGAGCGACTCACGGCGTACGTCAGCGCCTACGACCCGGCCACCTGGCGCTCCCCGAAGGACGCGATGGCGCAGTGCTTCTACCGCTGGGAGCGGGACTCCGCTCGCTGAACCACCCCCGGCCCCACCGTCCGAACCACCCGAACGGCCACCGGTCGCCGGGTCCGCGGTGTACGCGGGCCCGGCGACCGGTGGCCTGTGGGGGCGGCCCTCGCGGGCCGGTGGCGGTCGTCGTTCAGTGTGGGATGTTGTTCACTGGGACACGTTGTTCACTGGGAGACGCTGTTCATTGGGGGACGCTGCAGTCGAACGCGTGCAGGTAGGGGTTGACCGGGCGGATGTCGTCGATGATCAGGCCCGCGGCGGTGATCCGGTCCACCATGCTCTTCGTGGTGTGCTTGGCCCCGCCCACGTTGAGGAGCAGCAGCAGGTCCATGGCGGTGGAGAACCGCATCGAGGGGGTGTCGTCGACGAGGTTCTCGATGACCACGACCCGCGCCCCGGGGCCGCCCGCCGTGACGACGTTGCGCAGGCACCGGGCGGTCGAGTCGTCGTCCCACTCGAGGATGTTCTTGATGATGTAGACGTCGGCCTTGACCGGGATGGCCTCGCGGCAGTCGCCGGGCACGATGCGCACCCGGTCGGCGAGGGCGCCGCCCTCCCTCAGCTGCGGGTCGGCGTTCCGCACCACGGGGGGCAGGTCGAGCAGCGTTCCGTGCATCGACGGGTACTTCTCCAGGAGGCTCGCCACCACATGCCCCTGGCCGCCGCCGATGTCGGCGACCGAGGTACTCCCCGACAGGTCGAGGAGCTCGGCGACGTCCCGAGCGGACTGCCGGCTGGAGGTCGTCATGGCCCGGTTGAAGACGTCGGCCGATTCCGGGGCGTCCTCGTTGAGGTAGGTGAAGAACTCCTTGCCGTACAGGTCCTCGATGACGTTCCGGCCGGTGCGCACCGCCTCGTCCAGCTTCGGCCACGCGTTCCACGTCCAGGGTTCGGTGCACCACAGGGTGATGTAGCGCAGGCTGTTCGGGTCGTCCTCGCGCAGCAGCCGGGACATGTCGGTGTGCGCGAACGTCCCGTCCTCGTGCTCGGCGAAGACGCCGTAGCAGGTCAGGGCCCGCAGCAGCCGCCGCAGTGGCCGGGGTTCGGTCTTCACCGCAGCCGCGAGGTCCTCCACGGCCATCGGGCCGTCCCCGAGCGCGTCGGCGACGCCCAGCCGGGCGGCGGCGCGGAGGGCGGCGGCGCACGCCGCCCCGAACGCGAGTTCCCGCAGGCGCATGGAGGGCGGTGGGGCAGGGCTTACGGTCGTCATGTGCTGCCTTTTCCTCTCTGGGTCCGCAAGGCGGCGGTGCCGCGGCGTCAGCACAGTCCCGCGGGCTTGGAGGCGCCGCAGGTGTTGCCCTGGAAGGTGTTGCCCTTGCCGGCTTCCCCGTTGACGAGGTCCGCCGGGGCGTTGCGCCGCACCGTGTTGCCGGTGATCTGGTTGCGTTCGTTCGAGGCGCCCACCATGCTCTTGAAGAGCACGATGCCGCCGGAGAGCGGGGACTTGCCCTTGTGGTCCGTGATCGTGTTCCGGGTCACCAGGGTGTTCTCGGCCCCGGTCAGGACGATCCCGGAGCCCTGCAGGGCGGGCAGCCGCGCGGTCTTCGGGCAGGACTTGTTGTTCTGACGGATGACGTTGTCGCTCACGGTCAGGGCGCCGGCCCGCGGCGTGTTCTCGTCCCCGACGACGAAGAGCCCCACGCAGTTGGCGGTGAGGTCGTTGCTCATGACGGTGAGGTCCCTCAGGCGGCGGATGGTCACGCCGATCCGGTTGCCCTGGAGATGGTTGCGCGCGATCACCGCGCCCCTGGTGTTCGTCGCCCCGCCCTCGGAGGCGACCGTGTTGGCGAGGAACAGGCCCGCGTCGCCGTTGTCGCGTGCGGTGTTGTCCAGGAACACGCCCCGGGTGGAGCGTTCCTGCGCGATGCCCCACACCTTGTTCTTCTGGGCGGTCACGTGCCGGACGGTCAGCCGGTCGGTCCACGTCGACCACAGGCCGCTCTTGGAGAAGCCGGTCAGGGCGAGGGAGTCGATGGTGGTGTCCGTGACGGGGTGCCCCTGCGTCCCCTCGACGCAGATCCCGTTGCCGGCCTTCGCGCAGGCGTTTGAGGCCGCTTTGTCGGCCGGTGCGATGACGGTGCTCCGGCCCATGCCGCGCAGGGTCAGCCCGGAGGTGGTCACCCGAACGCTCTCCCGGTAGGTGCCGGCGGCGAGGAGGATGGTGTCTCCCGGTTTGGCGGCGTCCACCGCCTTCTGGATCGAGTCACCCGGACGCACGGTGCGGGTGCCGGGCGTCGCGGGGAGGGAGTCGGCGGTGGCGCCGCACCCCGACGCGATGAGCGCTGCGGCACACGCGAGGTAGGCGAGATGGCGTTTCGTCATATTCGGTACGCTATGACCGGATAAGCCGTTGAATGCCGGATCGTCCATACGGGGGCGTGTCTCGGGCCGCCGTGTCCTCGGGCGGTGAGTCACCCGCGCAGAGTCACCCGCGCACAGTCAGCCGCGCAGAGTCCGTCCGATCTCCAGCTGGACCGTCTCAGGCGCCCTGCCGTCCTCGATGTCCCACAGGCAGTTCTGCAGCACCCGGCCCAGCGTCCAGGCCCGCGCCCGCTCCCGGTCCAGTCCCTGTGCGTCCGTCAGGGCGGCGAAGCGCCACCGGGTCTCCCCGGGGTCGTAGCGGTTGCGAATCGCCGGGAGCAGGTCGAAGCCGGGGTCGCCGGCCGGCGGCTCGGGGTCGATGGCCAGCCAGGGGGCGCGTTCGGCGGCCAGGACGTTGTCGTAGTGCAGGTCCCAGTGCAGCAGGCGGTCGCCCGGCTCGGACGCGATCTCGCGCAGGGCGGCCGTACGGCTCCCTCCCCGTCCCAGGCGCTCAGTGCCAGGGGCTCGCCCTCGCTCTCCTCGTCCCGGAGCTGGAGCTTGAGCGCTGCCGAAGCACCGTCGGTGCGTGTCACCGGCAGCACCAGCGCGGTCACCCCGTACCGCACGGGCCCGTCCACCCGCAGCCCCCACCGCTCCAGGAACCCCTCCACCCGCCGGGGCAGCTCCGCGACGAACGCGCGCCCCGCCTCCCGGTTGAATTTCTCCTGAGAAGCGACCAGCTCGCCAGGTACCTCGATCACCTTCCCGACCATACTGGCCTGTGTGGACGGGGTCAGGCGGTTTCGGCGCGGCCTCGGGGCAGCGGCGGCCTACATACGCAGCGCCCCGGGGACGTACGTGTGGCTGCTGGTCCTGTTCTTCACCACCATCGCGCTGCACCACATGTCGCCGCACTTCGAGGCACGCTTCCTGCGGCATCGGTCCACCAACATCCACCAGCTGTCCCAGGACCCGCTGCGCGTGTTCATCACCTCCGCGATGTGGATCAACGGCGGACACTGGCTGCCGTACGCGGCGCTCTACACGGTCTTCCACGCGCAGGCGGAGCGCTGGCTGGGCACCGCCCGCTGGCTGGCCGTGTGCGCCGCCGCGCACGTATTCGCCACGCTCGTCAGCGAGGGCGCGCTGCTGCAGGCGATAAAGGACGGGATGGCCCCGTACTCGGCGGTCAACACGCTCGACTTCGGGGTCAGTTACGCGCTGGCCGGGGTGATCGGCGTGCTCACCTACCGGCTCGCGGCGCCCTGGAGCTACGCCTATCTGACCGTCGTCCTCCTGGTGTACGCCCTCCCCCTGACCGCGACCCCCACCTTCACCGATTTCGGGCATTTCATCTCGGTGCTGATCGGTCTGGCCTGCTATCCGCTGACCCGTGGCTGCGGAAGACCATGGAATCCGAAGGAGACACTGGTCGCTCTCAGGCATTAACGTCCCACCGCATGAACAGTGCGGTGAATGGCGTCGTCAACGGCGGCGTCTCCTTCTGGTACGCCGACGACGGCCTCCCCGAGCCCCGGGAACCCCTCGCCGGCGACGCGTCGGCCGATGTGGTGATCGTCGGCGGTGGCTACACCGGCCTGTGGAGCGCCTACTACCTGAAGAAGGCGGCGCCCTTCCTGCGGATCACGGTCCTGGAGCAGAGGTTCTGCGGCTACGGCGCCTCCGGCCGCAACGGCGGCTGGCTCTACAACGGCATCGCGGGCCGCGACCGGTACGCGAAGCTGCACGGCCACAAGGCCGCCGTCCGCCTGCAGAGGGCGATGAACGACACGGTCGCCGAGGTGGTCCGCGTCACCGAGGAGGAGGGCATCGACGCGGACGTGCACGCCGGCGGCGTCCTGGAGGTGGCGTACACGCCCGCGCAGCTGGCCCGGCTCAAGGCGTTCCACGAGCAGGAGCTGTCGTACGGCGAGAAGGACCGCGAGCTGTACGGCGCCCGACAGACCGCCGAGCGGATCAGGGTGGCGGACGCTGTCGGCTCGACCTGGACCCCGCACGGGGCGCGGCTGCACCCGGTGAAGCTCGTCAAGGGCCTCGCGGCGGCCGTCGAGGCGCTCGGCGTGACGATCCACGAGCACACCCCGGTCACGGAGATCCGCCCCAAGCACGCCGTGACGCCCTACGGCACGGTCCGCGCCCCGTACGTCCTGCGCTGCACGGAGGGCTTCACCGCCTCCTTGAAGGGGCAGCGGCGCACCTGGCTCCCGATGAACTCCTCCATGATCGCGACCGAGCCGCTCACCGACGCACAGTGGGAGCGGATCGGCTGGGAGGGGCGCGAGACGCTGGGCGACATGGCGCACGCGTACATGTACGCCCAGCGCACCGCCGACGGCCGGATCGCGCTCGGCGGCCGCGGCATCCCGTACCGCTTCGGCTCCCGCACGGACAACGACGGCCGCACGCAGCCCGCCACCGTCGAGGCGCTGTACGACATCCTGGTCCGCTTCTTCCCGTCGCTGGCCGGGATCAGGGTGACCCACGCCTGGTCGGGGGTGCTGGGCGTGCCGCGCGACTGGTGCGCCACGGTCACCCTGGACCGATCCACGGGCCTCGGCTGGGCGGGCGGCTACGTCGGCTCGGGCGTCGCCACCACCAACCTCGCCGCCCGCACGCTCCGCGACCTCGTCCAGCAGGACTCGGGCCAGGGGGGCCCGACGGAGCTGACGGCGCTGCCGTGGGTGAACCACCGGGTGCGCAAGTGGGAGCCGGAACCGCTGCGCTGGCTGGGCGTGCACGGCATGTACGCCACCTACCGCACGGCGGACCGGCGTGAACGGACGGCACCCGGCATCGAGTCGTCACGGCTGGCACAACTGGCCGACCGGGTCGCCGGACGCCACTGACACGTACCCGCTGCGCTGGGCTGTCGCCGTGGCCGCCGGGCGCGCCCCGGGTCGGTTTCGCCCCCGCCGCCCTCGCCCCTCCCATCCCCGGGGGCTCTGCCCCCGGGGACCCCTGCCGGGGGCTGCGTCCCCCGAGCTTCCGGCCGGGGGCTGTGTCCCCCGGACCCCTCCCCGGGACGGCGTCCCCCGGACCCCTCGCGGGGACTGTGTCCTTTGGGCCACCGCCAGGTCCCGGAAAATCTTTACGTTCTGATTGCCCCCAACCGCTTCTCCCTCAACTCCCGTCTCCCCAAAGCTGTGGTGCAGCTTGTGTCATGTACGCCACGGCTTTTAGGGGAGGGCACGTTTTTCATGGCAGACGACGGGTTGCGCAGAAGACGGGCATGGGCGGCGGTGTTCGCCGTGTCCGCCGCGCTGGGTCTGACGGTCACACAGGCCCAGGCGGCATCAGGTACCCATACGGACCCCTTCGGGGTGCGGGCGCTTCGGGGACAGGCCCTTCTGAACCAGCAGAAGGGCCTGTCCCCGTTCGCGGAGACGGAGGACCCCGGAGGCGACGAGGACGAGGCCGGGAACATCGCCGAGCAGGCGGACCAGTACGCGGAGGCCCGCACCTCGCCGGGCATCGTGGCGCCGGGCGCCTACGGGGCCGCGTACGACGAGCTCAGCGGTCTGCGGCACACGCACAGCACGTGGAGCGAGCTGACGCGGCTGCCGTACGACTCCGACGACCCGCGCTACCGGGACACCAACTCCAACTCCAGCGGCGGCGCCGGGCGGGTCACGGGGCGCGTGACCGGGCTCGCGGCCGACAACCACGGGTATGTGTACGCCGGTTCGGCCAACGGCGGTGTCTTCCGCTCCCGCACGGGCGGCGGACACTGGCAGAACATCTCCGACGGCCTGCCCGCCCTCTCCACCGGCGACCTCCAGCTCGACGGTCGCGGACGGCTGTGGTACGCGACCGGTGAGGCCAACACCAGCGCGACCTCGTTCCTCGGCACGGGTGTCTACGTGCTCGACGACCCGCGCAAGGGGAAGTTCAGCACCCGTGACCGGGTCGGCGGGGACGAGCTGGAGTCCACCTCGATCAACGCGCTGCGGTTCGGCGGGGACAAGGTGTGGGCGGCGACCACGCGCGGCGTGTGGAGCCACTCCACGAAGTCCCTGAAGGGCCCCTGGAAGCTGGAGTTCGCCCCCAACCCCGACTACCTGCCGGGCGGTTCCGAGGCGAGCGACCCCGACGCGGCGTACAAGAACATCACCAGTGACATCGCCATCGACCCCAAGAACCCGAACAAGGTCGTCCTCGCGGTCGGCTGGCGCGGCGGCGACACGTACAACGGCTTCTACGCCAAGGGCCCGCGCGGCTGGCAGCGGCTGACCAGCCTCGGGGACCTGCCGAGCGACAGCGACGACGTGGGCAACGTGACCTTCGCTCACAGCGCCGACGGCTCCCGCTACTACGCCATCGACCAGTCGCCGGCGATGACCAACTCCAACCCGGACAGCGGGCTCGCCGGCATCTTCGTCTCCAAGTCCGGCTCTCCGACCGGGCCGTGGACGAAGATCGCCGACTACACGCAGCTGCGCGACTCCGGTTCGGCGCTCACCGGCGCCGGCTACCAGCCGGGCATCCAGGCGTGGTACGACCAGTTCCTCACCGTCGATCCGAAGAACCCCGACCACGTCTACGCGGGTCTGGAGGAGGTCTTCGAGACCAAGGACGGCGGCAAGAGCTGGACCGCGCCCGGGCCGTACTGGAACTTCGGCTTCCCCTGCTGGTCCATCGACCCCGCCAAGCAGAGCGGTGACTGCCCCTCCACCGTGCACGCCGACCAGCACGCGGTGGCGATCGGCAGCAACGGCGGCGCGCCGTACCTGGTGGTCGGCGACGACGGCGGCGCGTTCCGCAGGCCGCTGAACGGCTCGGCGAACGCCTCGGGCCACGGCACCGACTGGACGTCCCTGAACGACGGCACGATGGACGCGCTGCAGTACTACTCGGTCGGCGTGGGCATCGACCAGGCCGCGCGCGGGCTCGACGTCAGCGGCGGTCTGCAGGACAACGGCCAGTCGGTCCTGCGGCCAGGCGACCGTGTGATGGGCTCCAACTTCGGCGGTGACGGCGGCGACACGATCGTCGACCCGGCCAACGGGTGCAACATCGCCTCCGAGTACGTGTACCTGGCGGTCGCTGTCACACAGAACTGCGCGGTGAACGACGGAAGGTGGATCACCGACCCGTCGAAGGCGACCACCTACTCCGTGGCCCCGCCCGACAACGCCACCGGCGAGGCCCGCTTCATCGCCCCGCTGAACTCCGACATCAAGGACGCGAACACCTGGGTCGCGGGCGGCCGCCACGTGTGGATCAACACCAAGGGCTGGGCGATCCGCAGCGGCAGCGAGTGGTTCAACGCCTTCGACCTCGGCGAGGGCCACACCGCCACCGCCGTCGCCTCCTCCGGGGGCAAGGTGTACGCCGCCTGGTGCGGCCCCTGCAACAACGAGGGCTTCACCCGGGGCATCGCGGTCGGCAACGCGGACGGCACCGGCTGGCACCAGCTGAACCTGCCGGCCGACGGGACGGTCCCCAACCGCTACCTCGCGGGCCTCGCGATCGACCCGGCGGACTCCAGCCACGTGCTCCTCGCGGTCAACGGCTTCTCCCGCAAGTGGACGGAGGGGCCGGGCGCCGGAGTCGGGCACCTGTTCGAGACCCGGGACGGCGGCGCGACCTGGAAGGACATCTCCGGGAACCTGCCGGACGTGCCCGCCAACACGGTCGTGCTGCTGAAGAACGGGACCGTGGCGATCGGCACCGACCTCGGCGTCCTGGTCCGTCCGGCCGGTGCGTCCAGCTGGAAGGTGGCGGGCACCAACCTGCCCACGACGGCGGTCCTCCAGCTCCGCACGGGCCCCGACGGACGGCTCTACGCGGCCACCCACGGGCGCGGCATCTGGGCGATCGACGTACGGCGCCTGCGCTGAGCCGTCGGTGACGGCGGGATGGGGCCGGGCCTTCGTGGGCCCGGCCCCATCTGTGTTTGACTGCCCGCATGATCCGCACCGCGACTCCCGACGACATCCCCGTCATCCACACCTTGATCCGTGAACTCGCCGCCTACGAGAAGGCGGCCGAGGAGGCGCGGGCCACGCAGGAACAGCTGAGTGAGGCGCTGTTCGGCGCCCGGCCGGCGGCGTTCGCGCATGTCGCGGAGGACGACGGGGGAGAGGTCGTCGGGTTCGCGCTGTGGTTCCTGAACTTCTCGACCTGGCGGGGCGCGCACGGCATCTACCTGGAGGACCTGTACGTCCGCCCGGAGGCCCGCGGCGCCGGCCACGGCAAGGCGCTGCTGACGGAACTGGCCCGCATCTGCGTGGAACGCGGTTACGAGCGTCTGGAGTGGTCGGTGCTGAACTGGAACCGCCCGTCGATCGACTTCTACGAGGCCCTGGGCGCCCGCCCGCAGGACGAGTGGACGGTGTACCGGCTGACGGACGGGGCGCTGGCGGAGCTGGGGCGATCCGCGGGGCGCAGGGGGCAGGGAGCCCGCCCCCTCTAGTCGTCGTCGGCGACGCGGACGAGCGCGAAGGTGATGTTGTCGGGGCCGCCTGCGCTGATGGCGGCCTTCCACAGCTCGAAGGCGGCCCGTCCGTCGTCGTGCTCCCGCAGCACCGCGTCGATCGTTTCCTCCGGCACCGGATCCGTGAGGCCGTCGGTGCAGACGAGATAGCGGTCGCCCGGTGACAACGGCGTGGCCGTCACATGCGCCACGACGGCACGGTAGTGCGGGGAGCCGCCGAGGCACTGCGTGACCAGCGAGGTGGTGCGCTGCCCCGGCGCCAGGGGCGGGCTGTCGTCCACGCTCACCTGCCGCAGTCCGCTCCGGGGCGCGGCGAAGACCCTGCTGTCCCCGACGTTGAAGACCAGCAGCTCCTTGGGCAGCACGACGGCACCCGCGACGGTGGTGCCCATCATCGCGAGGCCGCGACCGTCGTCCTCGCCGCCCTCGGCAGCCGTGTAGACGGCACGGTTGCAGGAGGCCACGGCGCCCCGGACGGCGTCCTCACTGCCCAGCGCCGGCCCGAGGGCCGCGAACCGCCGTGCCACCAGCGCGCTCGCCACCTCGCCCCCGGGGTGCCCGCCGAGTCCGTCGGCCACGGCGACCACCAGGGGCGTCCCCAGGGGGAAGACCAGCGTCTGCGGGTTCTCGGTGACGGTCGCACACAGCGTCCACGGCCCGGCGACGAGACTGTCCTCGTTCTTGTCCCGCAGCAGGCCCGGGTGGCTGAGCGCGCTCACAGCGACATACGACACCGAAGGCCACCGCCGATCACCGGATCACCCGTGGTCAGGGACGATTCGGCCCCTGCTCGTCCGCGCCCCGCTCGCCCTCCGCCTGGGACGGCTCCGTGCGGGGTACGTCCGGGTGCTGCTCCATGGCACTGCGCTCGCCCGGCTCGTCGCGCTCGCCCTCGGCCTGCGACGGGGTGTGCGAGTAGAGCCAGGTGTCGTAATCCGAGGCTCCGGATGACTTCTTCATGGCGGGCCTCCTTCGTCGCGTCACCTCCATGGTCCACCCAAGCGACTGCCGTGGCGAGACGAGTGGCGGCGCACGTCCCTGCCGGGCGGCATGGCGCAGCCCCGCTTCGAGGGCCGTGGCCGCCACCATCACGCCCCCGGGCGACGGCGCCGTGTGCCGGTGCGCCGCTCGTGCCGGTCTGTCGCTCGTGCCGGTCTGTCGCTCGTGCCGGTCTGTCGCTCGTGCCGGTCTGTCGCTCGTGCCGGTCTGTCGCCCGTGCCGGTCTGTCGCTCGTGCCGGTCCGCCGCTAAGCCGGTCGCCGCCCGTGCCGGTCCCCCGCTCCTTCCGGTCGCCGCCCGTGCCGGGCGGCTGTCAGTCCGCTTCCGCCACCCGCAGTCCCATCGCCGCCGCCAGCACCGGCGCGAGATCCAGCAGCTGCGCATGACTGATCGCCGCGCCGGACAGGCGCTCCACCCCGCGCGCGATGTCCAGCTCCGCCGCGCGGCGCAGGTCCACGTCCACCAGGGCCGCCGCCGTCAGGTCGGCTCCCCTCAGCACGCAGTCCACGAACTCCACCCGCTCCAGCCGGGCGCCCCCGAAGTCGGGCTCGATGAGGACACAGCCCTCGAAGACGACGTCCTTCAGCCGCGCCTTGCGCAGGTTCAGGTAGTCGATCTTGCCGCCGCGCACCAGTACCCGTTCCAGCACCCCCCCGTGCAGCTGCGTCCCGCCGAGCCGGGCGTCCACCAGCTCCACATCGCGCAGGGTCGCCTCCGCGAGGTCCGTGCCCACGCCCCGTATGCCCGTGAGGACCGAGTCCAGCACGCGCGCGTGGTTGAGCCCCGTCCCGTCCAGCGCGCACCCCGTCAGCGCGCAGTCCATGAACCGGGCGCCCCCGCCGTCCTGTCCCGCGAGATCCGCGTCCTGGAACTCCAGCCCGTCGTAGTCCCCGTCCGGCACCACCTCCCCGTCCGTCCACGCCACCAGCTCGGGCAGCCGCACCTCCGGCCGCCGCGCCGCCTTCACCACCCGCGCCTTGCGCACCATGCCCCCATGCTGCACCCCACCACTGACAATCGCCCCGACCTGCGACGTCGCCCTTGACCTCAAGCGCGCTTGAGCTTGAAGGGTGGGCCTTCCGAGAGCAGCACGACAGACGACGGCAAAGACGCACGGACGAGGAGCCCTCCCATGCACGCGATCCGGCTGCACGCCTTCGGCCCCGCCGAGAACCTCACCCACGAGAAGGTCGAGGACCCCGAACCGGGCCCAGGCCAGGTGCGTGTCGCGGTCGCCGCGGCGGGCGTGCACCTGCTGGACACCGCGCTCCGCGAGGGCGAGACCGGTCCCGCGCCCGGGTCGGCCCCGCTGCCCACGATCCCCGGCCGCGAGGTCGCCGGCACCGTCGAGTCCCTCGGCGAGGGCGTCCACGCCCGCCGGCTCGGCTGCCGGGTCGTCGCCCACCTCGGCTTCGTGCCGGGAGGCTACGCCGAACTCGCCGTCACGGACGTCGTCCGCCTGCACGAGATACCCGCAGACCTGGACGAGGCGCAGGCCGTCGCCATGATCGGCACGGGCCGTACGGCGAGGGCATCCTCCAGTTCGCCGACCTCGGCCCCGGCTCCGTGGCCCTCGTCCCGGCCGCCGCGGGCGGCGTCGGCACCCTCCTCGTGCAGTACGCCCGGCACGCGGGCGCCACCGTGATCGGGCTCGCGGGCGGTCCGGAGAAGGTCGCGCGGGTGCGGGAGAACGGCGCGGACCTCGCCGTCGACTACACGGACCCCGCCTGGGCGGACCGACTCGTGGAGTATCGCGGCAGGGTCACCGTGATCTTCGACGGCGTCGGCGGCACGGTGGCCCGGACCGCCGTGGGACTGCTCGCGCCGGGCGGCCGGCACCTCGTGTTCGGGTGGTCCGCCGAGGGCATCCGGGGCGGCCGGCCGTATCTCGTCGAGGGTGTCTCCGAGCAGGTCCTCGGTCCCGTGATGCTGCGGAGGGCGGGCGGTCCTGACCCCTTGCGCACCCTGGAGGAGCGTGCCCTCGCCGAGGCCGCGGCCGGCCGCCTGGTCCCGGCCGTCCAGCGCTTTCCGCTCGCCGAGGCGGCCGCGGCCCACCGGGCCCTTCAGACGCGGGGCACGGTCGGCAAGGTGGTCCTGGAGCCGTGAGGAGCGGCCCGCCGCGTCCGGGGGCTCCCGGTGTCAGGCGATCCGGGGGAAACGGGCCTGCAGCGTCCAGATCGCCGGGTTCTCGCCGAGGTCCTCGTGCAGGTCGGTCAGGTCGGCGAGCAGGTCCTGCAGGAAGTCGCGGGCCTCGCGGCGCAGTTCCGCGTGGGAGAACGTCAGCGGGGGCTCGGCCGGCGGCAGCCACTCCGCCTCGATGTCCACCCAGCCGAAACGGCGCTCGAACAGCAGGCGGTCGGTCGACTCGGTGAAGTCCAGCTCCGCGCGCTGCCGCCGGGCGGCACGGCTGCCGAGCGGGTCCCGGTCGAGCCGCTCGACGATGTCGCACAGCGCCCACGCGAAGTCGAGCACCGGCACCCATCCCCAGGCTGTGGACAGCTCCCGGTCCGCCTCGGTGTCGGCGAGATAGACGTCACCGCAGAACAGGTCGTGCCGAAGGGCGTGGACGTCCGCGCGGCGGTAGTCGGTCTGTGGCGGGTCCGGGAAGCGGTTGGAGAGGGCGTAGCCGATGTCGAGCACGGGGGCGATGGTGTCACAGGGCCTTGCGCAGCACGGCGCACGGGCGGCCCCGGCCACGGTCCGGGCGGCGGTCGACGACCTCGTAGCCGAGCGCCGTCCAGAAGGCGAGGCCCGCGGGGTTGTTCTCCAGCACGGCCAGTCGTACGGCGGTGCGGCCCGCGGCGCGGAAGCGGTCCTCGACCAGGGACGCCAGCAGTCGCCCGTGCCCGTGCCGCTGCATCGCCGCGTCCACCATCAGCAGGCCGATCCACGGGTCCGGGTCGGCCGGGTCGGGGTGGTGGGCCAGGGTGACGACGATGCCGACGAGCCGCCCGAAACTGCGGGCGAGCAGGACCTCCACGTCAGGGTGCGCCAACTCGTCGGCCAGCGCGGCCGCCACCTGCTCCGGGCGGATGTCGTCCGGGTCGGGGAAGTCGCCGCTCAGGGCGTGGAACTCCCGGTTGGAGGCGTAGAGCCCGGTGAGCTCGGTCAGCAGCTCACCCGGAAGGTCATGGTCGGGGGCGGGGGAGAGGGGCTCGAGGATCACCCGCGCAACGTATCGCGGACGGGTCCCGCACGGGTCGTGGGAGGCCGGGGACCACGCCGGAGCCCCGGCCTCCCGGACCGGGGCTCCGGTGAGGAGACAGGGGGCTCCGTCAGACGTTGACGCCGAAGTCTTGGGCGATGCCCACCAGGCCCGATGCGTAGCCCTGGCCGACCGCGCGGAACTTCCACTCCGCGCCGTTGCGGTACAGCTCGCCGAAGACCATGGCCGTCTCCGTGGCCGCGTCCTCCGACAGGTCGTAGCGGGCGATCTCCTGGCCGCCGGCCTGGTTGACGATACGGATGTAGGCGTTGCGCACCTGGCCGAAGTTCTGCGAGCGGGACTCCGCGTCGTAGATGGAGACCGGGAAGACGATCTTGTCGATGTCGGCCGGGAGCGCTGCCAGGTTGACGTTGATCGCCTCGTCGTCGCCCGCGCCCTCGCCCGTGCGGTTGTCACCCGTGTGGACGATCGAGTTGTCCGGGGTCTGCTTGTTGTTGAAGAAGACGAAGTGCTGGTCCGAGTAGACCTTCCCCTGGGCGTTGACCGCGATCGCGGACGCGTCGAGGTCGAAGTCCGTGCCGGTGGTGGTGCGGACGTCCCAGCCGAGGCCCACGGTGACGGCGGTCAGGCCCGGAGCCTCCTTGGTGAGCGAGACGTTGCCACCCTTGGACAGGCTTACAGCCATTGTTGGGAGTCCCTTCCCTCGTTGCGTGTGCGGATGAAGCTACCGCCACCTCTAGCAACGCCAAGGGGGGTACTCGCGGTTCCGGGTTCCTTTACCTTTTTTACCTGCCACCGGAAATCGGGATGACGAGAACCGGGCGGAGCGGGGAACATGGACGGCATGTCCGGTCCTTCTCGGGGGTCCGGGGGGCTGTCCCCCGGAAAACACAGAATCCGCGGCTCCGTCTCGCTCCCCGAGGCCGAGCTGATGTGGCGTTTCTCCCGGTCGTCCGGGCCCGGCGGACAGCACGTCAACACCAGCGACTCGCAGGTCGAGCTGCGCTTCGACCTGGCGAACACCGAGGCCCTTCCCCAGGTGTGGAAGGAGCGCGCCCTCGAGCGCCTGGCGCCCCGCCTGGTCAACGGGGTCGTCAGCGTCCGCTCCTCCGAGCACCGCTCCCAGTGGCGCAACCGTGAGGCCGCCGCGGTACGCCTGGCGGCGCTGCTGGCGGAGGCGACCGCGCCCCCGCCCAAGCCCCGCAGGCCGACCCGGATCCCACGGGGGATCAACGAGCGGCGACTGCGGGAGAAGAAGCAGCGCTCGGAGACGAAACGCGGCCGGTCCGCTCGTGACTGGACGTAGGCGGACAGCCGGACCGGCGGGTCAGGTCAGTCCCAGGACGCCCACGGTCTGGTCCCCGCTCGTCTCCCCGTACCGAGGGCCACGGATTTCTTCCGCTCACTTCAAGTGCCGGTACCGCCCCCGGAAATACATCAGCGGTCCGCCCTCCGCACTCGGCACCCGGGCCGTGAGCACCCGGCCGATGACCAGCGTGTGGTCGCCCGCCTGCACCCGCTGTTCCGTGCGGCACTCCAGGGTCGCCAGTGCGCCGCCGACCAGCGGTGCGCCGGAGGCCTCGCCGCGGACGTACGGGATGTCCTCGAACAGCAGGCGGTCGCTGACGCGGCCCTTCATCGCGAAGCGTCCCGCGATGTGCCGCTGGCTCTCCGAGAGGACGGAGACCGCCCACAGCGGCTGCTCGGCGAGCAGGTCGTCCATGCGGGCGCCCTCGCGCAGGCTCACCAGCACCAGGGGCGGGTCCAGGGACACCGACATGAAGGCGGTCGCCGTCATGCCGACGTCCTCGCCCTTCGGCCCCTCGGGATCCAGCGCCGGCTCGTGCGAGGTCACCAGGACCACGCCCGCGGCCAGCCGGGACATGGCAGCGCGGAACTCGTCGTTGCTCACCCCCTCAGGATGCCCGGAGGAGGGCGGCACGGCGGACATGGACGGGACAGCGGAAGTCTTGAGCACGTCAAAACGCTAGTCCCCGCTCATGGCCCCCCACATCGGGCCCGGGCCCGAATCGCGGCCTAGGACCAGCGACGGACGTCGACGGACGTCGTAGGATCACAAGCTCTGCACAGAGGGCCCGCATCGAGTCCGGAAGCATTCCGCGAAAACACAGGAAAAATGCGGAACCCCTCCGTAATTGTTCATCTTTAGCTGTGACTTGAGTCACAGGAAGCCTATTTTGTTGACCCTGTGTACCTAGTGGGCAGCGCGCTGTGATTCAGTGGCGGAGGCGCTGCATGACGCTACCCGGGGAGTACACCGAGTAGCGTGCCGCGGAATACCGGGAGAACGGTGGTACGCCGACGCGTCCCTGGAGTTGCTGCGAGATCTCGAGGGGAGGGCGAATGGAGACCGAGTCGGAGCCCTATGTCCGTCTTGCGACCCTGCGGCAGCTGCACCAGGTGATGGCGGACATGAACACCGCCCGCAGCCTGGCGGACACGCTGCAGACGGTGGCCGACGGCATCGTCAACGGCCTCGGCTACGAGCTGGCGGCCGTCAACCTCGTACGCCCGGACGGTGACCTCGTCGTCGCCGCACTCGCCGGGAACTCCGCAGCGGAGGCGCTGATCACCGGCCGCGTCGGCTCCCGCGCCTCCTGGGAGCGGCGCCTCAGCATGGGCGAGGCCTGGGGCACCCTGCGGTTCATACCGCACACGGAGGGCTGGATCCTCGACGAGGACGACGTGCCGCAGTGGTACACCGACGGTCCCGAGCCCCGCTTCGAGGACGAGTGGCACCCCTCCGACCGCCTCTTCGCGCCCATGTACACGCCGGGTGCCCAGGGCAGCTCCTGCGGTGAACTCCTCGGCGTCATCTCCGTGGACCGGCCGCGCAACGGGCGGCGGCCCGGCGCCTGGGGGCGCGAGGCGCTCCAGATGTACGCCTTCCACGCCGCCATCGCCATCAGCAACGCCCGTCTGCGGGCCAACATGCAGCGGGCCCTGGTCCGCCTGGAGCGGGAGCAGCAGGCGCTGCGCGCCAGCGAGGAGTCCTTCCGGCAGGCGTTCGAGTACGCCCCCTCGGGCATGGCCATCGCCGAGATGGGCGGCGACCAGCACGGCCGGATCCTGCGTACCAACGACGCGCTGTGCCGCCTGCTCGGCCGGCCCGCCTCCGCGATGCGCCGCTACTCGTTCTCCGACCTCGTCCACCCGGAGGACATCGGCACCCTGCTGCGCACCTCCGCCGAGGGCGGGCGGGCCGAACTGCGGCTCGGACGCCGGGACGGCACCTATGTGTGGGTGTCCCTGCGCAACTCCGTCGTCGCCGACGCCGCCGACGGGCCCCGCTTCCTGCTCACCCACGTCGAGGACATCGAGGAGCGCAAGCGCCGCGAGCTGCAGCTCGCCCACCGCGCCTCGCACGACTCGCTCACCGGCCTGCCCAACTCCGCGGAACTGCGCGCCCGTCTGTCCGCCCGCCTGTGCCGGCGCCCGCAGTCGCTGCCGCCGAGCGCGGCGGACTCCCTGGACGCCGCGTACGGCGACGGGTTCCGGAGCGACCACCCGGCCGCCCACGACAGCGGCGGCCACGCCTTCGACTTCCACGCCGGGCCGGGGCCGTACGACGCCTTCGACCACCATGTGCACACCGTCGCCCCGGACAGCGGCAGCGACGACGGCACCAAGGGCCTCGCGGTGCTCTTCTGCGACCTCGACGGCTTCAAGTCCATCAACGACCGGTTCGGGCACAACGCGGGCGACGCCGTCCTCATCGAGGTCGCCCGGCGGCTCAGCCGCGGGGTGCGGGACGGGGACACGGTGGCCCGGCTCGGCGGTGACGAGTTCGTCGTGCTTGCCGACGGGCTCGGCAAGGCCGACGCCCAGGATCTCGCCGTCCGTCTGCGCAACGAGATCATCCAGCCGATCCGGGTCGACGGCCGCGCCATGCGGGTCGGCGCGAGTTTCGGCATCGGCTGGGCACACTGCGGCATGACGGCGGACGAAGTGCTGAAATCGGCTGACGAGCGGATGTACGTAGAGAAACGGTCTCGTCCCAAACAGCACAGGCGTGCGGGGTAAACCGCCGGTCAACCCTTGGGTGATGGGAACAACAGCCGTGTGCGGTCCGGGGACCGGGTAGGCTCGCCATTCAGCCACGTACGCATCTGGACCCGCACCTGTTGAGGAGACCTAGGGATGACGCCCGGCAACAACGGCGCGAGCACGCCCGAGGACGACGACCCGTTCGGCTACCTCTACGCCGACGGTCAGGCCAACGGCGCTCAGCCGCCCTCCGGCGGCTACGGCTACCCGGGCTCCGTCAACAGAGTGCGCACGGTCGGGGAACGCCAGTACGGCCAGCCGCAGACGTCCGCCTACGGCCAGGTCCCGCCGCAGCAGGCGTACGGCCGGCCGAACGCGCACTACGCGGCACCCGAGACCATGCCGGGCGGCGCCCCGGCGACCCGTCAGACCCCGATGGCTCAGCCCCCGGGGGGCGGCCGCGGCCGGGGCCCCAACACCAAGGGCCTGCTGATCGGCGCGATCGCGGTGGTCGCCGCGGTGGTGATCGGCATCGGTGTGGCGATGGTCACCGGCGACTCGAACGACGGCAAGAAGGACACGGCGGGCAACGCGTCGGGCACTCCGACCGCCTCGCAGAGCGCCTCCCCGAGCGCCTCGTCGTCCGGCTCCGCGGTCGGGGAACTACCGAAGAGCGACGCCAAGGCCCTCCAGCTGAGCGGCGGCGCGACCACGGCCTCGGACGTCAAGGGGGCGAAAGCGGACGGCGGGGTCTATGTGACGGGGTTCAACACTGTCGGTGCCTCGATCACCTGGACTGTCAATGACATCCAGAAAGCCGGCTCGTACCGCCTGTATGTGCGTTATGCCATTCCCGGTGTGGACGCCAACGCGACGCTGACGGTCAACGGCAAACCCAACCAACAGCCGCTGGGCATGAAGAACTTCATCGGCTCACCGAACGGCGACTTCGAGAAGGGCTGGCAGTCCACCTGGGCTCCAGTGACGTTGACCAAGGGCACCAACACGTTGACGATCGCCTGTGGTCAGGGGAACCAGTGCAACGCCCTCATCGACCAACTGTGGGTGCAGTAGGGCTCAAACAGCCAAACGGTCCGCCGGTGGACCGGCGGACCGTTTGGGATCAGCCGCCGCAGCCGGTGTGGCAGAGGCGCCGCCCAGCAACACGCCGGCCACAGCCACCGTCGTCAGGCTTTTCCCGAGCACCCTCATATAAAGTCCCCGATTCCGAATCTTTCGCTATTGGTCGATATAGCGAACAGGTGATCATCTGATCATCTGGCCGACATGGGGGAGGGCGTCTCTCGGCCAAACTGCCAGGCGGGCATATCCGGCGAGGGTCGCAAAGCTTTCACGCCGCCGTCACCGACACTCGGGCCAGGAGTTTCTCGTAGGCCGCGCGGTCGAAGTCGCCCGCCGTGGGGGACCGTACGGTGGCTGCCGACAGGGCGACCGCGCGGCTCAGTCGGTCGGGCCAGGGGAGTTGGTCGACCAGGCCGGAGAGGAGGCCGGCGACGGCCGAGTCGCCGGCGCCGGTGGGGTTGCCGTGCTCGGAGGCGGGCGGGATCGCGTGCCAGCGGCCCTCCGGGGTGAGCGCCAGCAGGCCCTGTGCGCCCAGGGAGGCGATGACGGCGCGGGCGCCGCGCCTGCGGGCGTCCTGGGTGGCGCGCGAGGGCTCGTGGGAGCCGGTGAGTTCGGCCAGTTCGTCGGCGTTGGGTTTGATCAGGTCGGGGCGGGCGGCCAGGCCCCGTCGCAGCGGCTCCCCACTGGTGTCGAGGAGTACCGGGACGCCCGCCGCCCGCGCGGTGCGTACCAGGTGGGCGTACGCCCCCACGGGCACGCCCGGCGGCAGGCTGCCGCACAGGGCCACCGCGGCGGCGGAGCGCACCAGGTCGTCGTACGCCTCCAGGAAGGCCGACCACTCGGCGGGCGTTATCACCGGGCCGGGCTCGTTGAGCTGGGTGGTGTCGCCGGTGGACCGGTCGACCACCGCGACGGTGCGCCGGGTGGCGTTCGCGACCGGGACCAGCGCGTCCACGAGGCCGTGCGTGCGGGTGAGTTGCTCCCGCAGGGAGCGGCCCGTCGCGCCGCCCGCGAAGCCCGTGGCGGTCACCTGGTGACCGAGCGCGGCGAGCACCCGGGCGACGTTCAGCCCTTTGCCGCCGGGCCGTTCGGTCACCTCGGTCACCCGGTGCGAGGTGTGCGGCCTCAGCTCCTGTACGCGATAGGTGATGTCGAGAGCGGTGTTCAGCGTGACCGTCAGGATCACGTGGGGACCTCCCTCGAGGGTCGTGCAGGCGCGGTCCGTGGGCCCGGATTGGTCAGTGCGCCTGCCGTCGGCGGTTGCGGAGGCTCGATCATGCCAAAAGAGTCGGCGGTCGGCCCAGTCCCGGGGCCGACCGCCGCACGCGAACAAACGGATCAATCACCCCAGTTGGGGATCGACCACCCACTGTCCGCGGCGCATCACGCCCTTGAGGCGGAAGTCGTCGTCCAGCAGCACCAGGTCGGCGTCCTTGCCGGGCTCCAGGGAGCCCACCCGGTCGTAGACGCCGAGCAGCTTCGCCGGGCCCCCCGAGATGGCCGTGACGACGTCCTCCACCGCCAGCCCGTCCACGGTGACCGCCCGGCGGAACGCGCGGTCCAGGGTGAGGGTCGAGCCCGCGATCGAGCCGCCCTCCACCAGTCGGGCCACACCCTGACGGACCTCGACCTCGAGCGGGCCGAGCATGTACCGCCCGTCCCCGATACCGGCCGCGTCCATGGCGTCCGTGATGAACGCCACCCGTCCCGCGCCCGCGTGACGGAACGCCAGTCGCAGGGCCGCCGGGTGCAGATGGACGCCGTCGTCGATCAGCTCCACCGTGACCCGCTCGTCCTCCAGCAGGGCGGCGACGGGGCCGGGGGCGCGGTGGCCGAGCTGTGGCATCGCGTTGAACAGGTGGGTGGCGACCGTGGCGCCCGCGTCGATGGCCTGGACCGTCTGCTCGTAGGTCGCGTCCGTGTGCCCGATCGCCGCGATCACCCCGTGCTCGACCAGCAGCCGTGCGGAGTCCAGGCCACCGGGCAGTTCGGTGGCGAGCGTCACCATCGCGGCCCGGCCGCGCGCGGCGTCGATGAGCTTGCGCACCTCCGCCGGATCGGGGTCGCGCAGCAGCGCCTCCGAGTGCGCGCCCTTGCGGCACGGCGAGATGAACGGGCCCTCGAAGTGGATGCCGGCGATGTCTCCCTGCTCGGCCAGCTCCGACAGCAGGCCCGCCTGCTGGACGAGGACGTCCATGTCGTCGGTGACGGTGGAGGCGACGAGCGTGGTGGTGCCGTGCTCCCGGTGGGTACGCAGGGCCGTCAGGACGTCGTCCACCGTGCCGGAGAAGGACGCACCTCCGCCGCCGTGGTTGTGGATGTCCACGAAGCCGGGGACCAGCCAGTGGCCGCGTACGTCGATGATCTCGGCGCTCTCGGGGGCGGACCCGGCGATGCGCGTGCCCTCCACGACCAGGCGGCCGTCGTCCACCACCCCGCTGGGCAGTACCACCCGGGCACCGGCGAGAACCTTCGTAGTGGCCATCAGATGGTTACCTCCGCAGGGTCAGTGGTTTTGAGGAGATCCCAGGCCATGAGCCCGGCCCCGAGACGTCCGGCCGCATCCCCCAGCGCGGCGGGGACGATCGACGGCAGCTTCTGGAAGGTCACGCGGCGGCGCACGGCCTCGCGCAGTGGTGCGAACAACGTTTCCCCGGCCTCGGCGAGCCCGCCACCGATGATCAGGGTGCGCGGGTCCAGCAGGGTGAGCGCGGTCACCAGGCCGTCGGCGAGGGCGTCCACGGCCTCCTGCCAGACCTTCCGTGCCCGCGGGTCCCCCGACGCCACGGCCTTCGCGCAGTCGGCGGCGTCCGCCTCCGGGGCACCGGCCGCCCCGGCCCAGGCCTCGCCCACGGCGGCCGCGGACGCGTACCGCTCCAGACAGCCGCGCTGACCGCACGGACACGGGCTCCCCTGCGGCCGTACGACGATGTGGCCGATCTCGCCCGCGAAACCGTGCGCCCCGGCCTCCACCCGGCCGCCGATGCCGATGGCGCCCGCGATCCCGGTGCCGAGCGGCACGAACAGGAACCGGTCCGCCCCCCGGCCCGCGCCGAGGCGCCCCTCGGCGAGTCCGCCGGTGCGCACGTCGTGCCCGAGCGCCACGGGCACCCCGTCGAGCCGGCGGCTGAGCAGGTCCCGCAGGGGCACATCGCGCCAGCCCAGGTTGGCCGAGTACACGGCGACACCGCGCTCGGCGTCCACGATCCCGGGGACGGCGACGCCTGCGGCGGCCGCGGGTTCGCCCAGGTGGCGCTCGCCGTGCGCGCGCAGCTCGGCGGCGAAGGCGAGCACCGACTCCACCACGGCGTCCGGCCCGCGCTCACGTCCGGTGGCCCGGCGCGCCCGGTGCAGCAGCTCACCCCCGGCCCCGACCAGAGCGGCCTTCATCCCGGTGCCGCCCACATCCAGGGCGATGACATGTCTCACGGGAACAGTGTCGCTCGTGGACCCGGAAGAGGTCTAGTCCATTCAGGTGGTGTAGACCTTATCCTTTGGATATTCCGGATGATGAGACGGCAGGGCCAGAGCAGTGCAGCGACGCGGAACGCGCAGGACGACATGGGGCAAGGGTCTGATCGCGGCGGTGTCCGCCCTCGGCATGACCGGAGCCCTGGCGAGCTGCGCGGGTGCGGTGGGTTCCGGGGACGTCACCCTGCGGCTGGTGGCCGCCGACTACGGGGACTCGTCGGCGAACAGTTCCGAGAAGTACTGGGACCAGCTGGTCAAGGACTTCGAGGCGGAGCACTCCGGAATCAAGGTCGAGGTCAGCGTCTACTCCTGGAACGACGTGGACCGCAAGGTGAAGGAGATGGTCGCCAGGGGCGACGCCCCGGACATGGCGCAGATCGGGGCCTACGCGGACTACGCGGCGGCGGGCAAGCTGTACCCGGCCGACGACGTCCTCTCGATCCCCGTCCAGGCGGACTTCGCCTCGGAGCTGAGCGACGCCGGCAAGGTGAACCGGACCCAGTACGGCATGCCGTTCGCCGCCTCCACGCGGATCCTCCTCTACAACAAGACGCTGTTCTCCGAGGCCGGCATCACCACCCCGCCGCAGAGCTGGAGCGACCTGGCGACGGACGCTCAGCTGCTCGAGGCCAAGGGGGTGAAGTACCCGTACGCGCTGCCGCTGGGCCCCGAGGAGGCGCAGGCGGAGACCATGCAGTGGCTGCTCAGCGGCGGCGCCGGCTACCTGAACGGCTTCGGCTCCTACGACCTCGACTCCACGCAGAACGTGGCCACCTTCACCTGGCTGAAGGACAACCTGGTGGGCAAGGGGCTGACGGGCCCGGTGGCGCCGGGGAAGCTGAACCGCGCCGACGCCTTCGCCGCGTTCACGCGCGGCGAGGTGGGCATGCTGAACGGCCACCCGTCCCTGATGAAGATGGCGCGCGGGAAGGGCGTGAAGTTCGGCATGGTGCCGATGCCCGGGATCAACGGCCGGGCGAAGTCGACCATGGGCGTGGCGGACTGGATGATGGCGTTCCAGCAGGGCGGCCACAAGGACCAGATCCGTGAGTTCCTCGACTACGTGTACAGCGAGAAGAACGTGCTGTCCTTCTCCCGCGAGTACGACCTGCTGCCGGTGACGAGCTCCGCGCGGGAGACCATGGCGCAGTCGTCCCAGGACCAGGACCTGGAGCCGTTCCTGCAGGAGCTGCCGAGCGCTGAGTTGTACCCGGTCGGCAAGACGTCGTGGGCGACGGTCAGCGCGGACATCAAGAACCGGATAGGCAAGGCGGTCGGCCCGGACGGCAGCCCGGCGGCGATCCTGGGCCAGCTGCAGCGGGCGGCCGTGACGGCCGACAGCTCCGCGGGCTAGCCGGGATACGTGCGGGTAGGCAGGGGGACCCCCGGACGGGCTCGTGATTGGCTACCGTTCCCGCATGGACGACCTGAACCCCAGAGAGAAGGCCATCCTGGCCCTGGAGGGCCGCGGTTTCTCCGGGCCGGGGGCCAAGGAGCGGGCCATTCGGGAGCAGCTCGGTCTCGCCCCCGTCCGCTACTACCAGCTGCTCAACGCCCTCCTCGACGACCCCAGGGCCCTCGCCCACGCCCCGGTCACCGTCAACCGCCTCCGCCGCATCCGAGAGGCACGCCGCGCGGAACGCTGAGCCGTGAGCCGTGAGCCGTGAGCCGTGAGCCGTGAGCCGTGAGCCGTAAGCCGTAAGCCGTAAGCCGTAAGCCGTAAGCCGTGAGCCGCGCCGGGCCTGCCGGCGCGCGCCCGGCGCGCCCCCGTGACCCCGTGGGTGCGCCCGGCCGCGCGCCGATAGGGTCGGACCCATGGGCAGCCACACGGACTCCTTGCCGACGCCCGCCACCCCGGCCGGGCGTGACGGTCTCGACGCCATCCTCGCCCGGCCCGAGCGGGCCGTCCTCGCCTTCGACTTCGACGGGACGCTCGCCCCGATCGTCCCCGACCCCGACCAGGCCCGCGCCCACCCCGACGCGGTCTCCGCCCTCGCGGCCCTCGCCCCGAAGGTCGCCTCCGTCGCGGTCGTCACCGGCCGTCCCGCCGGCGTCGCCGTCCGCCACGGCGGCTTCGCGGGCGTCCCCGGACTCGACCACCTCGTCGTCCTCGGCCACTACGGCGCCGAACGCTGGGACGCCCGCACCGGCACCGTCACCGCTCCGGCCCCCCACCCGGGAGTCGCCGCCGTCCGCGCCGAACTCCCCGGCCACCTCGACGAGATCGGCGCCTGGCGCGGCACCTGGATCGAGGAGAAGGGCCGCGCCGTCGCCGTCCACACCCGCCGCGCCGAGGACCCGCAGGCCGCCTTCGAGGCCCTGCGCGAACCCCTCGCCGACCTCGCCGCCCGCCACGGCCTGATCGTCGAACCCGGCCGCATGGTCCTGGAACTGCGCCCGCCGGGCATGGACAAGGGGGTGGCCCTGTCGGAGTACGTCCGTGAGACCGGTGCCGAAGCGGTCATGTACGCCGGCGACGACCTCGGCGACCTCCCCGCCTTCGCCGCCGTCGACAAACTCCGCTCCGACGGCGTCCCCGGCCTCCTGATCTGCAGCGGCAGCGACGAGGTCACGGAGTTGGCGAAGAGGGCGGACCTGGTGGTCGACGGCCCGCAGGGGGTTGTACAGCTACTGAGGACATTGGCAGAGAGGCTGGCGTAGAGCGCGCCCCTTGAGGGGCGCGGGGCCGTGTCGATATGCGGCTCCGCCGCGATGGGGGTCCCCCTGTTCGAGCGAAGCCGAGAACTCGGGGGAGCGACAAGCCCCCGTCGGCCCGCACCCGAAAAACGACCTCAAACCTCCAGCGCAGCCAACTGATCCAAGAACCACCGGGCCGGCGGAAGCGCCGTAGCCTGCGCGGCAAGCCGCTTCGAGCGCTCCGCCCGCTCACCCACCGGCATCGACAACGCCTCGTGCAAAGCCTCCGCCGTGCCCCGGATGTCGTACGGATTGACCGTCACCGCGTCGTCGCCCAGCTCCTCGTACGCCCCGGCCTCCCGCGACAGCACCAGCGCACACCCCTGGTCCGACAGCACCGGAACCTCCTTGGCGACGAGGTTCATGCCGTCCCGGATGGGGTTCACCAGGGCGACGTCAGCGAGCCGGTACGCGGCGAGGGAGCGCGCGAAGTCGTCCTTGACGTGCATCTCGACCGGGGTCCAGCCCGGCGTCCCGTACCTTTCGTTGATCTCCGCGGCCACCCGCTGGACCTCCGCCGTGTACTCGCGGTACACGGCCAGGTCCTGGCGGGACGGGTACGCGAACGCCACGTGGACCACCCGATCGCGCCACTCCGGACGGGACTCCAGCAGCTCCTCGTACGCCAGCAGACCCCGCACGATGTTCTTCGACAGCTCCGTGCGGTCCACCCGCACGATCACCTTGCGGGGGCGGCCGTCGGGGCCGGTGCCGATCTGCTCCCGCAGGATCGCCATCCGTTCGTCCACATCCGGCCGGTGCGCCCGCTCGCGCAGGAAGTCCGCGTCCGCGCCCAGGCCGTGCACCCCGATCCGGGTGTTCCCCAGCCCGCCGACGAGCGCCTCGCAGCACTTGGTGAAGGCGTCCGCCCACCGCTGGGTGAGGAAGCCCAGCCGGTCGGCGCCCAGCATGCCGCGCAGCACCTGACCGGCGATGTCGTCCGGAAGCATCCGGAAATAGTCCACCGGTGCCCACGGCGTGTGCGAGAAGTGACCGATCCGCAGGTCCGGCCGCAACTGCCGCAGCATCCCCGGGACCAGCGTCAGGTGGTAGTCCTGCACCACGACCGCCGCCCCCTCGGCCGCCTCCTCGGCCAGCGCCTCGGCGAACGCGCGATTGTAGGTCTCGTACGACGCCCACGCGTGCCGGAACTCCCTGCCGAAGACCGGCTCGAGCGGCGTCTGGTACAGCATGTGGTGGACGAACCACAGCACCGAGTTCGCGATGCCGTTGTACGCCTCGGAGAACACCGTCGCGTCGATGTCGAGCATCCGGACCCGCCGGCCGCCGGTGTCGGCCGGATCCAGTGCGCCGCCCGTGCGGCGTACGGCCTCGCGGTCGCCGTCGTTCAGGGCCGCGCACACCCAGACCGCGCCCGCGTCGGGGCCGATCGCCGACAGGCCCGACACCAGGCCGCCTCCGCCGCGTTTGGCGGTGAGCTGCCCGGACTCGTCCAGCGCGTACGAGACGGGGCCGCGGTTGGAGGCGACGAGGATGCGGGCGCCGTGCGCATGCTGCGTGGAAGCCATGCCACGAAACCTAGCCCGAGGCGAATACGCTCAAACGTACGGTTCGGCCGTATGCGGAACCGTGTCCGCCACGTCCGGGCATCCGGCTGCGCACGGTTCAGGCCACCTTTCGTTCCATGTACTCGGCGATCTCCGCCATCGGCGGCCTCTCCTCCGTGTCCACCGAGTACGTCCGGGGCTCGAAGCCGCCCTCGACCCGTTCGAACTGCGTGAGGGCCGGGCGGACCAGATGACCGCGGGCCAGGCGGAGCTGGGCCGTGCGGTAGATCGCGGCGGCCATGCGGCCGAGCGCCTGGCCGTCCTGGTGGCGGTGCTTGCGCACGCCGACGTCGACCTGGGCCAGCGCGTCCAGGCCCACCAGGTGCAGCGCGTCCACCAGCATGCCGAGCTCGACGCCGTACCCGACCGGGAAGGGGAGCCGTTCCAGCAGGGAGCGGCGGGCCGCGTACTCGCCGCCGAGCGGCTGGACGAATCCGGCGAGCAGCGGCCAGTGCATGTTGAGCAGCGGGCGCGCCATCAGTTCCGTGACGCGGCCGCCCTGTCCCGCCGTCTTGTCGTAGGCGAGCGAATCCGACTCGGTGCCGGAGGCGAGCGGATCCGACTCAGTGCCGTAGGCGAGCGAATCCGACTCGGTGCCGAGCGGACGGTCGTACATCGCCTTCACCAGGTCCACGTCCGGGTCGGTGAGCAGCGGGCCCACGATCCCGGTCACGAAGTCCGAGGAGAACTCCTTCAGGTCCGCGTCGACGAAGCAGACGATGTCCCCGCCGGTGACGAGCAGGGAGCGCCACAGCACCTCGCCCTTGCCCGGCACGGCCGGTATGCGCGGCAGGATCGTGTCGCGGTGCACCACCCTGGCGCCGGCCGCGGCGGCGACCTGGGACGTGCGGTCGGTGGAGCCGGAGTCGACGACGACGATCTCGTCGACCAGCGGAACCTGCCGCACGAGGTCGTGGCGGATGACGTAGACGATCTCGCCGACCGTCTCCTGCTCGTTGAGCGCGGGCAGCACGACGCTGACCGAGGAGCCCGAGGCTCGTTTCGCGGCCATGATCTGGTGGAGCGGGCGATCGGTGACGGACCAGGAGCGGGTGCTCAGCCAGCGCTCGACTTCTTCCAGCACAGTCTGCGGCTCCTCACGTTCGTACGGGGTGGGGGGTGAGTCGGGGACGGTCGAACGGTCTCTCTTGTGATCCATCTCGCGGTTCGGACGACTATCTCAACTCTCCCGGCCGTCGGTTACAGTCTTGAACAACGCCGGTGACCATCGCATGTCGGGGCCCACCCTGGCCCGCGCCGGCGAAACAACCGCATACAGCTCATCCAGAGGGGCAGAGGGACACGGCCCGGTGAAGCCCCGGCAACCCTCCAGTCGGTTCTCGTCCTAGCAGGCGAGGCTCCCGGCTCGGGAAGGTGCCAATTCCGTCTCACGGCGAGATGCGTCGTGAGGAAGATGAGGAGAAAGGGCCTCGCCTGACATGGCTGTGCAGACAGTTGCAAGCACCACCGATTCCGTGGACCTCGGCCCCGCCGCGGCCCTGTCCTGCCGCGAGTGCGGCCACCGGGTGCCGCTCGGCCCGGTCTTCGCCTGCGAGGAGTGTTTCGGCCCGCTGGAGGTCGCCTACGACTTCTCGGGCTACGACACCGAGGAGCTGCGGAAGCGCATCGAGGCGGGCCCCGCGAACATCTGGCGCTATGCGCCGCTGCTGCCGGTCCCGGCGGACGTCGCCGACAAGCCGAACCTCAACCCGGGCTGGACCAAGCTCGTCAAGGCCGACAACCTGGCGCGCGAGCTGGGCGTCACCGGCGGGTTGTATGTGAAGGACGACTCCGGTAACCCGACGCACTCCTTCAAGGACCGCGTGGTCGCCCAGGCCCTCGAGGCGGCGCGCGTCTTCGGCTTCACCACCCTGTCCTGCTCCTCCACCGGCAACCTCGCGGGCGCGGTCGGCGCCGCGGCGGCCCGCGCCGGCTTCCGCTCCTGCGTGTTCATCCCGCACGACCTGGAGCAGGGCAAGGTCGTCATGGCCGCGATCTACGGCGGCGAGCTCGTCGGCATCGAGGGCAACTACGACGACGTGAACCGCTTCTGCTCCGAGCTGATCGGCGACCCGGCGGGCGAGGGCTGGGGCTTCGTCAACGTCAACCTGCGGCCGTACTACGCGGAGGGCTCCAAGACCCTGGCGTACGAGATCGCCGAGCAGCTCGGCTGGGAGCTGCCGGACCAGATCGTGGTGCCGATCGCCTCGGGCTCGCAGCTGACGAAGATCGACAAGGGTCTGCAGGAGCTGATCAAGCTGGGGCTCGTCGAGGACAAGCCGTACAAGATCTTCGGCGCGCAGGCCGAGGGCTGCTCGCCGGTGTCGACGGCGTACAAGGCGGGCCACGACGTCGTACGGCCGCAGAAGCCGGACACGATCGCCAAGTCGCTGGCGATCGGAAACCCGGCCGACGGCCCGTACGTCCTGGACATCGCCCGCCGCACGGGTGGCGCCGTGGAGGACGTGACGGACGAGCAGATCGTCGACGCCATCAAGCTGCTGGCGCGCACCGAGGGCATCTTCGCCGAGACGGCGGGTGGCGTGACCGTCGGCGTCACGCGCAAGCTCATCGAGAACGGCGTCCTCGACCCGGCGAAGACGACGGTCGTCCTCAACACCGGGGACGGTCTGAAGACGCTGGACGCGGTGGCCGACACGGGGCTGACCGCGACGATCCGTCCTACCCTCGAGTCCTTCCGTGAGGCCGGTCTCGTCTGACCTCCGCCCGCCACAACCCACCAGCCGTACCCCGACCGGAGGTCATCCCCCGATGAGCGTCACCGTCCGCATCCCCACCATCCTGCGCACCTACACGGGCGGGCAGGCCGAGGTCACCGCCGAGGGCGCGACCCTCGCCGAGGTCATCGCCGACCTGGAGAAGAACCACACCGGCATCGCCGCCCGCGTCCTGGACGACCAGGGCAAGCTGCGCCGCTTCGTCAACGTCTACGTGAACGACGACGACGTCCGCTTCGAGCAGGGTCTTCAGACCGCCACCCCGGAGGGCGCGGGCGTCTCCATCATCCCGGCGGTCGCGGGCGGCTGACGGTCGTTCGGACGCGCGATCCTTACCCTCGGTAACGCATGTAACCGAGTTCATCGAATTGCCCTCTCCGTGAGAGAAACGGAGGGGGCAATTCTGCATGGTTGAGCGGGGTACAGTTGGGGAACGCGCTCCCGGACTCCCCTTCCGGGTCCGCGATCACCTGCCGCGCGCCCGACAAGAAGCAGCCAAACTGTGCAGGGCTTTTGCGCCATTCATTCCCTTTGCCCGGCCCGACTTGCCCTGAATTCGGGTGAATTCTCCGTACATTCCCGACCGGTCGGGCCCCGAATTCTCGTCCGATTGACCTGTTGCAGACGGCAGTTGGACAGATACATTCAGCCGCGGTCGACGCGTTCCGGCGCACGCCCCCAACCGTTGGGGGCGAGGTCTGACCCGGATCCGCGAAGTGTGGATCTGTGCAAGGGCCAGTAATAGGGGAGTTAGGCATGGCTCAGGGCACCGTCAAGTGGTTCAACGCGGAGAAGGGGTACGGCTTCATCGCGGTCGACGGTGGTGCGGACGTCTTCGTCCACTACAGCGCGATCCAGATGGACGGCTACCGCACCCTTGAGGAGGGCCAGCGGGTCGAGTTCGAGATCTCGCAGGGTCAGAAGGGGCCGCAGGCGGACATGGTTCGCCTGGCCGGCTGAAGTTACGCGCCGACGCTGAACTGTTCGACGTGTCGAGGGGCTCGTATCCCGTCCGGGGTACGGGCCCCTCGGTCGTGTCCGGCCACCGGCTCTCCAGGGGGCGCGCAGCGGCGTCCACCTGCGGATCATGCTCCCGAGTTCACCCTCTGGTCCCGGGAGCCGTTTGCGCCCGCCCGTCACCCGACCACCACCCCTCAACGAGCCCGCTCCGCGGGCGCGCCTTGCACTCGGACGGGGCGAGTGCTAATCATTGGCGTTAGCACTCTGAAGGTGAGAGTGACAACAGATGGACCGGGTCGGTGAGGCCGCGGGCCGGGTGGGGCAAGGAACCTCCGGCCGGGCCGTCCGTCGCGGGCGCGGGCGCGGTCCGAAGGAATCACCCCCAGTCCTGGAGGGACCACTTCACATGGCCAAGATCATCGCGTTCGACGAGGAGGCGCGGCGCGGCCTCGAGCGCGGCATGAACCAGCTCGCGGACGCCGTCAAGGTGACCCTCGGCCCCAAGGGCCGGAACGTCGTCCTCGAGAAGAAGTGGGGCGCCCCCACGATCACCAACGACGGTGTCTCCATCGCCAAGGAGATCGAGCTCGAGGACCCGTACGAGAAGATCGGCGCCGAGCTGGTCAAGGAAGTCGCCAAGAAGACGGACGACGTCGCCGGTGACGGTACGACCACCGCGACCGTCCTCGCCCAGGCCCTGGTCAAGGAGGGCCTGCGCAACGTGGCCGCCGGCGCCAACCCGATGGCCCTCAAGCGCGGCATCGAGAAGGCCGTCGAGGCCGTCTCCGCCTCGCTGCTCGAGCAGGCCAAGGACGTCGAGACCAAGGAGCAGATCGCCTCCACGGCCTCCATCTCCGCCGCCGACACCCAGATCGGCGAGCTCATCGCCGAGGCGATGGACAAGGTCGGCAAGGAAGGCGTCATCACCGTCGAGGAGTCGCAGACCTTCGGTCTGGAGCTCGAGCTCACCGAGGGCATGCGCTTCGACAAGGGCTACATCTCGGCGTACTTCGCCACCGACATGGAGCGTATGGAGGCCGTCCTCGACGACCCGTACATCCTGATCGCCAACTCCAAGATCAGCTCCGTCAAGGACCTGCTCCCGCTCCTCGAGAAGGTCATGCAGTCCGGCAAGCCGCTGCTGATCATCGCCGAGGACGTCGAGGGCGAGGCCCTGTCGACCCTGGTCGTCAACAAGATCCGCGGCACCTTCAAGTCCGTCGCCGTCAAGGCCCCGGGCTTCGGCGACCGCCGCAAGGCCATGCTCGGCGACATCGCCATCCTCACGGGCGGCGAGGTCATCTCCGAGGAGGTCGGCCTCAAGCTGGACAACGCGACCCTGGACCTCCTGGGCCGCGCCCGCAAGGTCGTCATCACCAAGGACGAGACCACGATCGTCGACGGTGCCGGCTCCGCCGACCAGGTGCAGGGCCGGGTCAACCAGATCCGCGCCGAGATCGAGAACAGCGACTCCGACTACGACCGCGAGAAGCTGCAGGAGCGCCTGGCGAAGCTGGCCGGCGGCGTGGCCGTCATCAAGGCCGGTGCCGCCACCGAGGTGGAGCTGAAGGAGCGCAAGCACCGCATCGAGGACGCCGTCCGCAACGCGAAGGCGGCCGTCGAGGAGGGCATCGTCGCCGGTGGTGGCGTGGCCCTGGTCCAGGCGGCGCAGAACTCCTTCGAGAAGCTGGACCTCGAAGGTGACGAGGCCGTCGGCGCCGAGATCGTCCGCAAGGCCCTGACCGCCCCGCTGACCCAGATCGCCGTCAACGCCGGCCTCGAGGGCGGCGTCGTGGTGGAGAAGGTCCGCAACCTCACCCCGGGCCACGGCCTGAACGCCGCGACCGGTGAGTACGTGGACATGATCGCCGAGGGCATCATCGACCCGGCGAAGGTGACCCGTTCCGCGCTGCAGAACGCCGCCTCCATCGCCGCGCTGTTCCTCACCACCGAGGCCGTCATCGCCGACAAGCCGGAGAAGGCCGCCGCGCCCGCCGGTGGCGGCATGCCGGGCGGTGACATGGACTTCTGATCCTTCCGAGGATCGGTACCAGTCCTTCCGTACGAGGGCGGCACTCCCTGTCTGTGGCAGGGGGTGCCGCCCTCGGGCGTGTCCGGGATCACGCGGGCGTTCCGCCCGGCCGGGAATGTGGGCCGGCCCATAGGCCGTTGCTTCAGAAGCTGCAACAATGCGCGCGCACATACCAGTCGGTTAACACAGCGATCCCTCCCGAGGAGCCCCTCACGTGACCGTCACCACGCCCGCCTCCCGCGCGGCCCAGATCCTGTCCCGCCCGATCGCGCTGGGTGGCCTCACCGTCCCGAACCGGATCGTGATGGCGCCGATGACCCGCATGTTCTCCCCGGGCGGCATCCCCGGCGAGGACGTGCGCTCCTACTACGCGCGCCGCGCCGCCGCCGGCGTGGGGCTGATCGTCACCGAGGGCACCTACGTCGGCCACGAGTCGGCCGGCCAGAGCGACCGCGTCCCGCGCTTCCACGGCGACGAGCAGCTCGCGGGCTGGGCCAAGGTCGCCGAGGACGTGCACGCCGCCGGGGGCACGATCGTCCCGCAGCTGTGGCACATCGGCATGGTCCGCAAGCAGGGCGAGCCCCCCTTCTCGGACGCCCCCGCCGTCGGACCGTCCGGCCTGGTCACCGCGGGCGCCGAGCCGACGGGCAGGGCGATGACCCAGCAGGACCTGGACGACGTCACCGACGCGTTCGCCCAGGCCGCCGCGGACGCCGAGCGCATCGGCTTCGACGGCGTGGAGATCCACGGCGCCCACGGCTACCTCGTCGACCAGTTCCTGTGGGCGGGCACCAACCGCCGCACGGACGCGTACGGCGGCGACCCGGTGGCTCGCACCAAGTTCGCGGCCGAGATCGTCGCGGCGGTCCGCGAGCGGGTGTCCCCCGACTTCCCCGTGCTCTTCCGCTACTCGCAGTGGAAGCAGCAGGACTACGCCGCCCGGCTCGCCGAGACCCCCGAAGAGCTGGAGGCGATCCTCACCCCGCTCGCGGCGGCGGGCGTGGACGCCTTCCACGCCTCCACGCGCCGCTACTGGCTGCCCGAGTTCGAGGGCTCCGACCTCAACCTCGCGGGCTGGACGAAGAAGCTCACCGGCAAGCCGACGATCACGGTCGGTTCGGTGGGCCTGGACGGCGACTTCCTCCGCGCGTTCCAGGGCGAGGGCGCCCCGGTCAAGACCCTCGACAACCTTCTGGACCGGCTGGAGTCGGAGGAGTTCGACCTGGTGGCGGTGGGTAGGGCGCTGCTCCAGGACCCGAAGTGGGCGAAGAAGGTCCTCCAGGGCCGCTTCGACGAGCTGGGTGCGTATGACGCGGCGGCGCTGAAGACCCTGCACTGACGGACGGGGCGCTGACGACCCTGCACTGACGAACGGGGAGTGCGGCCCCTCGCCCTTCGGGGGCGAGGGGCCGCACTCATGTGCGGCTCCGCCGCATGGGGGCCAACACGCCGCCGAGGCCGAACGCCATCGTGGCCGTCCTGGCCTTCGCCGGCATCGTCGTCTCGCTGATGCAGACCCTGGTCATCCCGATCGTCCCCGAGCTGCTGCACGCCTCGTCGTCGGACACCGCCTGGGCCGTCACCGCCACCTTGCTCGCGGGCGCCGTCGCCTCCTTCATCCCGCGCCGGCGTCCGGCCGCCGGGCAGACGCCGCCCGCGGCCGACGGTCCGGCCGGGCACGCGGAGGTCTCCGAGGCCAAGGCGTAGAGTCCAACTGATCGTCAGGTCGGGCGGTCGCGGCCCCGCTCCCGCGGGCTGTGCGGCCGCCCGGCCGTCCGTGCACCACGTGTTCCAGCGGCACCCGGACGAGGGGCCGTACCGGCGACAAGTTGGAGGTCACACGATGACGACAGCCGAATCCCGCACGCCGACCGCCGACGACGAGACCGGGCCCGTGGTGCGCACCGCGGCCGGCGCGGTGCGCGGGCGCCGGGAGGACGGGCTCGCGGTGTTCCGCGGCATACCGTTCGCCGAGCCGCCGGTGGGGGAGGGGCGCTTCCGGGCTCCCCGCCCGGTACGGGCCTGGGAGGGCACACGGGAGGCGTACGCGTTCGGGCCGCCGCCCCCGCAGGAGCTCGGGATCCCGGGCCGAACCGGCTTCCCGGACAGGTCCCTCGGCGACGACTGGCTGACCGTCAACGTCTGGACGCCCGACCCCGATCCGGCCGCCCGCCGCCCCGTGATGGTGTGGATCTACGGCGGCGCCTACAAACTCGGCCACGCGGGCAGCCCCGGCTACGACGCCCGGCACATCGCCCGCGACGGCGACCTCGTCGTCGTCACCTTCAACTACCGCGTCGGCATCGAGGGCTTCGCCCGCATCGAGGGCGCCCCCGCCAACCGCGGTCTGCTGGACCAGGTCGCGGCCCTGGAGTGGGTGCGGGACAACATCGAGGCCTTCGGCGGCGACCCGGAGCAGGTCACCGTCTTCGGCGAGTCGGCGGGTGCCGGCTCCGTCGCCGCGCTGCTGGCCGTGCCCCATGCGGCCGGGCTGTTCCGGCGGGCGATCGCCCAGAGCGTGCCGGGCACGTACTTCTCCGACGAACTGGCCCGTGACCTCGCGACCGCCATCGCCGCGGAGGCGGGCCTGCGCCCCACGGCCGCCGACCTGTCGACCGTGGACCCGCGCCGACTGACCGACGCGGGCCAGGCGCTGAGCGCGAAGATGCTCCAGTACCAGGACCGCTGGGGGCAGGTCGCGCCCACGGTGACCCCCTTCTCGCCGGTCGTCGACGGCGAGGTGCTGCCCACCACACCCTGGCGGGCGCTGGCGGACGGTGCGGGCCGGGACGTCGAGCTGATCACCGGGCACAACCGGGAGGAGTACCAGCTCTTCCTGGTCCTCGGCGGCATGCTCGGCCGGATCACCGACGAGCAGGTGACGGGAGCCCTGCGCCTGTTCGCTCCGGGCCCGGACGGCGAGGCCGCCTACCGCGCCGCGTTCCCCGACGCCACGCCCGACGAGCTGTACGAACGGATCCAGTCCGACTGGCTCTTCCGCATGCCCACCCTGCACCTGGCCGAGGCACAGGTGGCCGGGGGCGGCCGTGCGTACGCGTACGAACTGACCTGGCCCGCGCCGGGCAGCGGAGGCGTCCTGCGCGCCTGCCACGGTCTCGACATCCCGCTCGTGTTCGGCACGTTCACGGCGGACCTCGGCTCCCTGCTGTTCGCGGACGGGGAGCCCGGCCCGGAGGCCGAGGCGCTGGCCTCCCGCTTCCGCACGTCCTGGACGAGGTTCGCGAGGACGGGCGACCCGGGCTGGCCGGCGTACGACACCGAGCGCCGGCTGGTGCAGGTACTGGACGCGGAGCCGAAGGTCACCGCGTACCCGGAGGAGACGTCGCGGCGCATCTGGGAGGGGTACGAGTTCCCTGCGCTGCCGCTGCTGCGCTGAGCCGGTACCCGCTCCGGAACCGGCCACCGCAGGCACCTGCGGCCGAAGGGGCATTCATCGCGAGCCCCGTGGCACCTGGTGTGCCATGAGAGGGAAGCGTACGGCGATCCAGCCGGTGTGGCACTGGCTGCAGACGGCCTGCCGGACGGTGCGGCGGGCCTGCGAGGGACCGGGCCGGGAGCGGGACATCGTCGTCCAGGCGCTGAAGGCGGCCCTGGCCGCCTGGGTGGCCTGGGCCGTGGCGGGCTGGTGGCTGAAGGCCCCGGTGGCCTTCGTGGCGCCCTGGGTGGCGGTCGTCCTCGTGGAGTCGACCGTGTACCGGTCGATCGCGCACGGGCTGCAGCAGCTCGCGGCGATCGCCACCGGCACGGTCGTGGCGACAGCGGCGGCCCTGCTGCTGCACAACACGATGACCGCCATGGCGCTCGTGCTGCCCACGGTGGTGCTGCTGGGCCACTGGCAGCGCCTGGGCAGCCAGGGCATCTACGCGGCCACCGGCGCGCTGTTCGTCCTGACCAACGGGCAGGTCACCGTCGCCACCTCGGCCGCCCGGATCGCCGAGGCGGTCTTCGGTGCCCTGGTCGGGATCACCGTCAACGCGCTGATCCGGCCCCCGGTGTATCTGCGCGACAGCCGGGCGGCCCTCCAGGACGCCGCCGGGGAGGCCCATGACATCCTCGAGGCGGTGGCCGACGGGATGGCCGAGGACCGGTGGGACGCCGACGAGGCCGCCACCTGGCACGAGCGCGCGCTGCGCCTGGAACGCCTGGTGGACCAGGCCCGCTCCGCGATCGGCTGGAGCCGGGAGAGCATGCGCATCAACCTCCGCCGCCGCTCACGCGCGCTGTCCGCGCCGGGCAAGGACTACGACGACGCGGTCGTCGTCCTGGACTACGCCGCCGTGCACACCGCCGGTGTCACCCGGGCGGTCCTGGAGGCCGCGTCCGAGGACCGCCCGGCGGCCCGGCCGGATCCCTCCGCCGCCCGTCGCTACGCGGACTTCCTGCACCGGACCGCGCAGGCGCTCCAGCTGTACTGCCAGAGCCGCTTCGGCGCCCAGGACGACCACGAGCTGCACCAAGCCGTGCGCAAGCTGCGCGACACGCATGACGAACTGCGCCGCCACCTGACCCGCTCGGTACCGGACGACCCCAACGAGGTCGCCACCTACGGCACCCTGCTGACCCAGGCGCGCCGCCTGGTCGACCAGCTCGTCGCGACGGAGTCGTGACCGTCCCGCTCGTGCCGCGCGGGCGTGCAGGACCATGGAAACCGGTACCGACAGCTCATGCCCAGTCGCACGGGAGACCGCCGATGACACAGCCCCCGCTTCCCGGAGTCCTGGCCGACGTCGCCCCGATCCTGGACCACTGGGGCTATCTGGCGGTCGCCGGCCTGGTGTTCATCGAGGACTTCGGCGTGCCCGTGCCCGGCGAGACGATCCTGATCGTCGCCGCCGTCTACGCGGGCGCGGGCCGGATCAACATCGTCCTGGTGGCCGTCATCGCGTTCTTCGCCGCCGTGCTCGGTGACAACGTCGGCTACGCCATCGGCCGCTTCGGCGGCCACCGGCTCGTCGAGCGCTACGGCCGCTACGTCCTGCTCACGCCGGCCCGCGTGGAGAAGGCGGAGGGCTTCTTCACCCGGCACGGCGGCAAGGTCGTCACCGTGGCCAGGTTCATCGAGGGCCTGCGCCAGGCGAACGGGATCATCGCCGGGATGGCCGGAATGTCCTGGCGCCGCTTCCTGATCTTCAACGCCCTGGGCGCGGCCCTGTGGGTCGGCGCCTGGGTCACGTTCGGCGGCCTGGCCGGAGCCCACCTAAACACGCTCTACCCGGCGATCCAGCGCTACGAGCTGTACGTGCTGACAGCCATGGCCGTACTGCTCCTGTTTCTCATCGGCCGCCACCTGTACCACCGTCGCCACCGCGACGCGAAGCGGCAGCCGGACGTCGGAGGACACGGCGGAGGGCGCTGAGCCGCGCGTGGTTCCTGTTCAGTCGCTCGACCCGGGAGCTGCCCTGGAGCGGTGCCGGTGGACCGTGGGAGCCGTCATGCGGGTGTCCTTTCATGTCGCCGAAGCGCCATCTCGCTGCGGGTCTCCGACGCGCGGGCGCGGATCGTCGAGGCGGGTAGGGTCGCTTTGGGATGAGCGGGGGCGTGCCCGTCTCGGCATGCGCCGCAGAGACCGCCCGGCAATGCTTCCGGGCGGCCCGGGACGCCGCACTCCGCGCATTCCAGGAGGCGGAGAGGGCGGCGTGGGGGCTCCGGCGGCAGCGGCTCGGGTGGGAGTTTGTCGGTCAGGCGCCTGCGGACCAGGGCGGCCGGGTGGTGGACCGGGGAGGGCAGGCCGACGGTCAGGGCGCGGACTACGGCCTCGTCGGTCGCGCCCCTGGCGAACCACTCGGACACCAGCGGCGCGAGGGCCGCACAGTCGGCCTGGGAGAGCGAGAGGACGGGAGCCGTACGGCCGAGGGCGGCGAGGAGGATGTGGGCGCGGGAGCGGGGCGACCGCGGCGCGTCCGGGCGCGGCTCCTGCGGTACGTCGCCCCGGACGAAGGCCGCCCACCAGTCATCGGCCCGTGCGGTACGGGAGAACCACGATCGGGTGATCCAGCGGGAGCCGCCCGCCTCCGCCTCCAGGCGTTCCCGGCCCCGGCGCAAGTGCTCTGCCCGGTGGAGGTGGTTGAGGGCGGTGCGGAGCGCGCACTGCCCGTAGGGGAGGTGCTTGGCCAGCGTTTTGACGGAGATGTCGGCGCCGTCGGGCAGGCGGTCGATGTAGGCGGCGATGGCGGCTTCGCGGGGTGGGATGTGGGCGAAGTCGTGGCTGGCGAAATGGCATGGCGTGGTCCATCGAAGAGGTCGTCGAGGCGTTGCGGGTCGCTCTGGCGCGAGTCGAAGTCGTACTGCCGTCGCTGGGCGTCGACCCGGTGACCGGCGCGAGCGACGACGGGTTCGCCCTGGTGGAGCTCGGGCGCTGCAACGTGCGGACGGCGCAGCACGTGACGGACGTCCTGCGGGCGATGCCGACGGGGGAGGAGCTGAGGGCGCGGGTGCGGCGGCTCAACCGGGAGTCTCGGGTGCCTTGAAGGGCCCAGGAAGGGGCCTGACCTCTGGGCCTTGTTCCTCACCTCCCGTCGGGTCCCAGCTCGGCCAGTCGGCGCAACGTGTCGAAGGACAGCGCGTCATCGAGGCCGAGCTGTACGCCTGTTTCCTTCTCCGCTGACTTCGCTGCGGTGCTCATCGCCGTGGCCAGACGAGCGCACAACTTGATGGCGCTCAGGCTGCGGAACTCCTCCAGCGGTGTCAGACGCGTGCGGATCACCCCCAGGAACTGTTCCGCCTCGTACTCCCCGCGGATACGTTCGAGCAGGATGTAGGAGATCTCCGGGGCATCACTTGTGGCTCCCGTACCCGTCTGCGCGTTCAGCTTGAGCGCAGACTTCCCGAGGCTCACCAGCGCGTACCCTGCGCGAGTGGAGTCGAGCCTGAACCCGACCCTGTCGTCAAGCGCGAGCGCGGCTAGTCCGGAGGAGGTCTGCGCATGCTCGTCTCGCATGCAGTTCGAGAACTCCACAAGGAACCCTCTCAGGGCGGCTCGGAAGTCGCGGTACTCGTGCGCATGCTTGGCCAGGTCCCGGGCGTACTTGACGGCTCGTCCTCCAGGTTCCCGGCGAAAGGCCCGCAGTAGGCTCACCCGGGATTCCAGCAGCTTTCCTGTGCCTTCGACGGCCCCGGCGGCCGCCCACACGGCCTCGGGAACCGGCAGGTGGCGGGAGAGCAGGTAGGCGTCGCGGAACCCGTCGATCTCGCTCGCTTCCGCCGCTCTCAGTGCTCCACCGGCCCTGCCCACCAGCGTATAGACCTTCTGGGCGGACCCATCCCTGTTCACCTGTTCGACCACGGCCGAGGCGATGGCCGGATGCCGGGAGTACACCCGGTCACCCGCAAAGGTGACGGCTGCTTCCCGGCCAAGGATGCGCAAGATCTTGCCGTCCGCGAAGACCTCCCCTTTCCCCACCATTTCCGCGATCACCGAACGGCTTGCGCCTCTGCCCCGGTTTCCGTCCTTGTCGAGAACATGCTGCATCACACAGATTCCAGCGAACACGTCGCCGAGCGTCACGGTGTCCGTCAGGTTGATGTCCCGGAGCTTCCTCAGCAGATCCTCGACGCGGTGGCCGAGTTCCGGTCCGTACCGGACGTCGAGCACAGCGCCGAAGAGTGTGTTGGTCTTCATCGCCATCGCGCCCGCCGACGTCGCGAGTCGCTCGGCCGCGGCTTCAGCACTGGCCAGGGAGGGCGGCAGCAGTCCCATCGCCTGCCAGGCGCCGGCGATGTTGGCGGCGTCGTCAGCGGTGATGCCATGGAAGAGAACAGGGCTGATGCGCGCCTGGAGGTAAGTGCCCGCGCCTTGCCACCACAGCCGGTCGTGGCTGGCGAGCAGGAAGGCGAAGCCGGAGTTCTCCGCTCCCCACAGACGCTCGGTGGCCACGAGTTCGTCCATGACCAGATCGGCCTCGTCGATGCAGATCAAGGTGCGGTCCGAGGTCTTGCGGACCTCACGTAGCCAAGTCTCTGTGATGGGAGGCGCGCCGGGTTCGCGCCACAACACATCCCAGTCCGGTCGGGCCGAAGCGGCTGATACTGCCAACTGCCGCACAGCCAGTGACTTGCCCTCACCGAGAGGACCGATGGCGACCACTCCACCTCCCCCGCCCTTGGCGAGGCAGCCGAGCAGTTCCTCCTCCAGCGTCTGCGTGGAGCTGAGCAAGGGCCAGCGGCCCGGCTGGGCATCGGCCCAGTTCGGGGGACGTCCGTCTGCGAAGTGGGCCGGCTTGTACTCGGTGGATGCGCTTGGACGGGGCACCCTCGAATAGCCGAAGGGGGAGGCCTTCTCCTGCGCTGCGCTGTCGTCGACCTCGATTTCCCCGCTGAAGAGCTCGTGTCCGTCGACTCCCAGATAAAGACTGAAGCCGGGCGCGCCCACGAGGTCGTTGAGCACGCCGTCCCCGAGGGCGTCGGACGCGTTCGGCTCATAGGCCGCCCACAGGACTTCGGCTTGGAGGAGGTCCGCGTCATTGAGTACTCGGCCGCGCAGACTCTTCATGAAGCCGTCGAGCCAGCCGCTGTATCCCACGACCAGAACGACGGAGTTCGTGAGTATCTTCTGAAGCACGGCATCGAGTTGGGGCCTGTCTGCTGTGATTCGAGACGGAACGTTGCTCGTCGCCGGACCCGTCCAGTACCCGTGGATGTGCAGAACGGGATGGGTCGTGGCCTCCCGCAACTGGTCCGGTGTGGGAGCGGAGTCCGTGGGGACCGGTATCGGGACGGCGTCGACACCGGCCTTGGTGAGAGCTATTTCGACGAGCGGGTCGAAGTTCGTGGTGATGATCGGTCCGCGCACTCTTCCGTCGAGGGAGGCGAAGAAGCGGGCGAACCTCTGGTAGCCCAGCGGGATCTGCCACGAACCCGCCCGAACCAGCCCGCGGCATTGTTCCTCGTCGCGCGCGACCTTGCCGGCGTCCTCATCGGACACGTCATGGCATGCCTTCAACACCGCGGTGCGGATCGCACGCATCACCGTCTGTTCGCCGGCCTGGCGGGTCAGGATGGCGGCTGCGTTCTGGTACTTGAGGCCGGGGTCGGTGATGGCGTCGATCGTCTCGTTGAACCGTGCCCGCCCTGCGCGCGGCACGTGCGCCCGGAAAAGCTCCGTCAGTTCCGGAACCCCCGGCAGCACCGCGTTGCTGATTCCAGAACCGAACACGGTGACGAGGCGGCGATCGGCCTCTTCGGCAAGCAGTTGCAGACGCACCCTGAGTTCGAAGAGGTCGCCGAAGTCGATGGGGTTCATATGAACATGAAACCACCCGTGTAAAGCCAGTACGTGACGTTCCGTCATACCACGCGGCGACCGTGGTGCAGCCCTCGGCGAAGGTGGCGAGAGCCATCACTGGTGGCCCTGCCCGATCCTGTGCTTCTCTTGCTGTGCCGAGGCTGCCCGAAGCCGTTGACCGGCGGGGTGGAGGCCGAGAGAAGGGATGGCGTGTCGCCCATGAGCCCGCTGCAACTGTGCCTGACTGCACTCCTCATCCTGTCCGGTGTCGGCCTGCAAGCCTGGTCGTCCGCGCCGGCCCGTGCGGGGCGGCACTATGCCCTCCAACTTCCCGTGACGCTGCTGTACTCCCTGGCGGGGGCGCTGTTCCTCTTCGCGACCTTTCCCGACTCGATCTCAGAGGGACGGGCGCTGGGCTTCAGTCTGGGAGGTGCGGCTGGGTTCGCCGCCTTCTTCATGCTGGCGTCCTTCACGTGGCTGTCCAAGACGCGTGGCAGGGACGAAATGGCGGCGGAACTGCAGAAGGTGAAGACGGAGAACGCGGCGCTGCGCCGGCAATTGCTCGGTGAGCGCGCTCCGGGCCGGCCGGCTCGCCCTCTGGTGACCGGCACCCGGCACGAGGTCGCCGTGCCCGGTGTGCGGGGGCACCGAGTGGGGATGGTCACGGGCAATCTTGCCGGCGTGACCGGCATGGACGTCTGGGTGAACACCGAGAACACCCGTATGGAAATGTCACGCATCAACGAGCCCACCATCTCCGCGACCATCCGTTACCACGGGGGGCGACGGGACGCGGCCGGAAACCTGATCGACGACACCATCGCCCTGGAACTGGCCGACCGAATGGGAGGCCAGACCCGGGTCGTGCCAGGACAGGTCCTCGTGACAGGAGCCGGAGAACTTGCAGCGAGCCATCAGGTCAAGCGCATCCTCCATGTCGCTGCCGTCGAAGGGGAACCGGGGTCCGGGTTCCGCCCCGTCTTGGACCTGGAGAGGTGCGTCCGGAACGTTCTGGCCGAGGTGGACCGGCTGAACGACGCAGGCGAGGAGTTGCGCTCGGTCGTTCTCCCTCTGCTCGGAACCGGTGGAGGAAACAGCGACCTGAGGAAGACGGCGGAGACCTTGGTGGCCGGCGTGGTCGGATACTTCCGATCACATGTCGCCTCTCGTGTGCGAGCCGTCTACCTGTTGGCGTACACCGATGTGCAAGCGGCTGTGTGCAGGGCGGTGCTGGACCTGGAGGCGGGGCTGGCCGAACCCTCCCCGCACTGAAGCCACCTCGGTGGCTGGTCAATCCGGTGACGGGAGGAGAAGAGCACGCCGTCCGCTGAAGCCGAACGCGTACGTCGTCGCGAAGCCCACCGCGTAGCCCGTCAGCAGCCCGCCTCCGTAGATCGCCGCCGTCACCCCCGGCCCCCTGGTCCCTGCCAGCAGCGGGAACAGCGCCCACCCGGACGGTCCGATCGCCGTCGCGCCCACCTTGTAGCCGAGCATCGCGAAGCCGCCGACGAACGCTCCGCCCGCCGCACCGCCGACGCACGCCGTGAGGAACGGGCGGCCGAGCGGTAGCGAGACCCCGTAGATCAGGGGCTCGCCCACGCCCAGGAGGCCCGCCGGGAGGGCCGAGCGGATCGTCGTACGGAGGGAGAGGTCGTGGCGGAGGCGGACGTAGACCGCCAGGGCCGCGCCCACTTGGCCCGCGCCCGCCATCGCCAGGAGGGGGAGCAGGACCGTGGAGCCCTGCTGTTCGATGAGGGTGGTGTGGATCGGGATCAGGGCCTGGTGCAGGCCCAGCATCACCAGGGGGAGGAACAGGCCGCCGAGGACCAGGCCCGCTGCCGCGCCCGTGGTCGTCAGAAGCCAGTTCGCCGCCGTGCCGATGGCACTCGCCGCCGCTCCGGCCGCGTACATCAGGATGTAGAGCGTCACCAGGCCGGGGACCAGGACCGTGAGCGTCGGGGTCAGCAGGACGTCCAAAGTGGCCGGGACCCGGGTGCGGCACCACTTCTCGACGTACGTCGCGAGGAGCGCGGCGGCCAGGGCGCCCAGCACCCCGCCCTGGCCGGGGGCGAGGGCCGTCCCGAGCACGGTGACCTTGGCGACCCCGGGGTAGACCACGACCGCGGCCACCGCGCCGCCCAGTACCGGCGTGCCGCCGAACTCCTTCGCCGTGTTGTGGCCCACGAAGACCGCGATCAGGGCCATGAAGGCGGAGGAGAGGGTGGTGAGGGCGGGCGTGAGGGACGGCAGCAGGCGCAGGTTGAGGAGCAGGCCGGTCGCGCCCGCGATGACGCCGCAGCCGATGAGGGCCGGGATCAGCGGCACGAAGACGTTCGCCACGCGGCGCAGGAGGATCTTGCCGGGGGTGGCGTTGCGCTGGCGCCGGGCCTCCTTCAACGCGGCTCCCCGCGCGGCCGGTTCATCGTTGCTCGTACGGACGAGGGCCTCGAACTCCGCCGTGACCTGTGCGGCCTTCCCCGGCCCGAGCACGATCTGGTACGTGTCGTCGTCCACCACTCCCAGCACCTCGGGCAGCGCGCGCAGGGCGTACTCCTCGACGAGGGAGCGGTCGGCCAGGCCCAGCCGCAGTCGGGTCATGCAGTGGGCGACGGAGGTGACGTTCGCGGGGCCGCCGACCAGGGGGAGCAGCGCGGCGGCGGTGGCGGCGTATGAGGTACTGGGCACGGGTTGAGCGTGCGGCGCCCGCAAGCACCGAGGTGGGCGCCGCGCGGGAACCTCCACCGCTCTCCACCGAAAGGTGGCTCAGCCGGCCGACTTCTCCAGTGCCGCGCGAAGATGCCCTCCGCTCTCCGAGAGGAGACGTTTCGCCGTCGGGCCGTCCACGCCGCCCAGGATGGTGAGGATCGCGTCCTTGGCCTCGCCGCCCGTGGCCGCGAGGGCACGCTCGATCTCCTCGTCGCTCGCGCCGGTCGCCAGCGCCACGATGCGGTGCGAGCGGGCGCGCAGCTTGTCGTTGGAGGCGCGGACGTCGACCATCAGGTTCCCGTACGTCTTGCCGAGGCGGATCATCGTGATCGTCGAGAGCATGTTGAGGACCAGCTTCTGCGCCGTGCCCGCCTTCAGCCGTGTCGAGCCGGTCAGCAGTTCGGGGCCGACCACGATCTCGATGCCGTGGTCGGCGGCGGCCGCGAGCGCGCTGTCCGCGTTGCAGGACAGGCCGACCGTCAGCGCGCCCCGCGCCCGCGCGTGCTCCACCGCGCCGACCGCGTAGGGCGTGCGCCCGGACGCCGAGACGCCGACCACCGTGTCACACTCCGTCAGCTCCAGCGCGTCGAGATCCTCCGCGGCCAGCTCCCTGGAGTCCTCCGCGCCTTCGACCGACGTCACCATGGCGCCCGGGCCGCCCGCGATCAGGCCCACGACCTGGGAGGGGTCCGTGTCGAAGGTCGGCGGGCACTCGGACGCGTCCAGGACGCCGAGCCGCCCGGCGGTCCCCGCGCCGGCGTAGACGAGCCGGCCGCCGCGGGCCATCCGTTCGGCGACGGCGTCGATCGCGGCGGCGATCTGCGGCAGCCGCGCGGCGACCGCGGCGGGCACGGTCGCGTCCTCGCCGTTCATCAGCTTCGCGATCTCCAGCGTCGGCAGCCGGTCGATCTCGGCCAGCTCGGGACGGAACGCCTCGGTGGTCAGCGTCTCCAGCTCGGCGCGGAGATCGCGGGGGTGGGACGAGGAAGTCATGAGGGTGGCTCGTTTCCGCTGCGGCACTGCTCTGGGAGGAGGACGGAAGGGCCTAGCGCTTCGTTCCGCCCCGTGGGCGGTGACGGTGCGCCAACGCCTCGTACGAGGCGGCCAGCGCCGGCGCCGCCGTCTCGTACGTCCGTTGCGCCACGCCCACGAACAGGCAGTCCACCACGAGGAGTTGGCTGGTGCGGGACGACATCGCGGCCGGGCGCAGCTCGCTCTCGCGGGCCGTGGACGTGGTCAGGACGTGGTCGGCGTACTGCGACACCGGGCCGTCCGGGCGGCCGGTGATCGCGACGGTGGTCGCGCCGTGCTCGAAGGCGACGCGCAGCGGTTCGATGACGTCCCCGGTGGAGCCGGAGTGCGTGATCGCGATCGCCACGTCCTTGGCGCGCAGTTGCACGGCGTTGGTGACGGCGAGGTGCGGGTCGCTGTGCGCGTGGGCTATGAGACCTATCCGCAGCAGCTTCTGCACCAGGTCCTGGGCGACGAGCCCGGAGGCGCCTATGCCGTAGACGTCGACGCGGCGGGCGGCGGCGAGCGCGGCTACGGCGGCGCCGAGCTGCACGGTGTCGAGTCCGGCCGCCGTGTCGGCGAGGGTCTGCTGTTCGTCGTGGGCGAGTTTGGCGACGACGTCGGCGATGGGGTCGTCGACCGCGATGTCCGCGGTGACGGACGGGGCTCGGCCCGACTGCTGTTGGGCGGCGAGGCCGGCGAGGGCGAGCCGCAGGTCCCGGTAGCCGGGGTAGCCGAGCAGGCGGGCCGTGCGGACGACGGTGGCCTCGCTGGTGCCGGTCAGTTCGGCGAGGGCGGTGACCGTGAGCGCCGCGCAGCCGGCCGGGTCCCCGGCGACGGCCTCGGCGACGCGCTGCATGGACCGGGTCATGGACGGTGCGAGGGTGCGCACCTTGGCGGCGAGGGCGGCGGGGGCGGGTGGCACCCCCGGACCCACCGGCCCTGCGAAAATTTCCTTCACGTCGCGGGTCACACGTGAAAGCTATTTTCGATTCGGCCGTCCGGTCAAGAGTGCGCACAATAGGGGCATGGACCCCATCAGCCCCCTGGAGCAGGCCCTGCACGCGGCGCGTGCCCTGGTGCTCGCCGACCTGATCGCGGGCGAGGTCGCCCAGGCGGACGTGGTTTCACTCGTCGAGGACTCCGTGGCCCAGCGGCGATGGTGGGTCGAGCAGTGGCCGGACGGCGCCGACTACGTGGCGGGCCTGGTCGCGCAGGACGTCCAGGACGCGCTCCTGGAGCGGTACGGCCGCTGGCCGCTGTGCCCGGTCTGCGGCTCCGGTGACCCGCACGCCCTCGACGTCGAGCCGGAACTCGGGCCCAACCCGCACTGGGTGTGTCCCCAAGCCGGTGTGAAGGTCGCGGCGGTGGGCTCGCTGGGGAGGGCGACGGGCGGGATGACGTCCTCGTGACTGTCTACATCGACCCTCCCGCCTGGCCGGGGCACGGCCGCCTGTGGTCGCATCTGATCAGCGACGTCTCGTACGACGAACTCCACGCGTTCGCGGGGAAGCTGCACGTGCCCCGCCGCGCCTTCGAACGCGACCACTACGACCTGCCCTCGCACCGGTACGCCGACGCGGTGGCCGCCGGTGCGGTGGAGGTCTCCAGCCGCGAGGTGGTGCGGCTGCTGCACGCGTCCGGACTGCGCCGGCGCAAGGGCCGCGAGCAGGGGCTCAGCGGTGCAGCGCGTACGCGTACGTCTCCTCGTCCTCACTCACTCGGGTGAACCCGGCCCGGGCTATGACGCCCTGCGAGGGGGTGTTCGCCCGCTCGATGGTGGCGAACAGCGTGCCGACGTCGTCCCTGGCCAGCGCCCACGCGGCGAGGGAGCGCAGCGCCTCGGTCGCGTAGCCGTGGCCGCGGGCGCCCTCCACCAGGTCGTAGCCGACCTCCGCGCGCCCCTCCTCATCCGGGGCTCCGTGGAAGCCCATGCTCCCGACCGCCCGCCCGTCTTCCCTCCGTACGAGCACGAAGACGCCCCACTCCGGCCGGTGCACCCCGGCCTCGTACGCCTTCACGAGCATCCCGGCGGCTTCCCGTGTGCCCTCGAATGGCTCGCCGTCGAGCCACTCGAAGCCTCCGGTGCCGCCCGCGTGCAGATCGGCGGCGGCTGCGGGGGTGACGCCGTGGAGGGTGAGGCGTTCGGTGGGTATACGGATCACGGAGTCGCCTCTGATGGGCCCAGACCGTCGTTCCGGCCGTCATCCGGCACGACGGAGACAATGGCACCGGTCGGTGGTGCGGGGCGAGGCAGATAGACGTACGTCACGGACAGGGCGGGACACTCCGCGCGTGCCTCGATGCGCGTCACCCAGACCTCGGCGCCCTGGTCGAGTACGCGAACCCGACGCCCTAAGTGCTGTACGTGCTCCAGCTCTTCGCGCAGTTCCTCGACCGCTGAAGCGGCGGCGGGGCCGAGCTGGTCCAGCCGCTTACGGGCCGTGTGGGTGATCTCCACGACGGTTCGGGACTCGGTCAACGGTGGCGCTCCCGCTTGAGGGACTGGGCCAGCTCGATGCCCTCGGCAAGGGATGCCTCGAAGTCCGGGTCGCAGCGGGTCAGCACATGCCCCCGGTAGGTCGCGATCAGCTCGGACACCTCGTGCAGATCCGTGAAGTCGACACGGTTCAAGGTGGCGGCGAGCTCGGCCTCGAGGCGGGCCAGGTCACCTGGAAAGCCGAGCCCTGCGGCGAGGGCGGCCCGCACCTCGCCGAGGGTCCGCATGGGCGGCGGCTCGACGGGGGCTTCCGGGTGGACGGGCTGTTCGCTCACGGCCAGTGATCCTTCCTGCGAAGGGATGGTCTCGTAACGCTACTCCGGCAGCGGCCTCGGCGTCAGCAGATCCAGTTCCGACCGCATGTTGTACCGCGCCGTCGCCTCCCACTTCTCCCGCCCGTGCGGGGTGCGGAACAGCCGTGGCAGGTCGCGGAGTTGGCGCAGAACCGCCGCGCGGCCCTCGCGGAACGCGGCGTTGGGCACGAAGTGGTACTCCTCGCGGACGGCCGCGGTGTAGGCGGCGTACGCCGACGGGGGCGAGGCGAGGATCGCGAGGTCCGCGTCGCACAGGACCTGACCGTTTCGGTCGTCGTCGGCGGGGTCGTGGGTGACGGTGAGGCGCACCAGACGGGCGACCTCGGCGGTCCTCTCCTCGGGCACCCCGGCCTCCGGCAGCGCACGCTCGGCCAGACGCGCCGACCGCTCCTCGTTCTCCGACCGCTCCGGCAGGTACACCGCGTCGTGGAACCAGGCCGCGAGGCGCACCGCGTCCGGGTCGTCCGCGTACTCCTCAAGTACGTCGACACGGTCGAGGACCGCCGCCAGGTGCTCCACCGTGTGGTACCGGCGCTGCGGCTCCGACCAGCGGCGCAGCAGGTCGTCGGCGTAGGGTGCGGGATCGGGCCGCTCCGCACCGCCCCGCACCGCGAGCAGGGTGCGCCGCCAGCTCTCACGCAACGCGTCGAGGTCGGTCATGGGGGCATTCTCCCCTGTTCGCCGGTGGGCACCTAGCGTGGGGCGCATGACGAATGCAGACCTGCACGACGACGTACGAGACCCCGAGCTGCCCGGCCTGCTGCTGACCACCGAGCGCGACGCGCTGATCCCGCTGCTGCGCTCCCGCCCGGACGCGGACTTCGCGCTGCCGGCCGCCGCGTGTCCGGGCTGGACCGTGCGGCACGTCCTCGCGCACTGTTCGGCCGCCCTGACGCGGGTGGTGGAGCACCGTTTCGAGAAAGGGGTGTTCAGCCCCGAGTCGAACGACCGCGACATCGCCGAGCGCGCCGACTGGAGCAACGCCCAGGTCGTCGACGAACTGGAGCGCGGCATGACCGAGGCGGGCGCCGCGATCGCGAAGGCGGGCGGGGTGCTCGACATGGTCGCGCTCGGGGAGTGGGTGCACGGCGGAGACGTGCGGGAGACGTTCGGGGAGCCGGGGGCGTACGCCGGTGACGGGCTGCCGTACGCGCTCACCCTGCTCGCCCGTGTCTCCCGGGAGAAGGGGCACGTCCCGCTCCACGCGGACCTCGACGACCTCGACGAGCCCCTGCTCCTGGGCGACGCGAACGGGGAGCACCCGCCCGCCCGGTTCATCGGCGAGGCGTCCACGCTGGTGCGGCTCTACTCCGGCCGCCCGCTGGACGGGGCGCGGTACGAGCTGGCGGGCGTGGAGGAAAGGGAGCTGAACCTCTTCGGCTGAGGACGGCCGTACGTCCGCGGCGGCGGCCGGTGCCCTGTCGCCGCCTCGGACCCCGTCGTCGTACCCTTGGATTGGACTAGACCTGTAGCCGCTCCATGGAACACCGACGGAAGGGGTCCTATGAGCACGCGTGCAGTCCTGGAGGTGATCGCCCTCGACGTCGAGGACGCGGTCGCCGCCCAGGCCGGAGGCGCGGACCGCCTCGAGCTGGTCACCGACATGGCCTCCGACGGGCTCACCCCGCCGGTTGCGGCCTTCGCCGGGATCCGCGCCGCCGTCGACATCTCCCTGCGCGTGATGCTCCGCCTCGGGGACGGGTTCGCGGCCGGTGACGTCGAGGCGCTCGTACGGGCCGCACGGGAGCTGCGTGCCGCCGGTGCCGAGGAGTTCGTGCTCGGGTTCCTCGGCGAGGACGGCGGGCCCGACCTCGACGCGGTGGAGCGGCTGGCCGGGGAACTGGACGGCTGCCGCTGGACCTTCCACCGCGCGATCGACCGCGCCGCCGACCGCGACGCCCTGCGCAAGCGGCTCGCCGAGGCGCCCGGCCTGGACACCTACCTCACCGCGGGCTCGCCGGACGGCGTGGACGACGGCCTGCCCACCCTCGTCGCCGAGGCCGCCCGGCGCGGCGAGCCCGGCTACACCCAGCGCCTCATGGCGGGCGGCGGACTCCGCCTGGACCACGTCCCGCGGCTGCGCACGGCGGGCGTCGACGCCTTCCACATCGGCGCGGCGGCCCGTACGGCCGGCTGGACGACACCGGTGTCGGCGGAGGCTGTGCGGTCGTGGCGCACAGCGCTCGACGCCTGACCTGACCGGCTGCGACACGGTCGCCCGGTCAAACAGAGGGGCTGGTCTCCGGATCGGCCACGGGCACGCGGCTCTCGGTGCTCGGCGCCGGAGGCCACGTCGTCAGCGCCGCCACACCCGTCGCCAACGCCATCAGTCCGGCGCCCACGCACACGAACCAGCGGTCGCCGAGCAGGGTGATCGCCAGGCTGCCGGTGCCGCCCGCCGCCGCCATGCCCAGGTACAGGGCGCTGCTGTTGAGGGAGACCAGCACGGGCACATTGGCCGGGTCGAGGGAGGCGAGGCGAGCGATCAGGGCCACCGTGATCGACCAGCCGATCAGCGGGGTGAGCACGGAGGCCGGCAGGGCCGTCGACATGGTGCGCAGTGTCCAGGGCTGGGTGGCCGCGAGCACCATGTAGGCGGCGCACGCCGACAGGATCACCGTGCGCGGTCCCCACCGGTCGACCAGTCGTCCACCCAGCTGTGACCCGCCGACCGCCGCGATCCCGGACACCAGGAGCAGCAGGGTCAGCCGGTCCTGGTCGCCGCCGGTCGCCGGGCGTGTGGCCAGCGCGTAGTAGATGTACGTCGTCTGGAAGGCGAGGAAGACCAGGAACGTGGTCAGGGCCGCGCCGAGGACGCGTGGATTGCCGAGCGGGGTGATGCGGTCGCGCAGGCTCAGGACGGCTGTGGGATACGGCAGTTCGCGCAGCAGCAGGGCGAGACCGGTGAAGGCCGCAGCGCCGAGTCCGGTCACCAGCCACATGGTCAGCCGCCACTCCGTGCGTCCGATCCAGGTGCCCAGCGGCACCCCGAGCGCGGTGGCGACGGTCAGCCCACCCGTCACCACGGCGATCGCCCGCCCGCGCCGTTCGGGCGGCACCACGGCGGCGGCCACGGCGTTCGCGGTGGGCGTGTAGAGGGCGGCCCCGACGGCGGCGAGTACGCGGGTGGCGAGCAGGACGCCGTAGGAAGGGGCGAGCGCGGTCAGGGAGTTGGCGAGGGTGAAGACGGCGAGGGCCGTCAGCAGAACCCTCCGGCGGGGCCACTTGGCGGTCGCGGTGGCGAGAACCGGGGCCAGGATCCCGTACGACAGGGCGAAGACGGTCACCACCTGTCCGGCGACCGAGAGAGAGACATCCAGATCACGGGCGATGAGCGGCAGGATGCCGGCCATCACCATGCCGTCCGTTCCGACGGCGAAGGTACCGAGAGCAAGCAGAAGCAGACGTAGGCGCACGAATCCCCCAGAGTGCGTGCGGCGCGAGCGCAACGGTTTGACGTTGGTCAAACAATAGGGACTGTTGGATGATTGTCAAACAACCTGAGGGTGGGAGGATCCGTGGGCGGTGACGAGGGAGAGTGGCTGCCGCAGCCCGATGTGGACGACATCGAGCTGGTCAAGGTGTTGCACGCACTCGGTGACCCGGTGCGGCTGTGGCTGCTGAAGGTGTACTCGACCGGTGAGCAGTTCAGTTGTGCGCCCGACGCGCTGGGCGTCGGGCATCTGCACAAGTCGACCGTCTCGCACCACATGAAGATCATGCGGGAGGCCGGGATCACCTCCACCCGGGCGGTCGGCCGCAACCGGTATGTGCAGCTGCGCCGCGAGGCCCTGGACGCGAGGTTCCCCGGCCTCCTGGACGCCGTGATCAACTCGCTGCCCCACCAGGCCGTGTCCGGCCAGTGATCACCGGGTCGGAGTTCCCGGGCGGCCGACTGCGCGCGAGCACGCGCCCGGACTGCGTGCATCAGGTCCACAACCGTAGGCACGAAAAATCCACGACCGTAGGCACGGACGCCGGTCTGTGATTGGATGCGCGGACTGTACCCGTCCGCCGCGGCCTCCCACGCGATCGTGGAGGCCGCCGTGGCGCGGGGGGAGGGCCTGGGGGGCCTTCGGGACTCAGGGGGGTTTCCTTGGCGATATCACAAGGCGTTGCGGTGGCGGGCGCCACCAGACGCGTGCACAGACGCAGACACACCCGGCGGCGCGGCCTGGCGCTCGCCGTGACGGCCGCGGTGACCGCGGGCCTGATCGGGCTGGGCGTCTCACAGGCGCAGGCGAGCGAGACGACCGGCTCGGTGGACACCCTCCGGACCGGCTGGGACGGGAGTGAACCGAACCTCGGCCCGTCCGACGTCCGCTCCTCTTCCTTCGGGCAGCTCTGGAAGGCTCCCGCGCAGCTCGACGGGCAGATATACGCCCAGCCGATCGTCGTCGGCGGCACGGTGGTGGCGGTCACCGAGAACAACAAGGCCTACGGCCTCGACCGCACCACGGGAGCCGTGCTGTGGCAGCGCAGCTTCGGGCCCGCATGGCCCGCGTCCACTCTCAACTGCGGCGATCTCGTGCCGACCATCGGCAGCACCGCGACGCCGGTGTACGACCCGGTCAGCGGGGCCGTCTATCTGACCACCAAGGTCGACGACGGTCCGGACGCCCTGAGCCCGCACTGGTACATGCACGCGCTCGACCCGGTCACCGGGGCGGAGAAGTCCGGCTTCCCCGTGACGATCCAGGGCACCCCGTCCAACGACCCCACCCAGTCCTTCCTGCCCGCCTACCAGATGCAGCGTCCGGGCCTTCTGCTGCTCGACGGGGTGGTGTACGCGGCGTTCGGCGGACACTGCGACGCCAAGCCCTATCGCGGCTATGTGGTCGGCGTCAGCACCACCAACCCCTCGGTGACCTCCATGTGGGCGACGGAGACCGGCGCCAGCAACAGCGGGGCCGGCATCTGGCAGTCCGGCGGCGGACTCGTCTCGGACGGCCCCGGCCGGATCTTCCTCGCCACCGGCAACGGCGTCAGCCCGGCGCCCGGCCCCGGCAGCGCCCCGCCCGGCACTCTCGCGGAGTCCGTGGTCCGGCTGCAGGTGCAGGCCGACCGGAGCCTGAAGGCCGCCGACTTCTTCAGCCCGTCCAACGCGCCGACCCTGGACCAGCAGGACAAGGACCTGGCCTCCGGCGGGCCGGTCGGCCTGCCGGACAGCTTCGGCACCGCCTCCCATCCGCATCTGATGGTGCAGCAGGGCAAGGACGGCCGGGTCTTCCTGCTGGACCGCGACGACCTCGGCGGGAGGTCGCAGGGCACCGGCGGGACCGACGACGTGGTCGGGATCACCGGACCGCTCAAGGGCCAGTGGGGCCACCCCGGGGTCTGGGGCGGTGACGGCGGTTATGTCTACGTCGTCGGCAGCGGTGGCTCACTGGTGGCGCTGCACCGCGGCGTGACGGGCTCCGGCGACCCGGCGCTGACCGTCGCCGGGTCCAGCCAGGACTCCTTCCCCTACACCAGCGGATCGCCCGTGGTGACCTCCGACGGAACACGCTCGGGCAGCGCCCTGGTGTGGGTGGTCTGGTCGGGCGGGTCGACCGGCGTCAACGCGCAGCTGCGCGCGTACGAGCCGGTTCCCGACGCGAACGGCGTCCTGCCGCTGGTCTGGTCCGCGCCGATCGGCACCGCGCCGAAGTTCGCCACCCCGGCCACCGACGGCGGGCAGGTCTTCGTCGGCACCCGGGAGGGCAAGGTCTACGCCTTCGGCAACCCGGTGGGCAGCCCGCTCAAGGGCGGCCCGGTCGACTTCGGGCTCGTGCCGGTGGGCGGCTCCGCGAGCACCGACGTCGTCCTGACGGAGAACCAGAGCCCGTCCCAGTCCCTCGATATCAAGGGCGTCACCGTCGACGGTCCGTTCACCGCGGACACCTCGTCGCTGCCGCCGACGATCCCGGCGGGCGGGCAGCTGTCGATACCCCTCTCCTTCGAACCCACCGCGGTCCTGGGCGCGAGCGGGACGCTCACCGTGGCCACCGACGCCGGCAGTTTCGCACTGAGCCTGCACGGCGTCGGGACCAAGCCCGGTCTGGCCGCGTTCCCGGGCACGGTGTCCTTCGACAACCAGCCGACGGGGACCACGGCCACCGCGAACGTCCAGCTGACGAACACGGGCACCGACCCCGAGACCATCACCTCCGTCACCCGGCCCGACGGACCGTTCACGGCCGCCGACCTGCCGAGCGCCGACCCGGCGAACCCGACGGTGATCCCGCCCCAGAGCTCGATCGTCCTACAGGTCGGGTACGCGCCCACGGCCACCGGCCACAACTCCTCGTCGATCACACTGAGCAGCACCAGCGGGCCGCTCACCATCCCGGTCGAGGGCGACGCGATCAGCGGCCAGGGCCACCTGGTGTTCAACCCGACGACCCTGTCGTTCGGCGCGGTGGTCCGCGGCACGTCGAGCACACGGACCTTCACCATCACCAACACGGGGAACGTCCCGGTCACCGTCACCAAGGCGAAGGCCCCGGCAGGTGTGTTCAGCAGCGCCGACCAGCTCCCGGAGGGCCTGGTCATCGGTCCCGAGCAGAGTGTCCGGCAGACGGTCACCTTCGCCCCGACCGCGAGCGGCAGCCAGTCGGCCTCGTACGAGGTCACCGGCGACGCCGGGCAGGGGGCGCAGCTGGAGCCGCTCACCGGCATCGGTGTGCCCCCGGCGTCGCAGCTCGGCACCCTGCTGGCACGGGACTACTCCGGCACCCTGTGGCAGTACCGCGGCACCGGTGTGCCCTCCGGCGCACTGGCCGCCCGGGCCGCCATCGGAACCGGCTGGAACACCTACAACCTCATCACCAGTGTCAGCGGTGAGATGGCGGACGGCACCGGAACCGCCGTAGGCCGTGACAGCAAGGGCACGCTGTGGTTCTACCAGGGCACCGGCAACCCGAAAGCGCCCTTCGCGCCCCGGAAACAGGTCGGCTCAGGCTGGAACATCTTCAACTCCGTCGTCGGCGCCCGTGACCTGACCGGGGACGGCAGGGCCGATCTCGTCGCTCGTGACAGCAAGGGCGGCCTGTGGCTGTACCGGGGTACGGGCAACGCGTCGGCGCCGTTCCTGGCCCGTACGTCCATCGGTTACGGCTGGAACATCTACAGCTCCATCGTCGGCACCGGTGACCTGACCGGGGACGGCAGGGCCGATCTCGTCGCTCGTGACAGCAAGGGCGGCCTGTGGCTGTACCGG
>NZ_JBFBBS010000013.1:0-167103 GCF_040682835.1 Streptomyces sp. NPDC051104 | reverse complement strand
AACGTCCTGTGGGCTCTCATCCGTGACGGACAGTGCTACCAAAGCAACCTCCCCGTCACTGCTGCGGCTTGACAACCTCATTAGGAGGTGGATCGTCGAGCGCCTCTTCGCCCACCTGATGCGAAGCCGCCGCCTGACCCGCGACTATGAGCGGCGCACGGCCAGTGCCGAGGCGATGGTCTACTGGTCGATGACCATGGTCATGAGCCGCCGCCTGGCCCGCTGACCCCGCGGGCGGGTGTGAAGGCCCGGTGCCAGCTTGGCCAGCCAGCCCCGGGCCACCAGGCGTTTCGCCTTCGACCGCAGTGCCTCCACCCGCGCCGGCACCACGTCCATGCCGAACTCGGCGGCCATCTCCTGGCAGGAAAGCGGCCCCTGCCCGAGCCGGGCCCGGTCGGCCGCCACCTTGAGGATGCGCTGGTAGTCCACCGACAGCGCCGACCAGGCCAGTCCCTCGCGCCGTACCGGCACCTGAGACTTCGGCTTCGCCGCCTCCGCCGGCTGCGGCCCCATTCCTGGCTGCCCTTCGGCGGCCGGCACACTCTCGTCGGCCCGGGCACGGTCCTGCCCGGGCCCGTCCGCCGGGGCCAGCACCTCACCGACCTTCGAGCGGGCGATGACCCACTCCTGCCATTCCCGCTCGGCCACGGCCAGCTCGGCCTGGATGCGGTCGGCCTCCTTCCGAAGCTCGTCCACTCGGCGGCGAGCACCCGGCTCGCGCTGTTCCAGCAGTCCGACCAGCGACGGCATCCACGCCCCCCACAGCAGCGACGACGTGACAAGCCGTCACTCCCACCAGATCACCGAACCCATGCCTCACCAGCGAAAACGCAGTCCGCACGTCCGGAAAGACAACAGCTCCTTAGTGACGACGGCCCTGCAGCGGGCAATACTGCGCGAGCTGTGCATGGGCCGCACGCAGGCGCAGGCCGCGAAGAACCTGGGAATCGGTCCGGCCTGGATCAACGAGCAGCTGGGCCAATTACGCAAGAAGCTCGGCGTTCAGACCCTGAACGAGGTCATCTACTGGTGGGCGAAGTCGCCCGACCACGAGCTGCAGGACTGAGCTGCGCGCAACACCCGCCTACGCGGCCATCTCTGTACGCCAGCTCAGCGTGACCCGGTCGTCCACATCCCGTACCCCGCGCGCCCGCGCGGGGTGGACGAGGACCTTCTCCACCAGCAGTGCCGTCAGGCTCCGCTTGGAGCTGTGTGGCGCGTGTTCCCACCAGCGCGCCAGGTCCTCAACCCCGCCGAGTGGCACGTCCACGATCTGCTCCAGGAACCGCAGCCGGGCCCTCTCCTTCTTCAAGCTGGCCCCGATGCGCCGGTCAGCGGCGCCGAAGGCGGCCCGCGACAGCTTGCGCCCCTCGTACGGCTCGGCCAACTCCTTCCGGGCCTTCTCCCAAGGTGACCAAGCCCCGCGCGCTGGCCTGGACTGCCCCGCGGGTGGCCCGCTGGAAACGCACCGGCGAGAAGCCGTCCCCGGTCATGGTCTGGACGCTGCAGCAGACGGCGGAGTTCCTGGACTTCATCGTCGAGGACCGGCACTTCGTCGGCTGGCACCTGGTCCTCTTCCACGGCTTGCGCCGCGGCGAGCTGTCCGCCCTGACCTGGGACGAGATCGACCTGGACGAGGAAGTCATCCACATCACCGAGCAGTTGGTGTCGATCTCCTACGAGATCCACGAGGACACTCCGAAGGCCGATAGCGTGCGCGACATCAAGCTCAACCGCGACTCGGTGATGCTGCTCAAGGCGTGGCGCGATCGGCAGCGCGCCGAGCAGGAGGAGTGGAAGGCCAACAACGCCTGGAAGGACTCGGGTAACCGGGTCTTCACCAAGGAGGACGGCTCCGCGTACCACCCGCAGTTCTTCACCGACCGCTGGGAGCGCCTGGTGGAACTGTCCGGCCTGCCGCCGATCCGGCTCCACGACGGCCGCCACGAGGCCGCGAGCCTGGCACTGGCCGCCGGCGTCGCCCCGAAGGCCGTGCAGGCGATGCTCGGGCACTCGTCCATGCGGATGACGACCGACACCTACCAGACGGTGCTGCCCGAGATGCACGCCGCTACCGCCTCGGCGTCCCTGGACCTCATCACCGCCTACCGGAAGTCGCAGGAGGCAGCGCAGGAGACGCTCGGGCACGCCTCGGTGCGGACGATCACCGACGCCTACCAGAAGGCGCTGCCCGAGCAGGCAGGGAAGCAGGCCGCGAAGAGGGCGAAGAGGCAGCGCAGGCGGGGGGCCTGACAGGCGTGTGGCCCGCCTTTTCTGCACCCTGGCCACACCGCGGCCACAGCGGGGGGTTTTGAGCCCTGAACAGTGAGTGGTTCAGACCACAGGACGATCAAGGAAACGACAAAGGGCCTGGTCAGAGGTACTGACCCGGCCCTTTCTTATGGAGCCGCCTTCGGGATTCGAACCCGAGACCTACGCATTACGAGTGCGTTGCTCTGGCCATCTGAGCTAAGGCGGCGCGCTGCCCGCACTATGGTGCGATCAGCAACGTCGGTAAGTCTACACAGTTTCGGAGGGTGCTCTGACCACCCCCCGGAGGCGGGGCCTCCAGGGAGCGGCGCGGCTCCTACGAGCAGCGTTTTCCCTTCGCCGGTGGCGTGCCGCGGAGCAGATACGCGTCGATCGTCGAGTCCACGCACCTGCTGCCGCGGCCGTATGCCGTGTGGCCGTCGCCGTCGTACGTGAGGAGCCTGCCGGAGGAGAGCTGGGAGGCGAGGGAGCGCGCCCAGCGGTAGGGGGTGGCCGGGTCGCGGGTCGTGCCCACCACCACGATCGGCGCCGCCCCCTTCGCCTGGATGCGGTGCGGCCGTCCGGTCGCACGCACCGGCCAGTACGCGCAGCTCAGCGACGCCCAGGCCAGTCCCCGCCCGAACACCGGGGAGGCCTTCTCGAACGTCGGGAGCGCCTTCTCGACGTCCTCCGGGCCCGAGAACGCAGGCGGCAGGTCGAGGCAGTTCACGGCCGCGTTCGCGAACATCAGGTTCGAGTACCTGCCGCCCGCGTCACGCTCGTAGTAGCTGTCCGACAGCATGAGCAGCCCGGCGCCGTCGCGGTTCTTCATCGCCGAGGTCAGCGCCTGGCGCAGCCGGGGCCAGGCCGCCTCGTCGTACATCGCGGCGATCACTCCGGTCGTCGCCAGGGCCTCGCCGAGCCTGCGGCCGTCCGCGTCGCCCGTGGGGATGGGTGACGCGTCGAGCTTCTTGAAGAACGCCTTCAGCTTGTCGCCGACCTTCGCCGGCGACGTGCCCGGGCCGCCCAGCGGGCAGTCCGATCGCCGGACGCAGTCCTTGGCGAAGGACTGGAACGCCGTCTCAAATCCCGCCGTCTGCTCCTGGTTGAGCCTGCGCGCGGACAGGGCCGGGTCCATCGCACCGTCCAGCACCATCCGGCCCACCCGCTGCGGGAACAGTCCCGCGTACGTCCCCCCGAGGAACGTCCCGTACGACGCCCCCACGTAGTTCAGCCTCCGGTCGCCGAGCACCCCGCGCAGGATGTCCATGTCCCGGGCCGCCTCGACCGTCGAGACATGGCGCAGCAGGGCCGCCGAGTGCCGTCCGCAGCCCTCCGCGAACCGCTTGAAGGCATCCACCAGGCGGCGCGTCTCCGCCGGGCCGTCGGGGGTGATGTCGGTCTGCGCGTACGCGTCCATCCGGGGGCCGTCGAGGCATTCGACCGGCTCGCTGTGGGCGACGCCGCGCGGGTCGACGGCGACCATGTCGTAGCGGGCGCGGATCTCGGCCGGGTAGCCGACGCCCGCGTACTGCTCCAGATAGCCGACCGCCGAACCGCCCGGCCCGCCCGGGTTCACGAGCAGCGACCCCAGGGGCCTGCCCTGGCCGGTGGCCCTCTTGCGGGCCACGGCGAGCCGTACGTCGTCGCCGGCGCCGGGCTTGGCGTAGTCGCGCGGGGCCTTCATGGTGGCGCACTGGAAGCCGGGGACGCCGCAGGTGCGCCAGGTCAGCTTCTGTGTGTAGTACCGGGCCAGCGCCGAGGGGGGCGACTGGGGCAGCGCGGCCAGGGCCGTGCGCGCGGTCGTCGAACCGCCGGGGGAGCAGGCCGAGACGAGCAGCGCGGCGGCGGCGAGCAGCGTGCCGCCCGTCCGCATCGCGGGGAGAGAACGACGGGAGTCTCGGGGACGGCGGAGGGGGTGCAGAAGGCGGGACGGTCCGGGAATGCGCCTGGTGTGCATTTCGTGAGCGTAACCGTGCGCGACGGATTGATGCCGTCCAGTGACGCAGGCACCTCGTACGAGTGACAAAGTACGCGGGCGACCGACCGCACCGCCCCACCCACGGAAGAGGGAAGGGTTTCGCCGTCATCCCGCTCTGAGCGCCATCGTCATGGCCTCCACCGCCAGCAGCGGGGCCACATTGCGGTCCAGGGCGTCCCGGCACGCGGCGATCGCCTCGATACGGCGGAGCGTGGCCTCGGGTGTGCTGCCGCGGGCCAGCCGCTCCAGGGCGTCCTCCGCGTCCGTGTTGGCGAGGGCTGCGCGGGAGCCGAGCTGGAGGGCGAGGACGTCGCGGTAGAAGCCCGTGAGGTCGGTGAGGGCCTGGTCCAGGCTGTCGCGCTGGGTGCGCGTTCTGCGGCGCTTCTGCTTGTCCTCCAGCTCCTTGATGACGCCCGCGGTGCCGCGCGGCATCCGGCCGCCCTGCGTCGCGCCGAGCGCCGCCTTCATCTCCTCGGTCTCCTTGGCGTCGATCTCCTCGGCGAGCTGCTTGGAGTCGTCCGTGGCCGCGTCGACCAGCTCCTGGGCGGCTCTGAGGCAGCCGCCGATGTCGTCGAGCCGCAGCGGGAGCTTCAGAACGGCTGCTCGGCGGGCGCGGGCCCCCTCGTCCGTGGCCAGCCTGCGGGCACGGTCCACGTGGCCCTGGGTGGCGCGGGCGGCGGCGGCAGCGATCTCCGGCTCGATACCGTCGCGCCGCATGAGCATGTCCGCGACCGCCTCCACGGTGGGCGTGCGCAGGTTCAGGTGTCGGCAGCGGGAGCGGATCGTCGGCAGGACGTCCTCCAGGGACGGCGCGCACAGCAGCCAGACCGTGCGGGGAGCGGGCTCCTCCACCGCCTTCAGGACCGCGTTGGCCGACTTCTCGTTCAGCCGCTCGGCGTCCTCGACGAGGATCACCTGCCAGCGGCCGTTCGCCGGCGACGTGAACGACTTGCGGACCGTGTCGCGCATGTCGTCGGCGAGGATCTGGGTGCCGACGGCGGCGACCGTGGTGACGTCCGCGTGGGTGCCGATCAGGGCGGTGTGGCAGCCGTCGCAGAAGCCGCAGCCGGGGGCGCCGCCGAGCGCGCGGTCGGGGCTCACACACTGCAGCGCCGCGGCGAAGGCCCGCGCCGCCTGCGTACGTCCCGCGCCGGGCGGACCCGTGAACAGCCAGGCGTGCGTCATCTTGGACGCCTCGGGCGGCGGGGTGTCGGCGGCGGCCGCGGTGACCAGGGCGTCGGCGTCCCGGGCAGCCGCCTCGAGCTGCTCGCACACCTTCTCCTGGCCCACCAGGTCGTCCCACACGCTCACGGGGACACCGCCCTTCCGTCGTACTGCGCCCTACCGCGATCCATTGTGCGGGTCACCACTGACAACGGCGGCGGCGCCGACAGCCGGGGCAGGTCCCGCTCAGCGGCGCCTGCCGCGTCCCCGCCCGTCCCGGCCGTCGTCCCAGTCCTCGTCCTCCCGGGGGCCGAGCAGTTCGTCCGCCAGGGTCGGGAGGTCGTCCAGGGGCGTCTCCTCCGCCCAGTCCGGGCGCGTGCGGCGGGGGCGGCCGTCGGCGTCCAGCTGCGGCAGCTCGCGCGTACGGTCCTCGGCGCCGTCCGGTCGCGGAGCCGGGCGCTCGTCGCGGAAGAAGCCGGGCGGAACCCTGTCTTCCGGAGCACCGGCGCCCGCGTCCCGTACGGGCGGCAGGACGGCCGTCTCGTCGGTGGATCCCGGCACCACGGGGGGCAGCACCGCCGTCTCCTCGGCCGCTCCCTGCGGCTCGGGCGGCGCCGGCAGCTCCGCCGTGGTCTCGGCGTCGATGTCTCGCGCCCGCACCGGTGGCAGGACCGCGGTCTCGTCCAGCGGCCCGCCGGACGCGTTCGTCGGCGTCACCAGCGGCGTGGGGACCGTCGTCTCGTTGTCCGGCGACGCACCCCGTGCGGGCGCGCCGGATCCGGCGTCTCCCTTGGTGGGCGAAGCCGATGCCGCCGCCGCGGCCGACGCCGCAGCCTCCGCCGCGGCCCTGCGCGCCTCCTCGGCCCGCAGCAGTGCCTCCTCGGCCTTCCGCTGCTTCTCCAGCCGTCGCTCCTCGGCCTCCGCCCGCAGCCGGGCCTCCTCCTCGGCCTCCCGGCGCCGCCGCTCCTCCTCGGCCCTGCGCCGCGCCTCCTCCTCGGCCCGGGCCTTCTCCTCGGCCAGCAGCCGCGCCTTCTCCTCCTCGGCGCGCCGACGGGCTTCCTCCGCGCGCCGCCGGGCCTCCTCCGCCTGCCGCTCTGCCTCGCGGCGCTGCGCCTCCTCCAGCTCGCGCCGCTTGCGCTCCTCCTCCTCGGCGCGCAGCTTGGCGAGCTGCTCCTGGCGCTCGCGCTCCAGCCGCTCCTCCTCGGCCTTGCGTGCCGCCTCTTCCTCGGCCTTGCGCCGGGCCTCTTCCTCGGCCTTGCGGCGGGCCTCCTCCTGCGCTTTCAGCTCGGCCTCGGACAGCGGGAGCATCTGGTCGAGCCGGGCCCGGATCACGGTCGTGACCGCCTCGGGCTCCTGTCCGGCGTCGACGACCAGGTAGCGCGCGGGGTCGGCGGCGGCCAGCGTGAGGAAACCGGACCGCACACGCGCGTGGAACTCGGCCGGCTCCGACTCCAGCCGGTCCGGCGCCTCGGTGAACCGCTCCCGCGCGGTCTCCGGCGCGACGTCCAGCAGGACCGTGAGGTGCGGCACGAGGCCGTCGGTCGCCCAGCGGTTGATGCGGGCGATCTCGGTCGGGGACAGGTCACGGCCCGCGCCCTGGTAGGCCACGGAGGAGTCGATGTACCGGTCCGAGATCACGACGGCGCCCCGCTCCAGGGCCGGACGTACGACCGTGTCCACGTGTTCCGCGCGGTCCGCCGCGTACAGCAGCGCCTCCGCGCGGTGCGACAGGCCGGCGCTGGAGACGTCCAGCAGGATCGACCGCAGCCGCTTGCCGACCGGAGTCGCACCCGGCTCACGGGTCAGCACCACCTCGTGGCCCTTGGCGCGGATCCACTCGGCGAGCGCCTCGGCCTGGGTGGACTTCCCGGCGCCGTCGCCGCCCTCCAGGGCGATGAAGAATCCGTTCGCCGCGTGGGCGTGCTCCGGATCGTCACCGCCGCGCAGGGCGTCGAGCAGGTCCTGCCGCAACGGCACACCGGAGCGGTCGTCGACCTTGGCGAGCACCAGTGCGGCCACGGGCAGCAGCAGCGCGCCGACCAGCATCAGCGTGAAGGCGGCGCCGCCGTGCGCGAACACGAACCTGCCGTTCTCCATCCGGTGCGGCCCGATTGCCCCGGCCACTACCGGCGCCACGAGCGCGCAGAGCGCGACGCCCACCCGGACGACCGCGTGGAGATGCTCGGTGGTCCGCGCCCGGCGGTGCTCCTCGGCCTCCTGGTCGAGCAGCGTGTGCCCGGTGTTCGCGGCCACGCCCGCGCCGATGCCCGCGAGCAGCGCGATCAGCAGCACGCTGGTGACGTCCGGGTCCAGACCAGCGGCGAGCAGCGCTATCCCGGTGACGGCGATCGCCAGCGCGAGCAGTCGGCGCCGCGACAGCGCGGGCAGCACGCGGGGCGCCGTACGGATGCCGACGACCGCGCCGCCGGTCAGTGCGAGGACCAGCAGGCCGAGGAGCACCGGGCCGCCACCCAGGTCCTTGGCCTGCAGCACACAGACGGAGACGGCGGCCGCGACCGCCCCGGCGACGGCGGCGCAGGCGAGCACCAGGAGCGGGAGCGCGCCCGTGCGGCCCTTCGCGACGCCCGCGTCCGTCCGGGGGCGGCGCAGGCCCTCCAGCGGCGACCGTGCGCGGGGGGTGCGGGTGTCGGGCAGCTCGAGCGAGGTGGCCACCGACAGCGAGGCGGCGAACAGACCGGCCGCCACGTACGACGCGAGGGCCGCCTGGTGCTGGCCGAACCAGGCGATGCCCGTGCCCAGCAGGTTGTTCACCAGCGCCACCACGACGAGTCCGGCAGCGCCCAGCGGCACCGCCACGAATCCTGTCCGCTGCGACAGACGGCGCAGGGCGTCCATGTGGTCCGGCAGCGGACGCACCGTCGCGCCCTCCAGGGGCGGCGCGGGCAGCAGGGCGGGCGCCGCGCTCTCGTGGCACACCGTCCAGAAGCGCTCGGCCACGCCGGTGACGAAGGCGGTGACCAGCAGGAGCGCGAGCGCTCTCCCCGGGGTCCAGTCGATCCACAGGGGGGCGACGATCAGCAGGGCGGCCCTCACACCGTCCGCACCGACCATGGTCCAGCGGCGGTCGAGCGGCCCCTCCTGGGACGTCAGCGCGCTGAGCGGGCCGAGGAGCACGGCCCCGAAGAGCAGGGTGGAAAGAATCCGCGCGCCGAAGACGGTCGCGATCGCGAACGCCACACCCCGGTAGCCGCCGCCGAACGAGCCCTCGGCGATGGCCGCCTGGAGGACGAGCAGGATCAGGACGAGCACGGCGAGCGCGTCACCGATGCCGCCCACGAGCTGGGCGCTCCACAGCCGCTTCAGCTGCGGCTGGCGCAGCAGGGCGCGGACTGCGCGCTCGCGGGAATCCGCGACCAGGGCGTCGTCGGGGGCCGCTTGGGGGGCCGTTGGCTGCTCGGCTCGCGTCATGCATTCAGACTATCGGGAGCCACCGACAGCATGAGGAGGCCACTCGCCATGTACACACGGCCCGACACCGAACCGATGCCGGACCGTGTGTTTAGCGAAGGGGCTGTGAGGAACCGGTGCCCCTTCGGGCTCGGTCCTCTTCCGCGTCAGTCCTCCGCGGTGCCCTTCGACGCCGCCGTCTTGGCGGCCGTCTTCTTCGCCGTCGTCGTCTTCTTCGCAGTCGTCTTCGCGGCGGTCTTCTTGGCGGCCGTCTTCTTCGCCGCGGTCGACGTCGTCTTCTTGGCCGGTGCCTTCTTGACGGCGGCCTTCTTCGCCGTCTTCTTCGCGGGCGCCTTGGCGCGCTTCTCCGCGAGCAACTCGAAGCCGCGCTCCGGAGTGATCGCCTCCACGCTGTCGCCGGAGCGCAGGGTCGCGTTGGTCTCGCCGTCGGTGACGTACGGCCCGAAGCGGCCGTCCTTGACGACGACCGGCTTCCCGCTCACCGGGTCCTCGCCCAGTTCCTTCAGCGGCGGCTTGGCGGACGCCCGGCCACGCTGCTTGGGCTGGGCGTAGATCGCCTGGGCCTCCTCCAGCGTGATCGTGAAGAGCTGGTCCTCGGACTGCAGCGAGCGCGAGTCCGTGCCCTTCTTCAGGTACGGGCCGTAGCGGCCGTTCTGCGCGGTGATCTCCTGCCCGTCGGCGTCGGTGCCCACGACGCGCGGCAGCGACATCAGCCTCAGCGCGTCGTCGAGGGTCACCGTGTCCAGGGACATCGACTTGAACAACGAGGCCGTGCGCGGCTTGACCGCGTTCTTGCCGGTCTTCGGGGTGCCCTCGGGGAGGATCTCCGTGACGTACGGGCCGTAGCGGCCGTCCTTGGCGACGATCGGGCGGCCCGTCTCCGGGTCCGCGCCCAGCGGGCGCTCGCCGCTCGGCTTGGCCAGCAGTTCCTCCGCCAGCTCGACGGTGAGCTCGTCGGGCGCGAGGTCGGCCGGGATGTCGGCGCGCTGGTGCTGCTCGGTGTCCTTCTCACCGCGCTCGATGTACGGGCCGTAGCGGCCGACCCGCAGCACGATGTCGTTGCCGACGGGGAACGACGACACCTCGCGCGCGTCGATCGCGCCCAGGTCGGTCACCAGCTCCTTGAGGCCGCCGAGGTGGTCCCCGTCGCCGTTCCCGGCGTCGGCCGCGGTGCCGTTGGTCCCCGCGGGGAAGCCGCTGCCGGATGCCGTCTCGCCGAAGTAGAACCGCTTCAGCCACGGCACGGCCTGCGCCTCGCCCCGGGCGATGCGGTCGAGGTCGTCCTCCATCTTCGCGGTGAAGTCGTAGTCGACGAGCCGCCCGAAGTGCTTCTCCAGGAGGTTGACCACGGCGAAGGACAGGAAGGACGGCACGAGGGCCGTGCCCTTCTTGAACACATAGCCGCGGTCCAGGATCGTGCCGATGATCGACGCGTACGTCGACGGACGGCCGATCTCCCGCTCTTCGAGCTCCTTGACCAGGCTTGCCTCGGTGTAGCGGGCCGGGGGCTTGGTCGCGTGGCCGTCGGCGGTGATCTCCTCGGCGCTCAGCGCGTCGCCCTCGGCGACCTGCGGCAGCCGGCGCTCGCGGTCGTCGAGCTCGGCGTTCGGGTCGTCGGCGCCCTCGACGTAGGCCTTCAGGAAGCCGTGGAAGGTGATCGTCTTGCCGGACGCGCTGAACTCGGCGACCCGGCCGTCGGCGGCGGTGCCGCCGATCCTGACGGTGACCGAGTTGCCGGTCGCGTCCTTCATCTGGGAGGCGACGGTCCGCTTCCAGATCAGCTCGTAGAGCTTGAACTGGTCGCCGGTCAGTCCCGTCTCCGCCGGGGTGCGGAAACGATCACCCGAGGGCCGGATCGCCTCGTGCGCCTCCTGGGCGTTCTTGACCTTGGCGGCGTAGGTCCGCGGCGCGTCGGGCAGGTACTCGGCCCCGTACAGGTGCGTGACCTGGGCGCGGGCGGCGGTGATCGCCGTGTCCGACAGCGTCGTGGAGTCCGTACGCATGTACGTGATGTAGCCGTTCTCGTACAGCTTCTGCGCGATCTGCATGGTGGCCTTCGCGCCGAAGCCGAGCTTGCGGCTCGCCTCCTGCTGCAGCGTCGTCGTACGGAACGGGGCGTACGGCGAGCGCCGGTACGGCTTGGACTCGACGGACCGCACCGAGAAGCGGGTGTCCGCCAGGGCGGCGGCGAGGGCACGGGCGTCGGCCTCGTGGAGATGGAGGATCTGATCGCTCTTGAGCTGTCCCAGGGAGTCGAAGTCACGCCCCTGCGCGACCCTCCTGCCGTCGACGCTCTGCAGACGGGCGACCAGCGACGACGGGTCCGAGGGGTCCCCCGCGCGGCCGGTGGCGAAGGTGCCCGTCAGGTCCCAGTACTCGGCGGAACGGAACGCGATGCGCTCGCGTTCCCGCTCCACCACGAGACGGGTGGCGACCGACTGGACACGGCCGGCCGACAGGCGCGGCATGACCTTCTTCCACAGGACCGGCGAGACCTCGTAGCCGTAGAGCCGGTCGAGGATGCGGCGGGTCTCCTGGGCGTCGACGAGCTTCTGGTTCAGCTCGCGCGGGTTGCGCACGGCCTGCTGGATCGCGTCCTTGGTGATCTCGTGGAAGACCATCCGCTTGACCGGGACCTTCGGCTTCAGCACCTCCTGGAGGTGCCAGGCGATGGCCTCGCCCTCGCGGTCCTCATCGGTGGCGAGGAAGAGCTCGTCGGATTCGCGCAGCAGATCCTTGAGCTTCTTGACCTGCGCCTTCTTGTCGGCGTTGACGACGTAGATCGGCTGGAAGTCGTGTTCGACGTCCACGCCGAGGCGGCGGACCTCGCCGGTGTACTTCTCGGGCACCTCCGCGGCGCCGTTCGGAAGGTCGCGGATGTGCCCGACGCTCGCCTCGACGGTGTAGCCCGGGCCGAGATAGCCCTTGATCGTCTTCGCCTTGGCAGGCGACTCGACGATGACGAGTCGGCGGCCGCCCTGTGCGGTCTCGCTGGTCGGGGACAACTTCGCTCTTCTCTCCGGTCGACGCTGGGGCCTCCCCAGGCCTTGGTCCCGGGGTGAGGTCGCTTTCTGGCTCGCTGGTGACGCTGCGGAGTGTGACGGTACATCCCGCCCCCGTGTCAAACGGGAAAAGCCCACAACGGCCACTCGAACGGTAACCCGACTACCGGCATTCCTGCCGCCCGGACTGTCCAGCGGCTTTTTCGGACCTGTCCGGAGCGTGATCTCCCAGTCACTCCGGCTCCGGTCGCCCGGGAACCGGGAACGGTGATGTCAGAGGCGGAGGAAGCACCACGCACCGACCGCGAGCGCGGCCACGGCGGCGAGGCTCGCGAGCGTGGCGGATGCGATACGGCTCACACCGTCCGCCACCGGCTCACCACGGTACATCCGTGTCGCGGTCCAGGTCAGCAGACCGCCGCCGAACAGGACGAACACCGTCCCCGTGACGATCGCCGGCCCGCTCTCCATGTCGTTTCCCTCCCGCCCGGCCGGCCGGGCTTCCCTCCACCCGACCCGCCCCGGCGACGGGAGGCTGGCACGCCGGGAAAGCCTGCACGCGAACCCGAGGTGAACGCGCGGCGGACAATCCACCCCCGCACGCCCTGTGCGCCCCGGCGCGGCAGGGCGTGCGGGACCGGGGCCAGGGTGGGCGGCCGGAACGAACTCGGCGCGAACTCGCTGGTGCAGAGCTTCGCGCCGACCCGGGCGACCCAGCAGCCCCACCGGCCCCACCCCCGATGACCTCCGCCTCCAACTCGGCCGCCACCCGTCAGCGCGCGGGCTCCAGGAACCCCTGTTCGACCAGCAGCCGGATCTGTGCGGGCGTGCGGTCGCGCAGCAGTACGGGGTCCTCGCCGACCAGCTGGCCGATGGCGTCCAGGATCCGTCCCGCGCTCAGCGTGCCGTCGCAGACGCCCGCGAAGCCCGCGCCGATCGTGTCCACCTTGGTGGCGCGGCGCATCCCCCGGTGCTGGCGCAGCACCACGTGCTCGGGGTCCTCGGCGCCGGGCAGCCCGACCTGCTCCTGGACGACTTCGGCGGCGAGCTTGAAGTGCCCGGCGAGCAGGGCCGCGTCGTCGTGCGCCCGCAGGTAGTCGACGCGGTCGAAGTGCGCACGCACCGTGTCGCCGAGCGGCTGTTCGACCGGATGCGGCCATTCCTCGATCGTGATCGAGGGCTCGGCGGCATCGGTCCTGCGCAGGGCGATCCAGCCGAATCCGATCGCGCGCACCTTGCGCGCCTCGAACTCGTCCAGCCACGCGTCGTACCGCGCCTGGTACTCGGCCGCATCGCCGCGGTGGTCCCCGGCGTCCCTCAGCCACAGCTCGGCGTACTGCGTGATGTCCTGCACCTCGCGCTGCACGATCCACGCGTCGCAGCCGCGCGGCACCCACGACCTGAGCCTGTCCTGCCAGTCCTCCCCTTCCACGTGCTGCCAGTTGGCGAGGAACTGCGCGAACCCGCCCAGGTTCAGCCGCTCCCCCGACCCCTGAACGAGCGTGCGGCACAGATCGTCCCCACCCATCCCGCCGTCGCGGTAGGTGAGCCGGGCGCCGGGGGAGATCACGAAGGGCGGGTTCGAGACGATCAGGTCGAACGTCTCGTCGTCCCGGACCGGCTCGAAGAGCGACCCCTGGCGCAGATCGGCGGCCGGGGCGCCGGACAGCGCGAGGGTGAGCGCGGCGATGTGCAGGGCGCGCGCGTTGACGTCGGTCGCGGTCACGCGCGTGGCGTGCTGGGCGGCGTGCAGCGCCTGGATCCCGGAGCCGGTGCCGAGGTCGAGGGCGGAGCCGACGGGGGTCCGTACGGTGATGCCGGCGAGGGTGGTGGAGGCGCCGCCGACCCCGAGAACGACGCTTTCGTCCCGGCTGCCGATGCCCCCGGCACCGCCGACGGCACACCCGAGGTCGGAGACGATGAACCAGTCCTCGCCGTCCGGTCCGCCGTACGGCCGCACGTCCACGGTCGCGGCGACCTCGTCCCCGCCGGTGCGCACCAGCCAGCCGGCCTCCAGGCAGGCGTCGAGGGGCAGGACGTCGGCCACGCGCGCATGGAGGACGGGTTGTTGCAGCAGGAACAGCCGTACGAGTGTCTCCAGCGGCGTGTCCCCGCGCGTCGCCCGGAGTGCGGGGACGGTCTCGCTCCGCGCGAGCGCCGCGTACGCGGGCGCTCCGAGCAGGTCGAGCAGCCCGTCGGCGGTGAAGGAGGCGCCGAGCAGGGCATCCCGCAGCCGTGCGGCGACATCGGTGCGGTCCAGGGAGGGCAGGGTGCGACTGGGGGTACTCACGCCCCCATTGTGGCGTGCGGGTGGACTCAGCCCGCGGTCGCCGAGGCCGTAGCGGCCGCCTTCTTGCAGCTCGCCTGCTCCGCGATCGCCTTCTTGACGTCGCCCTGCTCGAGGTTCTTCAGCGCCGTGGTCCCGCTCTGGTTCTGCTTCTCCAGCTCGGCCATCTGGGCCGCGATGTCGTGCAGCCCGGACGCGAACTTGCCCTGGTCCTTCGTGTTGAGCGCGTCCACCTTCTTCCTCAGGTCGGCGTAGGACGCGGAGAGGTTGTCCAGGGTCTTGACGGCGTCCTGCTGCCGCTGCGCACCGCCGTCGACGCCGGGGGGCGCTCCGGCGTTGTTCAGGGCGGTCGCGAGCGTCTTGTAGCCGTCGGACATGTCCTGGAAGGCCTGGGAGTCGGTCTTCTGGATGGTCTGAGGCGGGTTCGTGGTGTCCGAGGCCGCCTTCGTGATCGCGTCGTTGGCGGCCTTGATCTTCGCGTTCTGCGCCGGCACCGCGTCGCAGACCTGCTTGGCCCAGGAGGCCAGCTTGTCGTCGGTCTGGCTCTTGCCACCGCTGGTGCAGGCCGACAGCGCCAGAACCAGCACCGCACCGCCGGACACTGTGGCCGCGAGCTTCTTGTTCACCGGATTGGTCCCTTCCATGGCTCTCTCGGCCCGGAAGATACACGCCAATCGGGCGACGCCCGCAGGCCGAATATCACCTATGGGTGCTGTTGCAGCCTTTTACACCAAGCGAGAGAAGGCTCACGAGAGGCCCCGCACACGGACACGGGCGGGCGCACGGCCTCTGGAGGAGCGCCGTACGCCCGCCCGTGTGCCCGTATCCGACCAGGCGTAAGAGCGGGGTGCCGTGCAGCCGGGCTACGACACCACCGCCGGATCAGCGGGCTTGGACACCTCCTCGGCGTTGTCTTCGTCACCCACGGCGATCCCGCGCCGCTTGGAGATGTACACCGCGAGCACGATCACGACGAGCGCGAGCACCGCGATGGCGATCCGCACGCCGATGTTCCTGTCGCTGCCGTAGGAGAACTTGATGACCGCGGGCGCGATCAGCAGCGACACCAGGTTCATCACCTTCAGCAGCGGGTTGATCGCCGGACCTGCGGTGTCCTTGAACGGGTCACCGACCGTGTCGCCGATCACCGTCGCGGCGTGCGCCTCGCTTCCCTTGCCGCCGTGGTGGCCGTCCTCGACGAGCTTCTTGGCGTTGTCCCAGGCGCCTCCGGAGTTGGCGAGGAAGACCGCCATCAGCGTGCCGGTGCCGATCGCGCCCGCGAGGTACGCGCCGAGCGCTCCGACGCCGAGCGTGAACCCGATGGCGATGGGCGCCATGACGGCGAGCAGACCGGGCGTTGCCAGCTCCCTGAGGGCGTCCTTGGTGCAGATGTCGACGACCTTGCCGTACTCCGGTTTCTCCGTGTAGTTCATGATCCCGGGCCGGTCGCGGAACTGCCGCCGCACCTCGAAGACCACCGCACCGGCCGCCCGCGACACCGCGTTGATCGCCAGCCCCGAGAAGAGGAAGACGACCGCCGCGCCGGCGATGAGACCGACCAGGTTGTTGGGCTGCGAGATGTCCATGACCAGGCTCATCGGCCCGCCGTCGCCGACCTTCTCGCCCACGTCCTGCGCGGCCGTGGTGATCGCGTCGCGGTACGAGCCGAAGAGCGCCGAGGCCGCGAGAACGGCTGTGGCGATGGCGATGCCCTTGGTGATCGCCTTGGTGGTGTTGCCCACGGCGTCCAGGTCGGTGAGCACCTGCGCGCCCGCGCCCTGGACATCGCCGGACATCTCGGCGATGCCCTGTGCGTTGTCGGAGACCGGACCGAAGGTGTCCATGGCGACGATCACGCCGACTGTGGTGAGCAGGCCCGTGCCGGCCAGCGCCACCGCGAACAGCGCGAGCATGATCGACGTACCGCCGAGCAGGAACGCCCCGTAGACGCCGAGACCGATCAGCAGCGCCGTGTAGACGGCCGATTCCAGACCGACGGAGATACCGGCGAGGATCACGGTGGCGGGACCCGTCAGCGAGGTCTTGCCGATGTCCCGCACGGGACGGCGGCTGGTCTCGGTGAAGTAGCCGGTCAACTGCTGGATCAGGGCGGCGAGCAGGATGCCGATGGCGACCGCGACGAGCGCGAGGATCCGCGGATCGCCGCTCTTGGCGCGGATCGCCGCGTCGGTGACGCCCTTCAGGGCGGCGTACGACGACGGCAGATAGGCGAAGACGGCCGCCGCGACGAGCCCCAGCGAGATCACCGCGGAGATGAAGAAGCCCCGGTTGATCGCGGACATGCCGCTGCGGTCGGTCCGGCGCGGGGCCACCGCGAAGATGCCGATCATCGCGGTCACGACCCCGATCGCGGGCACGATCAGCGGGAACGCCAGCCCCGAGTCGCCGAACGCGGCCTTGCCCAGGATCAGCGCGGCGACGAGCGTGACGGCGTACGACTCGAAGAGGTCGGCAGCCATTCCCGCGCAGTCGCCGACGTTGTCGCCCACGTTGTCGGCGATGGTCGCGGCATTGCGCGGATCGTCCTCGGGAATGCCCTGCTCGACCTTGCCGACCAGGTCGGCGCCGACGTCGGCGGCCTTGGTGAAGATGCCGCCGCCGACACGCATGAACATGGCGATCAGCGCGGCGCCCAGACCGAAGCCCTCGAGGACTTTCGGGGCGTTCGCCGCGTAGACGAGCACGACACAGGAGGCGCCCAGCAGACCGAGCCCCACCGTGAACATGCCGACGACACCGCCTGTGCGGAAAGCGATCTTCATCGCCCGGTGCGAGACGGCGGTGAGGTCCTTTTCCGGCTCACCCTCCGCCGGGGTCGCCTCGCGCGCCGCCGCGGCGACGCGCACATTGCTGCGCACGGCGAGCCACATACCGATATAGCCGGTGGCCGCCGAGAACGCCGCACCGATCAGGAAGAACACCGACCGTCCGACGCGCTGATTCCAGTCGTCCGCGGGCAGCAGCATGAGCAGGAAGAACACGACCACGGCGAATACGCCGAGCGTGCGCAACTGCCGGGCCAGATAGGCGTTCGCGCCTTCCTGGACCGCGGCCGCGATCTTCTTCATGCTGTCGGTGCCCTCGCCGGCCGCGAGCACCTCGCGCACCAGAATCCCGGCCACCACGAGGGCCGCCAGCGCGACGGCCCCGATGACCACCACGATCATGCGGTTGTCGTGGGTCAGGACCGCGGCCGCGAGGGCTGAGGGGTGGTCAAACTGTTGAGGGGTAGAAAGCCCCGCCATTCGTCCTCCTTGACGCTTGGGCTGAGCTCAAGATGTGGACGGATTGTAGGTACCGGAACCTGATGAAAACAGTGCGCGGTAAACCGATTGAGACGCCACTTGCTCTTCAGGAAAAGATCGCACATCAGCCACAGAACCCGAAAGTGGTAACGCCTCAAAACCATTGACGAGATGGACTCTTGATCAAATTATCGCGCTATTGATCGTGAAGGTATTCACGTGAAGCGGTTCACAAAATACAATACGACTTTACAAAAAGAAGGGCCCTGCACAGGCAGGACCCTTCCGGAGAAGTCTTCGGGGCTTGCGGGAGAAACGTGCCGTCAGGCCGGGAACGGGGCGGCGCCGGGCGGCGTGGCCGGCCAGCTCATCCTGATCAGTCCGCCGTTCTCCCCGGTGGTGACCTCCACGTCGTCGACGAGGCCACTGATGACCGCGAGGCCCATCTCGTCCTCCTCGGCCTCCGCCTCCGCCTCCACCGCGTCGGCACCCGCGGGCTCGTCCCCGGGCACGATGTGCGGCGCCTCGTCGCCGACCTCGATGGAGAACTGTTTCTCCTCCTCGGTCAGCAGCACTCGCACCGGCGCCGAGATGCCGTTGCTCTGGTGCAGTCCCACGGCCCGGGAGCAGGCCTCCCCGACAGCGAGCCTGACCTCGTCGAGTGCGGCCTCCTCCACTCCGGCCCGGCGCGCCACCGCCGCCGCCACGAGCCGGGCGGTCCTGACGTGTTCGGGCAGCGCGCTGAAGCGGAGTTCAACGGTGGCCATGCATCCCCCTCAGAACTTCGGGCGTGCGGTCGGGGGGCCGGGCCGTACTGGCCCGCGCCCCCCGCTCTTGCTTCTGCCGTCCGGGCACCACGGCCCGGAAGCGGGGTCAGTCGGTGGCCGACACCGCTTCCTCGACCGAGGTGTGGATCGGGAACACCTTGGTGAGGCCGGTGATGCGGAAGATCTTGAGAATGCGCTCCTGGTTGCACACCAGGCGCAGGGAGCCCTCATGGGCTCGAACACGCTTCAAGCCGCCCACCAGCACGCCGAGCCCGGTGGAGTCGAGGAAGTCCACGCCCTCCATGTCGACGACGAGGTGGAAATTCCCGTCGTTCACCAGCTCGACCAGCTGCTCGCGCAGCTTGGGCGCGGTATATACGTCGATTTCGCCACCGACCTCGACGACCGTACGATCGCCGACGGTACGGGTCGACAGGGACAGGTCCACGGATCCTCCAGCACCTTGCTATCGAGCGGTCGCCCCTCGGGCACCTCGGCTTCAGCCCCCGGGACGGTTCGCCAGCCGCGATGGCATTCAATCACTTACCGGCAGGCGTGTACGACGCCTTGGACCCATTGTCCGTCACGCCAGTGACACACTCGGTCCCGATGGCCAAGAATCACCGATCCGATCGACCCCTGACGGGCCCCGTGTCCCGCCTCTCGCCGGGCACTGTGCTGGACCGGCTCGCCTCGGGTCCGAGCCGGGCTGCGCGCATCACTCATACGGAGCACTTGCCCCCGCGAGAGGGCCGCCATGCCGTCTGGCCGGACCGGATCCGTGCCGAGGTCGTCGCCGCCGTGCGCCGCGCGGGCATCGAGCACCCCTGGGCCCACCAGGCGCTCGCCGCCGAGCACGCCCTGGACGGCGACTCGGTGGTCGTCGCCACGGGCACGGCGTCGGGCAAGTCGCTCGCCTACCTGGTCCCGGTGCTGTCGCGGCTGCTGGACGGCGCCGAGGCTCCGAACGGCCGGGGCGCGACCGCCCTGTACCTCGCCCCCACCAAGGCTCTCGCGGCGGATCAGTGCCGATCGGTGAAGGAACTTTCACATCCTCTCGGCACGGCGATCCGCGCCGCGGTCTATGACGGCGACACGCCGCCCGAGGAACGGGAATGGGTACGCCAGTACGCCAACTACGTCCTCACCAACCCCGACATGCTGCATCGCGGCATATTGCCCTCCCATCCGCGCTGGTCCTCCTTCCTGCGCGCCCTGAAGTACGTCGTCATCGACGAGTGCCACACCTACCGCGGCGTCTTCGGCTCCCATGTCGCCCAGGTCCTGCGCCGGCTGCGCCGCCTGTGCGCCCGCTACGGCGCCTCACCCGTCTTCCTGCTGGCCTCCGCGACCGCCGCCGAGCCCTCGGTGGCCGCCCGCCGCCTCACCGGCCTGCCGGTCGTCGAGGTCGCGGACGACGCCTCCCCGCGTGGCGAGCTGGTCTTCGCCCTGTGGGAGCCGCCGCTCACCGAGCTGCACGGAGAGCGGGGCGCGCCCGTCCGGCGCACGGCCACCGCCGAGACCGCCGACCTGCTGACCGACCTGACCGTGCAGGGCGTGCGCTCGGTCGCCTTCGTCCGCTCCCGCCGCGGCGCGGAGCTGATCTCGGTGATCGCCCAGGAACGCCTCGCGGAGGTCGACCGCTCCCTGGCCCGCCGCGTGGCCGCCTACCGCGGCGGCTACCTTCCCGAGGAGCGCCGCGCCCTGGAGCGGGCCCTCCACTCCGGGGAACTCCTCGGCCTCGCCGCGACGACCGCCCTGGAGCTCGGCGTGGACGTGTCCGGGCTGGACGCCGTGCTGATCGCCGGGTACCCGGGGACACGCGCGTCGCTGTGGCAGCAGGCGGGGCGCGCGGGCCGTGCCGGGCAGGGCGCCCTCGCGGTGCTGGTCGCCCGTGACGACCCTCTGGACACGTTCCTCGTCCACCACCCCGAAGCCCTCTTCGACCAGCCGGTGGAGTCCACGGTCCTCGACCCGGACAACCCCTACGTCGTCGCGCCGCACCTGTGCGCGGCGGCGGCCGAGCTGCCGCTGACGGAGGACGACCTGGAGCTGTTCGGTCCCGCGTGCGTGGACGTGCTGCCGCAGCTGGAGGCCGCGAAGCTGCTGCGCCGCCGCACGAAGACCTGGCACTGGACGCGCCGGGAGCGGGCCGCCGACCTCACGGACATCCGCGGGGCGGGCGGGCGCCCGGTCCAGGTCGTCGAGGCCGGCACCGGTCGGCTGCTCGGCACGGTCGACGCGGGCGCCGCCCACACGACGGTCCACGAGGGCGCGGTCCATCTGCACCAGGGCCGTACGTACCTGGTGCGGTCGCTCGACCTGGAGGACTCCGTCGCCCTGGTCGAGGAGGCCAACCCGCCGTACACGACGGTCGCCCGCGACACCACCTCCATCTCCGTCCTGGAGACGGACGTGGAAATCCCCTGGGGCGAGGGCCGGTTGTGCTATGGCTCCGTCGAGGTCACCAACCAGGTCGTCTCCTTTCTGCGTCGGCGTGTCATCACCGGTGAGGTGCTGGGCGAGACGAAACTCGACCTCCCTCCTCGCACGCTGCGCACCCGCGCCGTGTGGTGGACGGTCACCGAGGACCAGCTGGACCAGGCCCGGATCGGCCCGGAGATCCTCGGCGGCGCGCTGCACGCGGCCGAACACGCCTCGATCGGCATGCTTCCGCTCTTCGCCACCTGCGACCGCTGGGACATCGGAGGCGTCTCCGTGCCGCTGCACCCGGACACGCTCCTGCCCACGGTCTTCGTGTACGACGGCCACCCGGGCGGCGCGGGCTTCGCGGAGCGCGCCTTCCACACGGCCCGCGCCTGGCTGTCCGCCACCCGCCAGGCCATCGCGTCCTGCGAGTGCGAGGCGGGCTGCCCGTCCTGCATCCAGTCCCCCAAGTGCGGCAACGGCAACGATCCGCTGCACAAGAGGGGTGCCGTACGCCTCCTCACGGCGCTGCTGCGCGGGGCGCCCGAGGAGGCGGCGAGCGGTCCGGCGGCTGCGGCGCCCTCGGCTGCGGCGCCCTCGGCTCCGCCGGCCCCGCCCTCGCCCTGACCTCGGTGGTGAACGGCCCCGCGGCCGACGCCGCCGTGACGTCGGATACCGCCCCCACGAGGGCGCACCGCACGAGCCTGCTTCCCTGGGCCCGGGCCACCCGGGCCGCCGTGGCGCACGCCTTGCCGCCTCCGTCCATCCAGTGGTCCGCGGCCGCTAGTGCGGCGAGGTCGGCCGCACCGGCCGCACGGTGCCGGGCCAGCACGACCTCGCCCTGGGCCAGCAGGACGCCGAACACGGCACACATCGCGCCGAGCAGGCACAGGACCCAGACGGTGGCGGTGCCGCGATCCGAACGAGCCGCCGCCACACGGGCATCGAGGGCCACCAAGAGCCCCCGGACGGCGACCGGTTCACATCCCCTCACTGCTTCACCCCCACCGTCTCCTCCGCCAACGCCACCGCTTCGTGGCGCAGTTCGAGAGGGAACACATCCGGGCCCGGGGGATGCGCCACGACCAGGACGCGTACCAGGTCGCCCTGTCGGCTCACCGTGATCCTCGCGCCGTCGGGAGCCGCCTGCCCGGTCGTGTCCCGCACCACGCCCGGCGGCTCCTGCCGAGCTGCCGCCCGGGCCCCCGCGCGGGCCGCGTCCACGCACCGGATCTGCGCGGACGCGGCCAACAAGGCCCAGACGAGGGCCATCGCGAAGAGCACCAGGGCGGGCAGCACGACCGCGGTCTCCGCCGTCACGAAGCCCTGGTCCCGGCCACGGCCCGCTCCCCGGCGCGCCCTCACGCCGTCACATCCGGACACTGAGCGCCCGTTTCACGATCGCCTGCAGTTCCGCGCTGACCTGCCCGCTCGTCAGCACTTTGTAGAGGACCGCCGCGAAGGCCACCGCGGCGATGATCCCCACCGCGTACTCGGACGTGACCATGCCCGCGTCCTTGCGCACCACCGCCCGCAGCCGGCGCACCAGCGCACGCACCCGGGCTCGTACTCGTACCGCCTTGCTCATATCAACCCCCGTGGGTTCTCGTTGTCGTCTGGTCGTTTGCGTGGCCGTTTGTCCGGTCGTTCTCTGTCCGGCCGCGGCCGTTCTCTGTCCGTCCGTCCGGTCCGTCAGTCGTCACCGGATGTCGTGCACCCTCATCTCCCACCCCCTCCCAGCAGCCCTCCCGCCAGCCCGATCACCACGGGCAGCACCCCGACGGCGATGAACGCGGGCAGGAAGCACAGCCCCACCGGGGCAGTGATCAGGACGCCCGCGCGGCGCGCCCGTGCCGTCGCCCCTCGGGCCCACTCGGCCCGCGCCTGAGCCGCGAGGCGCCCGACCGGTGCGGCAGCCGGGGCACCGGAATCGCCCGCCCGTTCAAGGAGCCGCGCCAGTGCTCCGGCGCCGGGGAGCGTGGCGAGCCGCTGCCACGCATCGGCCGGTTCGCCGCCGAGCCGCACCTCGGCCGCGCCCCGCGCCAGCCGTTCCCCGACCGGTCCCGCCAAGGCCTCGCCCACCGCCTGGGCGGCCGACACCGGGCTCGCGCCCGCCGCGATGCACGCCGCCACCAGGTCGGCGGCCAGCGGGAGCTGACGGGCGGCCAGGGCAGGGTCGTACTCCTCGGTGCGGCGGTCGCACTCCTGCCGAGCCCGCCACCGCGCCACGCCGAACCCGGTGACCAGTCCGGCCCCCAGCCCGACGAACCCTCCGATCACCACCCAGCCGGCACACGCCGCCCCGGTGACCGGCAGCCACCGCCGCACGGCATCCCGCACCTCGGCCCGGCCCAGCACTCCACCCGGCACCCGCTCGCGCGACCGCTCCTGCGCCGCACCCACCCCCGAACCCGCACCCGCACCCACCCCCGAACCCGCACCCGCACCCGCACCCACCCCCGAACCCGCACCCGCACCCGCACCCGCCAGGACCGCATCCACCCGCCGCCGCACCCTCCGCTTCCGCCGCGCGACGACGAGTGTCCGCGCCGGCCACCACAGCGCCAGCACCGCGCACAACATCCCCAGCCTGTGGACAACGCCCGCGCTCACGCCGCCTCCGCCCCGCGCACGATCCGCAGCGCCCACCACAGCCCCGCCCCCTCCAGCACGCCACCGGCCACCAGACACGCCAGCCCCGCCCCGGTGTGCAGCAGCACGTGCAGCGGGTGTGCGCCGAGCGCGGTGCCCAGCAGCAGTCCGAGGAACGGGAGCCCCGCGAGCAGGACCGCCGTCGAGCGGGCGCCCGCCAACTGCGCCCGCAGATCGGCGCGTTGGTCGCGCTCCGCACGCAGCGCCGCCTCAAGCCGGTCCAGCCCGGCCGCCAGTCCCGCCCCCCGGTCCACGGCCACCCGCCAGCACGCGGCGAGCCCGGACAACCCGTCGGCCCCCGGCTGCCGTGCCGCGTCCGCGAGCGCGCCCGGGACGTCCCCGCCGAACCGCGCAGCCGCCAGCACCGCCGCCTGGACCTCGCCGAGCCCGCCGGAGTCACGAGCCGCCCGCAGCAGTGCCTCACCCGGCTGACGCCCGGCGCGCACCTCCCCGGCGAGCGCTCCGCACAGCGCGATCACCCCCTCGCCACGCGCTTCCCGTGCCTGCCCCGCCTCCCGCGTCCGCCGCACCCGGCGCAACACCGGCACACCCACGGCTCCGGCCACCAGGGGCAGAAGAGACGTCCCGAGCACCGCGATCACCGCGCCCACGGCCACCGACCACCACTCCACGGGCAACCGCCGCACCCGGAGCACGAACCGCTCCCAGGGCGGCGGGCCGCCCCGCGCCGCGGCGCCGCCGCCCGCGAACAGCAACCGGGCGCGGCGGGCCGCCGTGTTCGGGCGGCTCACCATCCAGGCAGCCGCCCCGGCACACACCAGGCCCACGCCGACCGCCAGATGACCGATCCCCGGCGCACCCCCAGCCGTCATCTGCCCGAGCCCCGTCCCACCGACTGCCATCCGACCGACCCCGCTCACAGCACCTCCACCTCACTGCCCTCGCTTCCGTCCCGGAGCAGCTCCCGCAGCCGCTCCCACCCCCGCTCGCACGTGAAGGCCTCCGGTCCCCACCGCAGGGCGGGCACCGTCACCACGAGCCCGGACGCGTCCCGCTCCAGCACATGCACCTCCGCGATCCGGCGCCGCCCGGTCCGGTCGCGCACGAGGTGGAGGACCACCGACAACGCGGCCGCCAGCTGGCTGTGCAGCGCGGCCCGGTCCAGGCCCGCCGCCGTGCCGAGCGCTTCCAGCCGGGCGGGCACCTGGGCCGCCGCGTTCGCGTGGAGCGTGCCGCAGCCGCCTTCGTGGCCCGTGTTCAGCGCGGCCAGCAGGGACACCACCTCGGGTCCGCGCACCTCGCCGACGACGAGCCGGTCGGGTCTCATGCGCAGTGCCTGCCGCACCAGGTCCTGGAGCTCGACGAGCCCCACGCCCTCCTGGTTCGCGGGCCGCCCCTCGAGACGCACCACATGCGGGTGGTCGGGGCGCAGCTCAGCCGAGTCCTCGGCGAGCACGATCCGCTCGGTCGGCCCCACCACGCCCAGGAGCGCGCTCAGAAGCGTGGTCTTGCCCGAACCGGTTCCGCCACTGATCACATAGGAGAGCCGGGAGGCGATCAGCGCCCGCAGCACCCGGTCCCCGCCCGGCGGCACCGTGCCCGCCGCCACGAGTTCGTCGAGGGTGAACGCCCGGGGCCGTACGACCCGTAGGGACAGGCATGTCGAGCCGACCGCGACCGGCGGCAGCACCGCATGCAGACGGGTGCCGTCCGGCAGACGGGCGTCGACCCACGGTCGGGCGTCGTCGAGCCGCCGCCCGGCCACGGCCGCCAGCCGCTGCGCGAGGCGCCGTACGGCCGCCGCGTCCGGGAAGGACACCTCCGTCAGCTCCAGTCCGGCGCCCCGGTCCACCCACACCCGGTCCGGCGCGGACACCAGGACGTCGGTCACGGAAGGGTCGGCGAGCAACGGTTCCAGAGGGCCGCTGCCGACCAGTTCGGACCGCAACTTCCGGGCCGCGCCGAGCACTTCCGCATCCCCGAGCACCCGCCCCTGCTCCCGCAGCGCCTGCGCCACGCGCGCGGGGGTCGGCTCGGCCCCGCTCTCGGCCAGCCACTGCCGCACTCCGTCCAGCAGCCGCGTCCGCTCGCCGGGCCCCACCGCGCCGCCGGGTCCCACGTCCGCCCCGGCACCGGGCCCCGCTGAGCTTGCCGTCGCGCCCCAGCCCGTGCTCATACGGGGTCACCCGCCTCGGCCAGCGCCCGCTCCCAGAAGGCCGAGCAGAACCGGGCGAGCGACCCCCGCGCCGCTCCCCCGGGCGGTACCGAACCGTCCGCCGGTGGTGTCTCGTACGGCACCTCGCCGACCAGCGGCAGCCCCAGCAGTCGCGCCACCTCCCGGTCGTCCAGCCCCGGCGTGTACGGCCCCCGAACCGCGATCCGCAGGTCGCCGAGGACCATGCCGACCGCGGACGCCACCCGCCGCGCGGCCGCGACCCCCCGCAGTTCTCCGGGGACCACCAGGATCCCGACGTCCAGCTGCGCGAGGACCTCGGCGACCCCCTCGTCGACACGGCGCGGGAGATCGACGACGACAGCGCCGCCGCGTCGCCGGGCCGCGGCGACGACCGCGCGGACCGCCTGGGGCGGGACGGCCACGGTGTCGCCGCGGTCCCAGCTCAGTACCCGCAGCGCGTGCACCTGGGGCAGGGACTCCTCCAGCGCGCCGCTTCCCACCCTCCCCCGGGAGGCGGCGAACGCCGGCCAGCGCAGCCCTTCCGTGGTCTCCCCGCCGAGGAGTACGTCGAGTCCGCCGCCCAGCGGATCCGCGTCCACGAGCAGGGTGCGCCTGCCCTCACGCGCGGAGGTGACGGCGAGGGCGCAGGCGAGCGTGGAGGCGCCGGCCCCGCCACGCCCGCCGATCACGCCGACGGTGAGCGCGGGCCGGCCGACCCCCTCGGCCACGTCGGCGATGCGGTCCACCAGCCACTGCTCGCCGTCCGGCAGCAGCAGGACGTGGTCGGCGCCGATCTCGACGGCGCGCCGCCAGACTCCGGGATCGTCCTGATCCCGGCCGACCAGCACCACTCCCCGTCTGCGCACGGCGCCGCGCACCCGGCGCGCCGCGTCGTCGCCGACCAGGACCAGGGGTGCCGCCTCCCAGCCGCCCCGCTGCTCGGGCACTCCCGGGTGCACCTCCGCTCTGGCGCCCGCGGCCGCGCACAGGCGCAGCAGGTCGTCGAGGAGCTCGGCGTCCTCGGTGACGATCAGCGGTCCGCTCCGCCGCCCCTCGGCGGCGGCCGGTCCTTCGTGTGTGATGGCTCCCGCCACGATTCCAGCCCCCTTCGCTGCTTCCTTCGGGCGTGTCCGCGTGCCTGCTCGGCCCGCGCTTCCCGCCCGGGTGGAGAACCGGCCACCGGCCTCCATATGACCGGCCGATACGAACCGGCCCTACGCGCCCGACAAACGGAACCGGCCGTGCACGGGCCATGAACTGGCTGCCGTGAACCGGCGGGAACTCGCCGTCGGCCGGACGCGCTGGAATCAAGGTGCAGCGATCCCGGAAATCGTGTGGATCTTGGTCGATAACTGTGGACAACTCAGCGGTTGTGAATATCGCCTTCACCCATACCGGTGAGGGCTCGGCGGCATCCGCAGAGCAGCACCAGGACTACGGAGGGTCACAGGGCATGGACATGGCCAATCGCGCATCGCAGGGCCGCCACAGACCTGCGGAATCGCGTCGAAAAACAGAAAAACCCACCCGGACATGCGACGACCCCCGCCGGGGGGGAGAGCGGGGGTCGTCCCCACGGCCGACTCGGGGGGGGGAGGAGTCGGACCGGGTTAGCACGGTCGCGAACGATCCGTGACTTCCATGGTGTACCCGAGAGCCCTCTCAGGCAAACCCACACGCCCCACCTTACGCCGAATGGTGGGCCCCTATGCTCAGGCCCGTGGAAAACCACTCCTTGCCCCGCACAGCGGCCTTCTTTGACCTGGACAAGACGGTCATTGCGAAGTCGAGCACTCTCACCTTCGGCAAGTCCTTCTACCAAGGGGGACTGATCAACCGCAGGGCGGCGTTGCGTACCGCATATGCCCAGTTCGTGTTCCTGGTGGGCGGCGCCGACCACGACCAGATGGAGCGGATGCGGGAGTACCTGTCCGCGCTGTGCCGCGGCTGGAACGTCCGGCAGGTGAAGGAGATCGTCGCCGAGACGCTCCACGACCTGATCGATCCGATCATCTACGACGAGGCCGCCTCCCTCATCGAGGAGCACCACGGCACCGGGCGCGACGTGGTGATCGTGTCCACGTCGGGCGCCGAGGTCGTCGAACCGATCGGCGAACTGCTCGGCGCGGACCGTGTGGTGGCGACCCGGATGGTCGTGGGCGACGACGGCTGCTTCACGGGCGAGGTGGAGTACTACGCCTACGGGCCGACGAAGGCGGAGGCCGTCAGGGAACTCGCGGAGTCGGAGGGATACGACCTGGCGCACTGCTACGCGTACAGCGACTCGATCACCGACCTGCCGATGCTGGAGGCCGTCGGCCATCCGCACGCCGTGAATCCCGACCGGGCGCTGCGCCGCGAGGCACTCGCGCGAGGATGGCCGATTCTCGACTTCCACCGCCCGGTGCGGCTGAAGCAGCGGCTGTCGGTACCACCGCGCCCCGCGCTCCTCGCGGTGGCCGCGATAGGCGCGGCGGCGGCCACGGCAGGACTCGTCTGGTACGCGAGCCGGCGCCGCGCACCCCTCGTGTGAACCCCGGACGCCCAGGAGAAGCACACTCCCGCCCGATTCGCACCTCTTTGAAGCTAAAAGTAAAGAACTGCATCAAAGGCTTCCGCTTGTCCGTGCCCTGGAGTACAAAGGGGTTAACGGCCCGCGAGACCAAAGGACATCCGAAAGGATCACCTTTTAAACGCAATTGGCCCCACGGACCTAGCATGAACACCGGGCACCCACGCGACGTCGACCCGTCGATTACGGGCCAGCCGCACCAGGTGACGGGCAAAGTTCCCGACCTGATGGGCGACTTTCGAGGACGCTTGGTAACTTGGTGAACATGCCAGCGGCGGTACGAGACTTCGTACCGCCGCAACCATTGCCGAAGGGCCCCCAGGGGGCCTTTCCCCATCCCTAGGCGGCCCCGCGCTGCAGCGCCTCGCAGACCGCCGTCGACTCGCGGACGCCGAGTTCGACCGCCTTTGCGCAGTGGGCGATCCAGGCCGACATGCCCTCCGGGGTGCCCGACACATAGCCGTCCAGGGCCGCGACGTAGGCGGCCCGGCCCAGTTCCGCGTGGCCCATCTCCGCCGGGCAGATCGCCTTGGGGTCGAGTCCGCTCCCCACCAGGACGATGCGCTGCGCCGCGCGGGCGACGAGGCCGTTGTGGGACACGAAGGGCCGCAGGGCGAGCAGTTCGCCGTGCACCACGGCGGCGGTCACCAGGGCGGGCGCGGAGCTGCCCGCGATGATCAGCTCGGAGAGTCCCTCGAGGCGGCCGGAGACCTCGGCCGCGTCCGACAGCGGCAGCTCGACCAGCGGCTCGTCGACGCCCTCACCGTCCTGCCGGGGGCGCCCCACGCGTGGGTCGGGATCCGCCGCCGCCACCAGATGCAGCCGCGCGAGCACCCGCAGGGGTGACTGCCGCCAGATGGACAGCAGCTGCCCCGCCTCGGCGGTCAGCCGCAGCGCGGCCCCGACCGTACGGGCGCCGTCGTCACCGCTGAAGTCGGTGCGCCGCCGCACCTCCTCCAAGGCCCAGTCGGCGCCGGACAGCGCGGCCGAGCCGCGCGCGCCACGCAGCGCCGCCTCGGAGGTGATCTCATTGCTGCGGCGCCGCATGATCCGGTGCCCGTAGACCCGGTCCACGGCCTTGCGCACGGATTCCACGGACTCGGCGACCCCGGGCAGCGCCCCCAGGGCCGCCAGCGGGTCGGCGGACGCACCTGTCGTACTCATGGGTACGACCCTACGCACCCCGGGGCCCCTCCTTCGAAGGGGTGGTCTTCTTTCCACAGGTCTGCCACGGACAGCTACCGCGACGCTACGCTTCGTGAATATGAAAATTGCTTTCGTCGGGAAGGGCGGCAGCGGCAAGACGACCCTGTCCTCCCTGTTCATCCGCCATCTCGCCGCCGCCGGTGCGCCCGTCATCGCCATCGACGCGGACATCAACCAGCACCTCGGGCCCGCGCTCGGGCTCGACGAGGACGATGCCGCGGCGCTGCCGGCCATGGGCGAGCGGCTACCGCTGATCAAGGACTATCTGCGCGGCATCAATCCGCGGATCTCCTCCCCCGAGACGATGATCAAGACCACGCCGCCCGGGGAGGGGTCGCGACTGCTGCGGGTACGGGAGGACAACCCGGTCTACGAGGCCTGCGCGCGTCCGGTGGATCTCGACGGCGGCACCGTCCGTCTGATGGTCACCGGCCCGTTCACGGACGCCGACCTGGGGGTCGCCTGCTACCACTCCAAGACGGGAGCGGTGGAGCTGTGCCTGAACCACCTGGTGGACGGCCGAGACGAGTATGTGGTGGTCGACATGACGGCGGGCTCGGACTCCTTCGCCTCCGGCATGTTCACCCGCTTCGACATGACGTTCCTGGTCGCCGAGCCGACCCGGAAGGGGGTCTCCGTCTACCGCCAGTACAAGGAGTACGCGCGGGACTACGGGGTCATCCTGAGGGTCGTCGGCAACAAGGTGCAGGGCCGGGACGACATCGACTTCCTCCGCGCCCACGTGGGTGACGACCTGCTTGTGACGGTGGGGCACTCGGACTGGGTGCGGTCCATGGAGAAGGGCCGCCCGCCGCGGTTCGAGTCCCTGGAGGACGCGAGCCGCCGCTCCCTTCGCGTGCTCCAGGCGGCCGCCGACGCGGCGTACGAACTACGCGACTGGGAGCGGTACACACGCCAGATGGTGCACTTCCACCGGAAGAACGCGACCAGTTGGGGAAACGAGCGCACGGGCGCGGACCTTGCGGCCCAGATCGACCCGGGCTTCGTCCTCAGCGAGGCCCTGACGGCCGCGGTGTGAGCGACGGCCGCACCGTCTACCGCTTGGCCGGCGGTGCCCCCGGCACTCCCCTCGGCGCCGGGGCCGGCGAGGAGACCAGGAAGCTTTCCCAGCCCTCGGCCGGGGCCTGCCCCACCTTCAGGGTGCGCAGTTTCTCCAGGACCTGCGGGTCCTGTGCGTCCAGCCAGTCGACGAGTTGGCGGAACGAGACGCAGCGCACCTCGGACTGGTTGCAGACGTGCTCGACGACCTCCTGGACGGCACGCGTGTAAGTGCCGCCGTTCCAGGACTCGAAGTGGTTGCCGATGATCAGGGGCGCGCGGTTCCCGTCGTACGCCCGCCGGAAGCCCTGGTAGAGGCCGTCCCGCATCTGGGCGCCCCACTCCTCGAACTTGTCGGGGTCGCCCTGGGTCTGGGTGCCCGACTGGTCGACCATGAAGTTGTAGTCCATGGCCAGCTGCTCGTAGGTGTGTCCCGGGAAGGGCACGAGCTGCATCGACAGGCTCCACAGCCCTTCCTTCTTCTTCGGCCAGACCTGCTCGTCGACGCCGGAGGTGTCGTAGCGGAAACCCAGCTCCCGGGCCGCCTTCATGAAGTTCTGCTGCCCCTCCAGACACGGGGTGCGGCCACCGATGAGCTCCTTGTCGTAGTCGAAGGGCAGCGAAGGCTCCTGTTTGAGACCGGAGTTGGTCCTCCAGGACTTCACGAACGCCTTGGCCTGGGCGATCTCGTCCTTCCACTCCTCCACCGACCACTGGCCGACCCCGCCCTCGGGGCCGCAGAAGTGTCCGTTGAAGTGGGTGCCGATCTCGTTGCCCTCGAGCCACGCCAGCCGCAGTTGCTCGACGGTGTCCTTGATGCCCTTCTCGTCGTTGAAGCCGATGTCCGAGCGGCCGGGCGAGTGCTGCGGCGGCCGGTACAGGTCGCGCTTCTCCTCGGGCAGCATGTACACACCGCTCAGGAAGAACGTCATCGTCGCGTTGTTGGCCCTGGCGACCTCGCGGAAGTGCGAGAAGAGCTTCTGGCTGTCCTCACCGGCCCCGTCCCACGAGAAGACCACGAACTGCGGGGGCTTCCGGCCGGGCTTCAGCCGCTCGGGTCTCTGCAGATGCGGCTGGGCGCCCGTGTAGGCGGTGGAGCCGTCGCCGATCAGGCGGACCGCGCTGCCCGGAGCCCCGGCACCGGCACCGGCACCGGCCCCCTTCCGCGGGCTCTGCTCGGAACGGGCCGGTCCGAGGGAACAGCCGGCCAGCGCGGTGGCGCAGGCGGCGGCCAGGGCGACGCCCGTGGCGGTCCTGCGAGAGGGGGTTCCGGTTCTCGGGGTGGCGGTTCTCGGGGTGGCGGTCATCTTCCACCCACCTTCTTCCTTCGGTCGGGCCACGCTGAGCAGGTGTGGTGCGACGCGGCAGACACAAGCGGAAGCCCGTGCCCCTGCGACCAAGCCAAGGTCGCACGGAACGCTGAAGGAATTTATATGACAAGCCGATGAAATAACCGATCCACCCTTTTGAGTGATTAAATGCCCCATTTGGCCTTATATCAGATACCTTTCCTTTACCGTCCATTACGATCCATTTACCGAAGCAGTGAGACATCCCGCCGCTTATGCCGTGACCCACGGCCGCGCCCGACCCCTGGACCCCGCCGGGGCCACCAGTTCCGCGACCGCGCCGCACCGGAGGAGACGGGACCATGCCCGCCTGCATCCCCGCCCGCGCCGCCGACTCGACTCGGACGAAGCGCGTACACCCGCCCCACAGCCCCCCGCCCGCCCCGCCCCGCCGCTTCCGCGTCGCGGGCGCCGATCTGTCCGCCTCCCTCGCCGTCTTCCTGATCGCTCTCCCCCTGTCCCTGGGCATCGCCCTAGCCACCGGCGCCCCGCTCCAGGCCGGCCTCGTCGCCGCGGCCGTCGGCGGAATCGTCGCCGGCCGGTTCGGCGGCTGCCCGCTCCAGGTCAGCGGCCCCGCCGCCGGCCTCACCGTGGTCACCGCCGACCTCATCCACCGCTACGGATGGCGTACGACATGCGCCGTCACCGTCCTCGCCGGCCTCGCCCAACTGGGCCTCGGCTGCCTGCGCGTGGCGCGCACCGCGCTCGCGGTGAGCCCCGCGATCGTGCACGGCATGCTCGCCGGCATCGGCGCCACCATCGCCGTCGCCCAGTTGCACATCGTGCTCGGCGGCACCCCGCAGAGCGCCGTCCTCGACAACCTCCGGGCGCTGCCCGCCCAGTTGGCGCACCTGCATCCGGCGGCCGTGTCGGTGAGCGTGCTGACCCTGACCCTGCTCCTGGCCTGGCCACGGCTTCCCGGACGGACAGGGCACCTGCTGCGCCGGGTCCCGGCCCCGCTCGTCTCCGTGGCGGGCGCCACCGCGACCGCCTCGCTCGCCGGGCTGACCCTGCCCAGGGTCGACCTGCCGTCCTGGAGCAGCCACACCCTGGCCGGACTGCCCGAGGGCCCGGCGCTCGGCATCGCCGCCGCCGTCCTCACCATCACCCTGGTGTGCAGCGTGCAGTCCCTGCTCGGCGCCGTCGCCGTGGACAAGCTGGCGGCCCGGCGCCATCCGCACCTCGGCCGCTCCGACCTGGACCGCGAGCTGCTCGGACAGGGCGCCGCGAACATCGTCTCCGGAGCGCTCGGCGGACTGCCGATCGCGGGCGTCGCCGTGAGAAGTACGGCGAACGTCAACTCCGGAGCGGTCAGCCGGAACTCCACGATGCTGCACGGCGTTTGGGTGGTGGTGGCCGCGCTGCTGATGGTCCCGGTGCTCGAGCTGATCCCCCTCGCCTCGCTCGCCGCACTGGTGATGGCCGTCGGCATCCAGATGGTGTCCCTGCACCACATCCGCACGGTCACCCGCCACCGAGAGGTGCTGGTGTACGCCGTCACCACACTCGGCGTCGTCCTCCTGGGCGTCCTCCAGGGCGTGGCGCTGGGCGTGGCAGCGGCCGTCGCCGTCGCCCTGCACCGCCTCACCCGCACCCGCATCACCCACGAGCAGCGGAAGGGAGTCCATCACGTACATGTACGAGGCCAGTTGACGTTCCTCGCGGTTCCCCGGCTCAGCCGGACACTGCACCTGGTGCCCGTCGGGGCGGAGGCCGTCGTGGAGCTGGACGGGTCGTTCATGGACCACGCCGCGCACGAGTCGCTGCAGGACTGGCAGCGCACCCACCGCGCGCGGGGCGGCACGGTCGCCCTGACCGGCCGGGACGGCTCTCCGGTCGCGGTGCCCTCGCTGAGCTCGGCCCGGGCCGACTCGGGCGCGGAGTCCGCCGGGCCGTCGGCATGCCGGTGCCGGCCCTGGACGCCGTGGCGCAACCACCGGTGCGAACGCCCACCGACCGCGTCCGCAGGCGACGGCCCAGGGGCACCGGGCGAGGCCACCGGACCGAGCGGGCGGCAACTCGCGCACGGCATCAGCGCCTTCCAGCAGAACACGGCCCCGCTGGTGCGCGGTGAGCTGGCCCGTCTCGCGCGTGAGGGGCAGCGGCCGTCGCACCTGTTCCTGACCTGCGCCGACTCCCGGCTCGTCACCTCGATGATCACCTCGAGCGGGCCCGGCGACCTCTTCGTCGTCCGCAATGTCGGCAACCTGGTACCGCTGCCCGGCGCGGAGAGCGGGGACGATTCGGTGGCGGCCGCCATCGAGTACGCGGTGGACGTGCTCAAGGTGCGCTCCATCACGGTGTGCGGGCACTCCGGGTGCGGCGCGATGCAGGCCCTGCTCACCTCGGACGCGGACGGCGCCCAGACTCCGCTGAGGCGGTGGCTGCGGCACGGGCTGCCCAGCCTGGAGCGGATGGCCGACGACGAGGGGCCGTGGGCCCGGATCGCCGGGCGTGAGCCGGCCGATACGGTCGAACAGCTGTGTTTGACCAATGTGGTGCAGCAGTTGGAGCATCTGCGGGCGCACGAGTCCGTCGCCCGGGCGCTCGGCGAGGGCGCGCTGGAACTGCACGCGATGTACTTCCACGTGGGCGAGGCCCAGGCGTATCTGCTGGCCCCGTCCGAGGGCGGCGACGACGTCTTCAGCCGAGTGCGGGCGGCCGGGGACCTGCGCCACCCGGCGTGACACGGCGGTGCGGCGCGGACCGGGCCAGACCGGTCCGCGCCGCGCCGCGCCGCGCACCACCGTGACGACACCCCTCCCGGACCCCCTCCGAATCCCTCTGGACCCCCTCCGAATCCCCTCCGGCCCCTCCCGGACCCCCTCCGAATCCCTCTGGACCCCCTCCGAATCCCCTCCGGCCCCTCCCGGACCCCTCTGGACCCCCTCCGGCCCCCCTCCGGGCGAATGTGAGATGCGTCGCCGAACGAACCCGCCATGTGAACCGGGCGGGCGGCCCGCACGTGACCTGGGGCAGAACGTCCGCCGGCGGACCGCGACAGGTCTAAACCATTTTTCCGGTCGGCCCTTGTCACCGAGCCCTCCGGTCTGGTGAGCTGTGGCCTGGGACACAACGGACACCCTGGGAAAGGGAGATGTCGTGAGCAACGAAAGCCTGGCCAACCTGCTCAAGGAAGAGCGCAGGTTCGCGCCGCCCGCCGACCTGGCCGCCCACGCCAACGTCACGGCAGAGGCGTACGAACAGGCCAAGGCTGACAGGCTCGGCTTCTGGGCCGAGCAGGCCCGCCGGCTGACCTGGGCCAAGGAGCCTTCCGAGACGCTGGACTGGTCGAACCCGCCGTTCGCCAAGTGGTTCAAGGACGGCACACTCAACGTCGCGTACAACTGCGTCGACCGGCACGTCGAGGCGGGTCTGGGCGACCGCGTCGCCCTCCACTTCGAGGGCGAGCCCGGCGACAGCCGCTCGATCACCTACGCCGAGCTCAAGGACGAGGTCTCCAAGGCCGCGAACGCCCTCCTCGAGCTGGGTGTCCGCAAGGGCGACCGGGTCGCCGTCTACATGCCGATGATCCCCGAGACCGCGATCGCGATGCTGGCCTGCGCCCGCATCGGCGCCGCCCACTCCGTCGTCTTCGGCGGCTTCTCGGCGGACGCGCTCGCCACCCGCATCCAGGACGCCGACGCGCGTGTCGTCATCACCGCCGACGGCGGCTACCGGCGCGGCAAGCCGTCCGCGCTCAAGCCGGCCGTCGACGACGCGGTCGCGCGCGTGGACGACGTCGAGCACGTGCTCGTGGTACGCCGCACGGGCCAGGAGGTCGCCTGGAGCGAGGGCCGGGACATCTGGTGGCACGAGCTCGTGGACCGGCAGTCCGCCGAGCACACGCCCGAGGCCTTCGAGGCGGAGCACCCGCTGTTCATCCTGTACACGTCGGGTACGACGGGTAAGCCGAAGGGCATCCTGCACACCTCCGGCGGTTACCTGACCCAGGTGGCGTACACCCACCACGCCGTCTTCGACCTCAAGCCCGAGACCGACGTGTACTGGTGCACGGCGGACGTCGGCTGGGTCACCGGGCACTCGTACATCGTCTACGGCCCGCTGGCCAACGGCGCGACCCAGGTCATGTACGAGGGCACACCCGACACCCCGCACCAGGGCCGCTTCTGGGAGATCGTGCAGAAGTACGGGGTCACCATCCTGTACACGGCGCCCACCGCGATCCGTACCTTCATGAAGTGGGGCGACGACATCCCCGCGAAGTTCGACCTGTCATCGCTCAGGGTGCTGGGTTCCGTCGGTGAGCCGATCAACCCCGAGGCGTGGGTCTGGTACCGCAAGCACATCGGCGGGGACCGCACACCGGTCGTGGACACCTGGTGGCAGACCGAGACCGGCGGGATGATGATCTCCCCGCTGCCCGGCGTCACCGAGGCCAAGCCGGGCTCCGCGCAGCGGCCGCTGCCCGGCATCTCCGCCACCGTCGTCGACGACGAGGCGAACGAGGTGCCGAATGGAGGCGGCGGCTATCTGGTGCTCACCGAGCCGTGGCCGTCGATGCTGCGCACCATCTGGGGCGACGACCAGCGCTTCATCGACACGTACTGGTCGAGGTTCGAGGGCAAGTACTTCGCCGGTGACGGCGCCAAGAAGGACGACGACGGCGACATCTGGCTGCTCGGCCGCGTGGACGACGTGATGCTGGTGTCCGGGCACAACATCTCCACCACCGAGGTGGAGTCGGCCCTCGTCGCGCACCCGTCGGTCGCCGAGGCGGCCGTCGTCGGCGCGGCGGACGAAACGACGGGCCAGGCGATCGTCGCCTTCGTGATCCTGCGCGGTACGGCCGCGGAGACCGAGGACCTGGTGGCGGAGCTGCGCAACCACGTGGGCACCACGCTCGGCCCGATCGCCAAGCCCAAGCGGATCCTGCCGGTGGCGGAGCTGCCGAAGACCCGCTCCGGCAAGATCATGCGGCGCCTGCTGCGCGATGTCGCGGAGAACCGCCAGCTCGGCGACGTCACGACGCTGACGGACTCGACGGTGATGGACCTGATCCAGACCAAGCTCCCGGCGGCACCGAGCGAGGACTGAGAATCCCGGCCTCGACGGGGCGCTCGGCCGTACGCCGGGCGCCCTGTTGTCATCACCCTCCACACCCCTGAGGAGCATCGGAGCGTAATGATCAGGTAAAATAGTGGGCTCAAGGTGCGCCGGGAAGTCTGGTCGGCAAGCGGTCCGCACGTTCCGTGACGACCGCCCGTCTGCCGTACGACCCGGAGGTCCCTACCGTGGCCGCGTCCCGCACCCGAACCTTCCTCGGACGTCTGTCCCTGCCCGAGCGCACCTTCGTCGCGGACGCGCTGCGTACCGAGACCGTCGGCGGCGTGCTGCTCCTGCTCGCCGCGGTGGCCGCCCTGGTGTGGGCGAACACACCCGGCCTCCACAGCAGCTACGAGAGCGTCGGCCACTACCACCTCGGCCCCGCCTCCCTCGGCCTGAACCTGTCCGTCCAGCACTGGGCCGCGGACGGTCTCCTCGCGATCTTCTTCTTCGTCGCAGGGATCGAACTCAAACGGGAACTGGTCGCGGGCGATCTGCGCGACCCCCGCGCCGCCGCCCTTCCGGTGGTCGCCGCCCTGTGCGGCATGGCCGCGCCCGCGCTCGTCTCCACCCTGACCAACGCGGCCGGCGGCGGGTCCTTCGCCGGCTGGGCCGTCCCCACCGCCACCGACATCGCCTTCGCGCTGGCGGTGCTCGCGGTCATCGGGACCTCCCTGCCCTCCGCCCTGCGCGCCTTCCTGCTCACCCTGGCCGTCGTCGACGACCTGTTCGCCATCCTGATCATCGCGATCTTCTTCACGGACGGCCTGGACTTCGCGGCCCTCGGCGGCGCCGTCGCCGGCCTCGCCGTGTTCTGGGTGCTGCTGCGCAAGGGGGTGCGCGGCTGGTACGTGTACGTGCCGCTGGCCCTGGTGATCTGGGGACTGATGTACAACAGCGGCATCCACGCCACCATCGCCGGTGTGGCGATGGGCCTGATGCTGCGCTGCCACCGGCGGGAGGGTGAGGAGCGGTCCCCCGGGGAACACATCGAACACCTCGTACGCCCCCTGTCGGCGGGACTCGCGGTGCCGCTGTTCGCCCTGTTCAGCGCGGGCGTCGCGGTCTCGGGCGGGGCGCTCGCGGACGTGTTCACCCGGCCGGAGACTCTCGGTGTCGTGCTCGGCCTCGTCGTCGGCAAGGCGGTCGGCATCTTCGGAGGTACGTGGCTGACGGTCCGCTTCACCCGGGCCTCGCTGAGCGAGGGCCTCGCGTGGGCCGACGTGTTCGCGGTCGCCTCCCTGGCCGGTATCGGCTTCACCGTCTCGCTGCTCATCGGCGAACTGGCCTTCGACGGCGATCCGGCGCTTGGGAACGAGGTGAAGGCCGCCGTCCTCACCGGATCGCTGATCGCGGCCGCCTGCGCGACGGTGCTGCTGAAGATACGGAACGCCAAGTACCGCGCCCTGTGCGCGGAGGAGGAGCGCGACGACGACCTGGACGGCATCCCGGACATCTACGAGGAAGACGACCCGGGGTACCACCTGCGCGTGGCCGAGATCCACGAGCGGAAGGCCGCCGAGCACCGCAGGCTCGCGGCGCTGAAGTCGGCCGGGCGCGGCACGGACGCCGGTCCGCCTGCCGCAGGCGCTGACGCTGACGCTGATGGCACGCTTGCCGAAGTGGCGGGCAGGGCAAGCGAGGAGAACGAGCGTCCGGCATGATCTGACACATCACCACACTCCGCAGCGTCCGCGGAGCCCGTACGCAGAGAGCAGGGAGAACGCGATGAGCGCACCCGACGGCAGCCCGGTCGGTGCCGAACGCAGCATCGGCCAGCTGTTCGCCTCGGCGACGACCGAATTGTCCGCACTGGTGCACGACGAGATCGCACTGGCCAAGGCCCAGCTCAAACAGGACGTCAAGCGCGGCGCGATGAGCGGCGGCGCGTTCTCGGCCGCGGGCGCGGTCCTGCTGTTCTCGCTGCCGATGCTGAACTTCGCGCTGGCGTACGGCATCCGGACGTGGAGCGGCTGGAACCTGGCCGTCTGCTTCCTGCTCTCCTTCGGCGCGAACGTGGTGGTCGCCGGCCTGCTCGGGCTCATCGGCCTGGTGTTCGCCAAGAAGGCGAAGAAGAACAAGGGCCCGCAGAAGGTCGCCGCGTCGATGAAGCAGACCGCCGGCGTCCTGCAGAACGCCAAGCCGCACCCGCGTGAGCCCCAGCAGGCCGACAAGGCGGTCGAACCTGTGGCACGCTCGTCCTCATGACGGACCCCGCCACCCCTTCGGCGCAATCCCCCTCGGTCGTACGACTCGACGTCCCCGGCGGGAAAAAGGTGACACACCGGGACGTAGCGGCCAATGGCGCACGCTTCCACATCGCCGAACTGGGCGACGGCCCGCTGGTCCTGCTACTGCACGGCTTCCCCCAGTTCTGGTGGACCTGGCGGCACCAACTGGTGGCGCTGGCCGACGCGGGCTTCAGGGCCGTGGCGATGGACCTGCGCGGAGTGGGCGGCAGCGACCGTACGCCGCGCGGTTACGACCCCGCGAACCTGGCGCTCGACATCACCGGGGTCGTACGGTCCCTGGGCGAGCCCGACGCCGCGCTCGTCGGCCACGACCTGGGCGGCTACCTGGCCTGGACGGCGGCCGTCATGCGCCCCAAGCTCGTACGGCGGCTCGCGGTCGCCTCGATGCCGCATCCACGGCGCTGGCGCTCGGCGATGCTCGGCGACGTCAAGCAGTCGTCCGCGAGTTCCCACATCTGGGGACTCCAGCGGCCCTGGATCCCCGAGCGCAGGCTCACCGCCGACGGCGCCGCTCTGGTGGGGCAGCTGATCCGGGACTGGTCGGGACCCCGGCTGCCGGACGACGAGGCCTTGGAGGTGTACCGGCGCGCCATGCTCATCCCGTCGACGGCGCACTGCTCCATCGAGCCGTACCGGTGGATGGTGCGCTCCCTGGTCCGGCCCGACGGCATCCAGTTCAACCGCCGCATGAAGCGGCCCGTACGGGTACCGACCCTGCATCTGCACGGCTCGCTGGACCCGGTGATGCGGACCAGGAGCGCGGCCGGGTCCGGCGAGTACGTCGAGGCGCCGTACCGCTGGCGGCTGTTCGACGGTCTCGGGCACTTCCCGCACGAGGAGGACCCGGTGGCGTTCTCCTCAGAGCTGATCAACTGGCTGAAGGACCCCGAACCCGACCGCTGATCCGCCGCCCGACCATCCGGAATCGGCCTGTCGGCCGGAACGCGGACGGAATCGGCCGGTGACTCGGCGCATCCGCCCGCTATCCGGACGAGAACGCCTGTTCCACGAACGGCCACATGCCCGCCGCATAGGCCAATTGGGCGGCCCGGAAGCGGTTATCGACCTTGGGGCGGGGGCAGACGTCCGGGTATGGGCTGGACGCACGACTACAGTGACGTGGCACGCAACCGCCGCTCGGCCGCCGCGCCGGGCTCCCACCAGAGGGGCGCCCCGCAACTGGCGGGCACGGACACCCAGGTGGGGATCCCCCGCATTCTGCGCCGCCGGGTCCGCTGGGTCTCGGTCCGTCTGCGCCACCCGCGCGGCTGAGCCGGCGCCCGTCCACGGCCGCTCCTGGCCCGCCGGGCCTCACAGGGCGCAGCTGTCGCTGTCCACCTGCTGGTTCGCCGCACGCCCCTGGGCGATGTCCTGACGGACCTCGTCCGCCGTCAGCGCGTACCCCGTGTTGGCGTCGTCCAGGGACTTGGCGAACACCACCCCGTAGACCCTGCCGTCGGGGGTGAGCAGCGGGCCGCCGGAGTTGCCCTGGCGGACGGTCGCGTACAGCGAGTACACGTCGCGGCGCACCGTGCCGCGGTGGTAGATGTCGGGGCCGTTGGCCGTGATGCGGCCGCGGACGCGCGCGGGCTGGACGTTGTACGACCCGTTCTCCGGGAAGCCCGCGACGATCGCGCCGCTGCCTCCGGTGGCGTCCGTGGACGCGAACTTCAGCACCGGGGCGTCAAGGTCGGGCACGTCCAGTACCGCGATGTCGCGCCGCCAGTCGTACAGGACGACCTTCGCGTCGTACTTCCGTCCCTCGCCGCCTATCTGCACGGTGGGCTCGTCGACGCCGCCCACCACGTGCGCGTTGGTCATCACACGGCGGTCGCCGAAGACGAAACCGGTGCCTTCGAGGACCTTGCCGCAGCTCTGCGCCGTGCCCATCACCTTCACGATGGAGCGCTGCGCGCGCACGGCCACCGCGCTCCTGGCGAGGGCCGGGTCGGGCGGCTGGACCTCGTTGATCGGTTCGTTCGCGAACGGGCTGAAGACCTGCGGGAAGCCGTTCTGCGCGAGGACCGAGGAGAAGTCCGCGAACCACGGGTCCGCCTGCGCCGGCAGGGCGCGGGAGACGCCGAGGAGCACCTTGGAGCCGCGGACCTCCCGGCCGAGCGTCGGCAGCGTCGTACCGGCCAGGGCCGAGCCGATCAGCCAGGCGACCAGGAGCATCGCCACCACGTTGACGAGGGCGCCGCCCGTGGCGTCCAGGGCGCGCGCCGGGGACCATGTGATGTATCGGCGCAGCTTGTTGCCGAGGTGGGTGGTCAGGGCCTGGCCGACGGAGGCGCAGACGATCACCACGACGACGGCGACGACGGCGACGGTCGTGCTCACCTTGTGGTCGCCGGTAGCCCGGTCCCACAGAAACGGCAGCAGATAGACCGCGACGAGACCGCCGCCCAGGAAGCCGATCACCGACAGGATGCCGACGACGAAGCCCTGGCGGTAGCCGACGACCGCGAACCAGACGGCGGCGACCAGCAACAGGATGTCCAGCACGTTCACTGCTTCAAGCCTCGCCTCGTCACGTTCCGGTCGCCGTCGTCCGGCCGGGGACACGGCTCACCGCGCGGCGGCACGGCGGCACGCCGCTCCCCGGGAAAACACAGCACGGGGGTCACCTTGTCATGCGCGCCAGTCGAGCGGGACCTGCTTGTCGCGGTCCCAGGGGCGCTCCCAGCCGGCGTAGTGCAGCAGGCGGTCGATGACACCGGCCGTGAAGCCCCAGACCAGGGCCGATTCGACCAGGAATGCCGGACCTCGGTGGCCGCTGGGATGGACCGTGGTGGCTCTGTTGGCCGGATCCGTGAGATCCGCCACGGGCACGGTGAACACCCGCGCCGTCTCGTCCGGATCGACGACACCCACCGGGCTCGGCTCGCGCCACCAGCCGAGGACCGGTGTCACGACGAAGCCGCTGACCGGGATGTAGAGCTTGGGGAGCACGCCGAAGAGCTGCACGCCGGCCGGGTCGAGCCCGGTCTCCTCCTCGGCCTCCCGCAGGGCCGCCCGCAGTGGTCCCTCACCCTTCGGGTCGCCGTCCTCGGGGTCGAGGGCGCCACCGGGGAACGAGGGCTGCCCGGCGTGCGAGCGCAGCGAACCGGCGCGCTCCATCAGCAGCAGCTCGGGACCGCGCTCGCCCTCCCCGAACAGGATCAGCACGGCCGACTGGCGCCCCGCGCCGTTCTCCGGCGGCAGGAAACGGCTGAGTTGGAGGGGCTCGACGGTCCGTGCGGCCCGTACGACCGGGTCGAGCCAGTCGGGCAGGCCCTCCGTGCTCAGCCGCAACCGCCCGCCGTCCGTGTCGTGCCTGTGGCCCGTGTTGCTCGCGTGCGTCATCGCCACCCCCGTTCTGCCGATCCCAACGCCCGCGGTACCACGGATCGTTCCGCGCATCCCTCGTGTGGGTGTCGCACCCCGCGGCCCGCCGCGACACGTCCCTCCCCCGGGCGGCGTGCCGCACCGCGCACGGCCGTCATCCGGCGCCCAGCGGCGGGGCCGGCTTTCCGCCCGCGTCCAGATACGCCTGCGGGGGCTTGAGCCGCTGGCCGGGGAAGCCGCCCTTCTCGTACTTCAGCAGCTTCCTCGCCTTCTCCGGGTCGGTCTCGCCCTCGCCGTAGGCCGGGCAGAGCGGGGCGATCGGGCAGGCGCCGCAGGCCGGCTTGCGAGCGTGGCAGATACGGCGGCCGTGCCAGATCACGTGGTGGGACAGGTCGGTCCAGTCACTCTTGGGGAAGAGAGCGCCGACGGCCGCCTCGATCTTGTCCGGGTCGGTCTCGTCGGTCCACTGCCAGCGGCGCACGAGCCGCTGGAAGTGCGTGTCGACGGTGATACCGGGGCGGCCGAAGGCGTTGCCGAGCACCACGAAGGCGGTCTTGCGGCCGACACCGGGCAGTTTGACGAGGTCTTCGAGGCGGTCGGGGACCTCGCCGCCGAACTGCTCCACCAGGGCCTTGGAGAGCCCTATGACCGACTTGGTCTTGGCCCGGAAGAACCCGGTCGGGCGCAGGATCTCCTCGACCTCCTCCGGATTGGCCGCCGCGAGGTCCTCCGGGGTCGGGTACTTGGCGAAGAGCCCCGGGGTCGTCTGGTTCACCCGGAGGTCGGTCGTCTGCGCGGACAGGACCGTCGCGACGATGAGCTGGAAGGGGTTCTCGAAGTCGAGCTCGGGGTGGGCGTACGGGTACACCTCGGCGAGCTCGCGGTTGATACGGCGGGCACGGCGGACGAGGGCGGCGCGCGACTCGCTCGTGGGGGGCTTGGCGGCGACGGTCTTCGCGGGGACGTTCTTGACGGCGACGGTGCCGTCGGCGGCGACGACCTCGGCGTGGGCGGGTTTCCTGGGGGCCCTCCTGGCCGGGGCCTTCTTCGCGGCGGCCTTTTCGGCGGGGGCCGCCTTCTTCGCCGAGGCCGCCTTCTTGGCGGGAGCGGCCTTCTTCACCGCAGCGGCCTTCTTGGTGGGAGCGGCCTTCTCCACCGCAGCGGCCTTCTTGGTGGCGGCCGTGGACTTCCTGGTGGCCGTCTTCGCGGCAGGGCGCTGCTCCGGCGCCTCCTCGGGCGCCGTCTTCGCCGTCTTTGCCGTTTTCCTTCCGCCGCCGGGGCCCTGTTCGCCCATAGCGGAATCGCGACGTGCAACCACCCGTCCAGCTCCCTTGGCCTGTGCTCTCACCGGCGATTTGGACACCCGGCCAGCCTAAGGCCCTGCACCGACATCCGCCCCGCACCCGGAAGATCAGCCTCCAATTGGGCCCCTGCCGCTTACCCCGGCCTCTCGGTGCGGCATCCTTGTGACAGATCACACTGTTTGGACCGTCCGGCAAAATGGGGAACACGGTCCCCTGGTATCCGGGGGAGCAAGATCCCCTGAGCAGGTCGACAAGGAGAGAACTCGTGGACGACGTTCTGCGGCGCGCCCCGCTCTTCGCGGCGCTCGATGACGAGCAGGCCGCGGAGCTCCGCGCCTCCATGAGTGAGGTGACCCTCGCCCGCGGCGACTCGCTGTTCCACGAGGGCGACCCCGGTGACCGCCTTTATGTGGTCATGGAAGGCAAGGTCAAGCTCCACCGCACGTCCCCCGACGGCCGCGAGAACATGCTGGCGGTCCTCGGCCCCGGTGAGCTGATCGGCGAGCTGTCGCTGTTCGACCCGGGCCCGCGTACGGCGACGGCCACCGCGTTGACCGAGGTCAAGCTGCTGGGCCTGGGCCACGGCGACCTCCAGCCGTGGCTGAACGCGCGGCCCGAGGTGGCCGCGGCGCTGCTGCGCGCCGTCGCCCGGCGGTTGCGCAAGACCAACGACCAGATGTCCGACCTGGTCTTCTCGGACGTGCCGGGCCGTGTGGCCCGCGCCCTGCTGGACCTGTCGCGCCGGTTCGGCGTGCAGTCCGAGGAGGGCATCCACGTCGTGCACGACCTCACGCAGGAGGAGCTGGCCCAGCTGGTCGGCGCGTCCCGCGAGACCGTGAACAAGGCGCTGGCGGACTTCGCCCAGCGCGGGTGGCTCCGCCTGGAGGCGCGGGCCGTGATCCTGCTGGACGTGGAGCGGCTGGCGAAGCGGTCGCGCTGACGCTCGGCCTCGGCCGTACGGCTCCGGGTCCCGTCTCTCGGTGAGGCGGGGCCCGTTGCCTCCACCGGGCTGCCGCCCCAGAGACCCGCTCAGGCCTGAACGGCGGAGTACGCGCGCGTGCACGGCGTCAGAACCCCGCGCCCAGGGCTCAGATCAGGCCGTGCTCCCTCAGGTAGTCCAGCTGTGCCCGCACCGACAGCTCCGCCGCCGACCACAGGGAGCGGTCCACGTCCGCGTACACATGGGCGACGACCTCGCTCGGTGTGCGGTGGCCGTTCTCCACCGCCGTCTCGACCTGAGCCAGGCGGTGGGCGCGGTGGGCGAGGTAGTACTCCACGGCGCCCTGGGCGTCCTCCAGGACGGGCCCGTGACCCGGGAGCACCGTGTGGACGCCGTCGTCGACCGTGAGCGACCTGAGGCGGCGCAGGGAGTCGAGATAGTCCCCCAGGCGGCCGTCGGGGTGTGCCACCACCGTCGTACCGCGGCCCAGGACGGTGTCGCCCGTCAGCACCGCCCGGTCGGCCGGGAGGTGGAAGCACAGGGAGTCGGAGGTGTGGCCCGGCGTCGGCACGACCCTCAGTTCCAGGCCGCCGACCGTGATCACGTCCCCGTGGCCCAGCCCCTCGTCGCCCAGGCGCAGCGCGGGGTCCAGGGCGCGTACCTTCGTGCCCGTCAGTTCGGCGAACCGGGCGGCGCCCTCCGCGTGGTCGGGGTGGCCGTGGGTGAGCAGGGTGAGCACGACCCGCTTGCCGGACTTCTCGGCCGTGTCGATCACGGTGCGCAGGTGGCCCTCGACGAGCGGTCCGGGGTCGATCACCACCGCCTGCTCGGAGTCGGGTTCGGAGACGATCCAGGTGTTGGTGCCGTCCAGTGTCATCGCAGACGCGTTGGGCGCGAGGACGTTCACCGCGCGCGTGGTGGCCGGGCCGGAGAGGACCGCGCCACGCGGCCGGCCGGGGAGGGCTGCGGCGTCCGTCATGCCAGGGCACCTTCCGTCACGTGGGTCATGCGGGCGCCTGGCCCGTCGGGATGTGCTTGGTGAACTCGTCGTGGCCTGGCCAGGACAGCACGATCCGGCCGTCCTCCAGGCGGGCCGTGGCCAGGACGGGGGTCAGCTCGCGGCCCGGCGCGGCCTTCAGCGCCTCGGCGGCGGTCGCGCAGCCGATCAGCTGGCGCAGGGTCGCGATGGTGGGCGGCATCATCAGCAGCTCGCCCTTGTCGTACGCGGCCGCCGCCTCGGCCGGGCGGATCCACACCGTGGTGTCGGCCTCCGTGGAGGCGTTGCGGGTGCGCTGCCCCTCGGGGAGCGCGGCCACGAAGAACCAGGTGTCATAGCGGCGGGGCTCGAACTCCGGGGTGATCCAGCGGGTCCACGCACCGAGCAGGTCGGAGCGCAGGACCAGCCCTCGGCGCTCGAGGAACTCCGCGAACGACAGGTCGCGGGCGACCAGGGCCGCGCGATCCGCCTCCCAGTCCGCGCCCGTGGTGTCGCCGACGACCGTGTCCGGGGCCTGGCCGGCGAGCAGCACGCCCGCCTCCTCGTACGTCTCCCGTACGGCGGCGCAGACGATGGCCTGGGCGGACGTCTCGTCGACGCCGAGGCGCTGAGCCCACCACGCGCGCGTGGGGCCCGCCCAGCCGATCCTCAGGTCGTGGTCGCGCGGGTCGACACCGCCGCCCGGGTAGGCGTACGCGCCTCCGGCGAACGCCATGGAGGCGCGTCTGCGCAGCATGTGGACGGCGGGTGCGCCGCCGTCGTCCCTGAGGAGCATGACGGTGGCCGCGCGCTTCGGAGTGACCGGGGTGAGCGTGCCCTCCGCGAGCGCGCGGATCCGCTCTGGCCACTCCGGGGGAAACCACTGCCCATTCGCCATGGGCGGAGGCTATCCCGTAGTGAGCAGATGTTCGAGAGGCGACGATCGCCCGCCGAGGGACGTCGTCCTCGCCCTCTCCAGGACGTCATCGCCCTCGCGTGGCCGGCGAGGGTCGATCACGCCTGCGTCAGCTCCACCTGGATCTCCACCTCGACCGGCGCATCCAGCGGGAGCACCGCCACGCCGACCGCGCTGCGGGCGTGCACGCCCTTGTCGCCGAGGACCTCGCCGAGCAGTTCACTGGCGCCGTTGACGACACCGGGCTGGCCCGTGAAGTCGGAGGCCGACGCCACGAAGCCGACGACCTTCACCACGCGCGCGATGCGGTCCAGGTCGCCCGTCACGGACTTGACCGCCGCGAGCGCGTTCAGCGCGCACGTGCGGGCCAGCTCCTTGGCCTCCTCGGCGGTGACCTCGGCGCCCACCTTGCCGGTCACCGGCAGCTTGCCGTCCACCATCGGGAGCTGCCCGGAGGTGTACACGTACGGCCCCGACTGCACGGCGGGCTGGTAGGCGGCGAGCGGCGGCACGACCTCCGGCAGGGGCAGGCCCAGTTCGGCGATCCGGGACTCGACCGCGCTCACGCCTGCTTCTCCCGCTTCAGGTAGGCCACCAGCTGCTCGGGGTTGTTCGGCCCGGGCACGACCTGGACGAGCTCCCAGCCGTCCTCGCCCCAGGTGTCCAGGATCTGCTTCGTGGCGTGGACGAGCAGCGGTACGGTGACGTATTCCCACTTGGTCATGGGGCCGACTGTAGCCGCTGTGGCCCAAGGGGCACTCGGTCGGCCACCATCGTGCCCACGACCTGGCGGAAAGCCGGGCGGAACGGCCGCCGCGGCCGCCGCGCGGGCGCGGCCGGGACGGCGCGGGCGACCGGGTGGGAGGCCGACCGCGACCACGGTTGTCCGCAGCCTCCCGCGTAGCCCGCGCGCGAACTGGTTAGGCTCGAGGACGTGAGCAGGCTCCAGGTCGTCAGCGGTAAGGGCGGGACCGGAAAGACCACGGTCGCCGCGGCACTCGCGCTCGCCCTCGCGACCGAGGGCAAACGCGCCCTTCTGGTCGAGGTCGAGGGCAGACAGGGCATCGCACAACTCTTCGAGACGGAGGCGCTTCCGTACGAGGAGCGGAAGATCGCGGTCGCCCCGGGCGGCGGCGAGGTGTACGCGCTCGCCATCGATCCCGAGCTGGCCCTTCTGGACTACCTCCAGATGTTCTACAAACTGGGTGGCGCGGGACGGGCCCTGAAGAAGCTCGGCGCCATCGACTTCGCCACCACCATCGCGCCCGGCCTCAGGGACGTGCTCCTGACCGGCAAGGCGTGCGAGGCCGTCCGCAGGAAGGACAGGAGCGGCCGGTTCGCGTACGACTACGTGGTGATGGACGCACCTCCCACCGGCCGCATCACCCGCTTCCTGAACGTGAACGACGAGGTGGCCGGCCTCGCCAAGATCGGCCCGATACACAACCAGGCCCAGGCCGTGATGCGGGTGCTGAAGTCCCCCGAGACGGCTGTGCACCTGGTGGCGCTCCTGGAGGAGATGCCCGTCCAGGAGACCGCCGACGGGATCGCCGAACTGCGCGCGGCGAAGCTCCCGGTGGGCCGGATCATCGTGAACATGGTGCGGCCCACGGTCCTGGACCAGACGGACCTCGACCTCGCGCACGCGGCGCCGCGGACGGCCATCGCCCAGTCCCTCTCGGGCGCCGGGCTCGGCGGCGCGCGGCGCGGCGGACTCGCGGAGCGGCTGGTGGAGCCGCTGCTGAAGCAGGCCGACGAGTACGCGGAGCGGTTCGGCCTGGAGCGCGAGCAGCGTGCCGTCCTCACGCGACTGGGCCTGCCCCTGCACGAACTGCCGCTGCTCGCCGAGGGAATGGACCTGGCGGGCCTGTACGAACTGGCCACGGAACTGCGTCAGCAAGGGATCTCATGAGCTCGGACCCGGCCCCCACGCACGACGACCAGGCCCCCACACAGGCCGACACGGCATCCACGCACGACAACACTCACGACGACACGGCCCACCGGCACGCCGAGGCGGCCGATCCGGCCCACGATGCGCCGTACGCCCACGACACGCGCTCCACGCGCGCGTTGAACCCGGTGCCCGTCCTGGAGATCGACCCGCTCCTCGACGATCCGCAGACCCGCATCGTCGTGTGCTGCGGCTCCGGCGGCGTCGGCAAGACGACCACGGCGGCGGCCCTCGGCCTGCGCGCCGCCGAGCGCGGCCGCAAGGTGGTGGTGCTCACCATCGACCCGGCCCGCCGGCTCGCCCAGTCGATGGGCATCGACGCGCTCGACAACACCCCGCGGCGGGTGAAGGGCATCGACGACACCGCGGGCGGCGAACTGCACGCCATGATGCTCGACATGAAGCGCACCTTCGACGAGATCGTCGAGGCGCACGCGGACCCCGAGCGGGCGTCCGCCATCCTGGGCAACCCCTTCTACCAGTCGCTCTCGGCGGGCTTCGCGGGCACGCAGGAGTACATGGCGATGGAGAAGCTGGGGCAGCTGCGGGCGCGGGACGAGTGGGACCTCATCGTCGTCGACACACCGCCCTCGCGCTCGGCGCTGGACTTCCTGGACGCCCCCAAGAGGCTCGGGTCCTTCCTGGACGGCAGGCTGATCCGGGTGCTGATGGCCCCGGCGAAGATGGGCGGACGCGCGGGGATGAAGTTCCTGAACGTCGGCATGTCGATGATGACGGGCGCCCTGGGGAAGCTGCTCGGCGGTCAGCTCCTGAAGGACGTCCAGACGTTCGTGGCCGCCATGGACACCATGTTCGGCGGGTTCCGCACGCGCGCGGACGCCACCTACAAGCTGCTGCAGGCGCCCGGTACGGCGTTCCTGGTGGTGGCGGCCCCGGAGCGGGACGCGCTGCGGGAGGCCGCGTACTTCGTGGAGCGCCTGGCCGCCGAGGACATGCCGCTGGCCGGCCTGGTGCTCAACAGGGTCCACGGCAGCGACGCCGCCCAGTTGTCGGCCGAGCGGGCGCTCGCCGCCGCGGAAAATCTTGACGAGTCCCGCATTGTGGATCAGCGGGGCGGGAAAGCTGGACTTCGTAACGCTCCCGACACGTACGGCAGTTCAGAATCCACCTCATCCGGAGCATCTGGCCCCGGCGCGGACTCCCCCACCGCCACGGACCAGGACCGGAGCGTCGAGCACCTCACCGTGGGTCTGTTGCGACTGCATGCCGAGCGTATGCAACTGCTCTCCCGCGAACAGCGCACGCGTGACCGTTTCACCGCGCTCCACCCTGAGGTGGCCGTGGCGGAAGTGGCCGCACTGCCCGGCGACGTCCACGACCTCGCGGGACTACGGGACATCGGTGACCGCCTCGCGGCCAACCAGCCCGATCGACCCGAGGAGCGCGAGGCATACGCCTGAAACGCAGCCGCCGGGACGCAGCCGAGACCGGTATACGCCCGCCGGACACCCGGGGCGCTGGCGCTCGGAGGACCGAGGCAGGCATACGGCCGTGCGCGAGCCCCAGGGCGCGGCAGCCAGCCTCGCAGGGCCCGGCAGGCAGGGCTGCTGATGCCTGCGCGCCGCCCGTGGCACAGACGCGCGGCCCCGCAGGCCATGACACACCCGCCCCTGGCGACACCGTCCTTGAAGAGGGCCCTCGAAGAGGCCCGTTGAAGGACACCTGCGAAGAGACCCAGGTCGGAGTGGAAGGCACGCCGAGGGGACCATGAGGCGTTCGTCGCCCGCCGACGGCGGGCGCCCGCCTCGGACGGTGGCCGCCCTCAGCTCACCGCCGCGTAGTTCTCGTACGTCTCTTCCTCACCGAGGGGCAGCAGGCCCACCCCGCGCTCGTACTCCGTACGCGCGGTCTCAAGCAGGCGACGCCAGGAGGTGACGGTCGGCCGCCTGCGCAGCAGTGCGCGGCGCTCCCGCTCCGTCATGCCACCCCACACGCCGAACTCGACGCGGTTGTCCAGCGCATCCGCCAGGCATTCCGTGCGTACCGGACATCCGGTGCACACCGCCTTGGCCCTGTTCTGCGCTGCTCCCTGAACGAACAGTTCATCCGGATCGGTAGTGCGGCAGGCCGCCTGCGCACTCCAGTCGGTTACCCAGCCCATACCGGCGCCGTCCTCTCCCGAATCGAGGCTCCCCCACGGCGGCAGCGGCATATTCACCGCCGCCAGTTGAGGACGTTACGGAAGGAGGGGACAGCGCAACACCCCCTTCGGGCCCAATCTTGAATGGTCCGAACGGACTATGGGTAAACGGCAGATCACCCGTGGGAGTGAGCTGGTGACAAACGTGACTTTCCGGACCGACCAGGGCAGTTCAGTGACGTCACAACGGACACCTGGTGACACACAAGGCGAATCCGGGCACGCATCTGCCAAAAAGTTCGAGGAACGCCGGAACGATTCGGGGTCGCCGGACGTACTTGATACGTGGCCCTACTGCTGTGACAGTTGGGAGCAGCTTAGGCCAAGGCCTATACGCGTGTCCGGCGAATGAGAACGTAGGCTGCCCTCATGCCAAAAAAGCGCTCGGGCGGGGGGCAGTCCCCCGTGCAGCAGGCTGCCAAGTTCCTCGGAGTGAGTGTGCTCGCGGGGGCTGTGATGGCCGGCATCGCGCTGCCCGCCGCGGGTGCGCTCGGACTTGTGGCCAAGGGGTCGGTCCAGGGATTCGACGACATCCCGGCCAATCTGAAGAGCCCCCAGCTCAGCCAGCGCACCACCATCCTGGACAGCCAGGGCGGCCAGATCGCCACGGTCTACTCGCGCGACCGCACGGTGGTGGACCTCAAGGACGTCTCGCCGTACGTGCAGAAGGCGATCGTCGCCATCGAGGACTCGCGGTTCTACCAGCACGGCGCGATCGACCTGAAGGGCGTCCTGCGCGCGCTGAACAAGAACGCGCAGAGCGGCGGAGTGGCCCAGGGCGCCTCCACGCTCACCCAGCAGCTGGTGAAGAACTACTTCATCGAGGAGGCCGGCGACGACCCGACCAAGGTCGCCCAGGCCACCCAGCAGACCCTCGGCCGCAAGATCCGCGAGCTCAAGTACGCGATCCAGATCGAGGAGAAGCTCGGCAAGAAGAAGATCCTCGAGAACTACCTGAACATCACGTTCTTCGGCCAGCAGGCCTACGGCGTCGAGGCCGCCTCCGAGCGCTACTTCTCCAAGCACGCCAAGGACCTGAACCTCCAGGAGTCCGCGCTCCTCGCGGGCCTCGTCCAGTCGCCGACGCGCTACGACCCCGTGAACGACGCGGCGGAGGCCAAGCAGCGGCGCAACGTGGTGTTGCAGCGCATGGCCGACCTGCACGACATCTCGCAGGCGGACGCCGACAAGGCCAAGGCGACGGGCCTCGGCCTGCACGTGAGCCAGCCGAAGAACGGCTGCATCACGGCCGTCAAGGGCGCGGGCTTCTTCTGCGACTACGTCCGCGAGGCGTTCCTGAACGACCCGATCTTCGGCAAGACCCAGGCGGAGCGGGCGAGGATCTGGAACCAGGGCGGACTGACGATCCGCACCACGCTCGACCCGCAAGCGCAGGACTCGGTGCAGAAGTCCATCAAGGACCACGTCAACAAGAGCGACGAGGTGGCCACGGCCGCGACCATCGTCGAGCCGGGCACCGGCAAGATCCTCGCGATGGGCCAGTCGCGTCCGTACGGCTTCGGCAAGGACGAAACGCAGATCAACCTGTCCGTGGACAAGGACATGGGCGGCGGCGCCGGCTACCAGGGTGGTTCGACCTTCAAGCCGATCGTGGCCGCGGCCGCCATCGAGGGCGGCAAGCCGGCGACCCAGGAGTACCCGTCGCCGTACGAGATGGAGTACCCGAGCCCGGTCGCCGCCTGTGACGGCAAGCAGTGGCAGAACACGGACGGCACCAAGCTCACCAACGAGAACGAGACGGAGCACGGCCCGTACCGCATGAAGGAGGCGACCGCCAAGTCGGTCAACACCTACTACGTGCAGCTGATCAGCGACATCGGTATCTGCCCGGTCATAGACACGGCCAAGAAGATGGGCTTCCACCGCGCTGACGGCGCGCCCATCGCCCAGGCCCCGTCGATCGCGCTCGGCACCCAGGAGGTGTCGCCGCTCACCATGGCGAGCGCGTACGCGACCTTCGCCGACCGCGGTACGTACTGCACGCCGGTCGCGATCGAGTCGATCACGCAGACCGTCGGCAACGAGAAGAAGTCCCTGCCGGTCCCGAAGTCGACGTGCTCGCGTGCGATGTCGGAGACCACCGCGGACACGGTCAACACGCTCCTGAAGGGCGTCGTCGAGGACGGTACCGGTACGGAGGCCGGACTCGGCAGCCGTCCCAGCGCCGGCAAGACCGGTACGACGGACTTCCGGTACGCCGCCTGGTTCGTCGGCTACACGCCGAACATGGCGGGCGCGGTCTGGGTCGGCGACCCGGCGCACAAGCGGCAGATGACCCACATCACCATCGGCGGCGTCAGCTATGACAAGGTCTTCGGTGGCCAGGTCCCGGGCCCGATCTGGCGCGACATGATGACGGGCGCGCTGGCGGGCAAGCCGGCCCCGGACTTCAACCTCGTCGACATCCCGGACGACCACGGTGGCGACAAGGGCAACGGCAACGGCAACGGCAACGGCGGGCAGACGATCGGCGGGCTGATCGGCGGCCTGCCCACCGGGGGCACGACCAACACCGGCGGAACCACGGGCGGGCAGGTCCCTTCGCCCACCTTCTCCTTTCCCGACGGCTTCTTCCAGGGCAACGGGAACGGCGGCAACGGGAACGGCACCGGTGGGCGAAGGGGGTAGCCCGTCATGACAGCGGGGGCGCCTCTCGGTGAGGGGCGCCCCCGTCGACGTATGTGCCCGCGAGCAGGCGGCCGGATCAGCCGCTCGCGAGAAGCTGCTTGACCACGGCGGCGACGCGGCCGCCCTCCGCCTGGCCGGCCACCTTCGGGTTCACGATCTTCATGACCTGCCCCATGGCGCGCGGGCCCTCGGCGCCCGCCGCCTTCGCCTCCTCCACGGCCTGCGCGACGATCTGCCGCAGCTCGTCGTCGGACAGCTGCTTGGGCAGGTACGCGGCGAGCACCTCGCCCTCCGCCTTCTCCCGCTCGGCCTGTTCGGCGCGACCGCCCTGAGCGAACGCGTCGGCGGCCTCCCGCCGCTTCTTCGCCTCACGGGTGATCACCTTGGTGACCTCCTCGTCGGAGAGCTCGCGCTTCTCCTTGCCCGCGACCTCCTCCTTGGTGATCGCGGCGAGCGTCAGCCGGAGCGTCGAGGAGCGGAGCTCATCGCGCTCCTTGATCGCGGCGTTGAGGTCTTCCTGCAGCTTCGACTTGAGCGTGGTCATGCCTCTGATTGTCGCAGGTGCGGTGGGGCGGCTGCCCGTACATTTCCGCGGCGCGGTGGGCGACCGGGACCGTCGGTGCCGATCACAGGCGTCGCCGGGTCGGGGTCGTCCACAGGTGAACGCGGGGCGGCAGCCGGTTCTGACACCATGGTCGTATGCGCGCACGATACGGAGTACCCCTGGGAATCACGGCGGTCACCGCCGCCGGACTGCTGTATTCGGCCGGTTTCGAAGCCCGTTCCTTCCGGCTGCGCCGGGTGACGGTCCCGGTGCTGCCCCCGGGGGCGCATCCGCTGCGCGTCCTGCAGGTCTCCGACATCCACATGGTGAGCGGGCAGCGCAAGAAGCAGCGCTGGCTGCGCTCACTGGCGGGCCTGCGCCCCGACTTCGTGATCAACACCGGGGACAACCTCTCCGACACCGAGGGTGTGCCGGAGGTGCTGGACGCACTGGGCCCGCTGATGGAGTTCCCGGGGGCGTACGTCTTCGGTTCGAACGACTACTACGGCCCCAGGCTCCGCAACCCGGCCCGCTACCTGGTGGAGAAGGTGAGGGGTCACCACGGTCTGAACGGCAACCCGCCGGTGGTCGGCGCCATCCACAACCCCTGGGAGGAGCTGCGCGACAGCTTCGACGCGGCGGGCTGGCTGAACCTGACGAACACCCGGGGCACCCTGAAGATCGAGGGGCTGGAGATCGAGCTGACGGGCCTGGACGACCCGCACATCAAGCGCGACCGGTACGCGCGCGTGGCGGGCGGCCCGTCCTCCTCGGCCGACTTCTCGATGGGCGTGGTCCACGCGCCGTATCTGCGCAGCCTGGACGCGTTCACGGCGGACGGCTATCCGCTGATCCTGGCCGGCCACACCCACGGCGGCCAGCTGTGCGTCCCCTTCTACGGCGCCCTGGTCACCAACTGCGACCTGGACGCGGACCGGGTGAAGGGCCTGTCACGGCACACGGCGGAGGGCCGGACGTCGTACCTGCACGTGTCGGCGGGCTGCGGTACGAACCGCTACACGCCGGTACGGTTCGCCTGCCCGCCGGAGGCGACGCTGCTGACGCTGGTGGAGAGGGAGGCATCGCCCGAGGCGTAACCCCAGCCATACCCCGCCCGGAGCATCCCGTATCGCCCCTTCTGCCCCACCCGCTTAGCGTGAGGGCATGATCGCGCCGATACCCAAGGAGATCCCGGACCTCCCCCCGGTGCCGGGCAAGCCGACGCTGGCACCGTCCATCGTCCCCGCCGCGGCCGTGGTCGCCCCCGTACGCCGCCCCATAGCGGCCCGCTACCGTCTGCTGGTGTCGCTGACGGCCGCGGCAGCGGTGGCCATGGACGTGGCCCTCGGCAGCCCCGCCCGGGTCCTGAGCTACTTCACCATCCAGGCCAATGTGCTGCTGGCCCTGACCTTCGCCCTGTCGGCCTGGCGGGCCCGAACGGCCCGCTACCCGCTGCCGGCGCTGATCACCGGCGGCACGCTGTTCTACGCGCTGATCGCGAGCCTGGTCTACCACGTGCTCCTGGTGAACGAGCCGGGCCCCTTCTCGATGACGGACAGGCCCACGATCTGGTCCGCACTCGCCAACCAGGTGCTGCACACGGTCACCCCGATCGCGGCCCTTCTGGACTGGCTGCTCCTGACCCGCCCGGCTCCCCTGGGCCTGCAGCACGCCACGCGCTGGCTCCTCTACCCACTGGCGTACCTGATCTTCACCCTGGCCCGCGGCGCACTGCTCCCACCCACCGCGGATGCGCGCTACCTGTACCCGTTCCTGGACGTCGCCCACCTCGGCTACAGGAGCACCCTCGCCAACGCACTCCTGCTCGGCCTGGCCTTCTTCGGCCTGGCCCTCCTCCTGATCCTCGCCGACCGCGTCCGCCCGGACCCGACGCGCCGCCGCCGGAAAACCGGATTTCGTCTCCGGCCACCAGTGGGCTAAAGTAAACGTCGTCGCCGCGAGAGCAGCGACACCGGGGTGTAGCGCAGCTTGGCAGCGCGCTTCGTTCGGGACGAAGAGGTCGTGGGTTCAAATCCCGCCACCCCGACGCTGGTCAGAGGGCCAATCGCATGATCGCGATTGGCCCTCTGTCGTGCTCGGGGGGCCAAACGGGGGGCCAAACGAATTTGATCAGGCCACCGCGTCGCCCTCTTCCTCGGCCTCCGTGTCCTCCACCCCCTGATCTTCGGCAAAGATGTCGTCCATCGCTTCGGCACCCTGCGTGATCACGGGCCGGAGCTGCTTGCGGTAGACCGCCTCTGTGGTCGCCTGACTGCTGTGACCGACCAAGAGCGCGATCCGCTCCAGGGGGATGCCGTGATCCGAGAGCAGGGACACGAAGCTGTGCCGGAGCTCCCGCGGCGTCCACTCAGGCTTCAGTCCGGCCTTCTTCACGATGGCCTTGAAGTCTCGCCGGACGTTGGCCGCGTCAAGCGGCTCGCCGCTCCGAGTCGTGAAGACACGGCCGGTCGGGCTCCACTCCATTCCTCTCGATGCCCGTTCCTGCTTCTGCCATCGCATGTGCTCTTCGAGGACGTCGACCACCTGCTTCGGCAGAGCGATGGTCCGGCGGCTCTTTCTGGTCTTGGTCTCACCGTGCTTGCGCACTGAACGCCACACCGCGACGTGAGGCGGAATGCCGTCCGTCGTCTCCAGGAAGACGTGATCCCAGGTGAGCGGCCGTGCCTCTTCCGTACGCACACCGCTGAGGAGCGAGAGCACGAGGTAGGCGTACAGCCGTGACGGACGCGCGGCGGTGAGCACGGCTTTCGCCTGCTCCAGGTTCAGTGCCTTGCTCGGTCGGCCGGGGCGCCCCTCCGGTGCGGTGACGAGTAGGGCGACGTTCCGCGCGGCCTTGTCCCTGCGCTGAGCGTGCGCGATGGAGCGGCGGAGAATGGCGAGCAGGTCACGCAGGCTTCGCGTCGCGAGAAATTCGGCCCTGCCGTCCAACCAGTCGTCTACGTCGTCCGCGCTGAGTTCCTTCAACTTGGCCTTGCCGATGAACGGGATCAGGTGCTTGTTCGCCATCGAGCGGTTCTTGCCGATGGTGCCCTTCTCGTCGCGCCCCTTCAGCCCGCGCTCCAACCAGTCGTTCACCGCGTCGGCCACGGTGTAGTTGGCCGGCGCCTTGACGCCGGTTTGCATCTCCTTCTTCAGATCCCGGATTTTCTGGCGGACTTCGGTCTTCGTCTTGCCGTACACCTTCGGCCGACGGCGCTTGCCGTTCGGGGCGTAGCCCAGGGAGACGGCTCCCACGTAGCTCTTCTTGGCGGGGTCCCAATAGATGGTGTCCGCACCGTGGCCAGCCCGGGTGCTCTTCGGGGTCTCGCTCATCTTCTGTTGTGCCTCCATAGGACAGGGCCGCGCCCTGAAGGGCGCGGCCCTGTGGAACTGGGGTGATGGGAGTTCAGGCGGTGGCTTCTGCCTCGCGCTTGAGGAGTTCGACGTACTGAGCGATGTACTCCGGCGGCACGAGTCGACGACGGCCGATGCGGACGGTCTGAAGTCGTCCGAGGCGTATCTCCTCGTAGACCATCGAGCGTCCGATCCTGAGAGCCTTGGCCGCCTCTTCGGGGCGGTAGAGGAGCTGTTCGGCAGGTTCAGCAGCGGTGGCCATGCGGCGGTGCCTCCTCGGCAGGGTTCCGGGGGCGATGGCCCCCTTCCTGTCAGGTCCGCTACCTCCGCTACCTCCGCTACCGCCCTGGTCAGGGGCAGGATCGAGGTAGCGGATTGGCGTGCGGGTAGCGGACGGAGCCGCTACCCGCCCCGGGATCGTGGCCGCGGGGCGGGTAGCGGATGGGGTGGCGTGGTAGCGGATGCGGAAGCGCCATCCGCTACCGGTTTTAGGGCTCTGACCTGCCCGGTAGCGGAGGTAGCGGAAGTAGCGCACTTTCCGCCGGGGGCGGGCAATACCGCTGCCACGCGTCGTGAAGATCCGCCGCGTAGTAGCCCTTCATTACGCTGCCGCCCGCCTTGATGTTGCGGGCCGCGATCGGGGTGTTGTCCGCGGTCATGTACTCCCGCAGCATCCGCGACAGCCCGCGCGCATCGAGCGGCTTGCCACTCATGTCCGCCCACGGCGCCTCTTCGAGGCTGTGAAGCCTGTCGAGGATGGCGACGGTGGGCAAGCGGTCGATGCCGTTGAACACGTAGTCGCGCAGGTCCGTGAGAAGACGGATGCCGATGCTGCCCTTATCGCTGGTCTTTGCCGCGTTGACCAACTCGATGCAGGCAGCGCGGGCCCGCTCCGGCCACGCGCCGCCCGCAGCGTCGGCCACGGCGAGCAGGGGCTCCCACACGTCCGCGGGCCGGTCGCTGATGCCCTCCGGGAGCTCCGGGAACACCCCGTCGACCAGGTGGCGGACTGACTGCGCCCATGTGGCGAGCCGGTCGCGCAGCGCGTGCCCCTCCTTCTCGTGGATGCGCTGACGGAACGGCTCCACACGCTCGTTCGGCGCGCGGCGGCGCATGCGGACGATGACCGAGCGGGTCAGGATCGTGTCCGGCAGCGAGCCGAGACCGGCTACCGCAACCCCGCAGAACGACGGGAACTCCTGTACCTGCTGATTGGAGCCGTCACCCACGCAGCGCCACATAACGCCGGAGCGGCGGTGGCCTGCGTTCAGGAAGCCGCGGAGCTGTTCGTTCTCTCCGGCCTTGGGGCCGAAGACGGTATCGATCTCATCGAACAGGATCGTGGGCCGTCCCTCCATCCCGGACACCGCACGGAAGAGCGCGGAGGCGGAGGCGTTGACCGCGACCATCGGTTGCGGCACGAGGGTTTCCACGATCTCCAGCGCGCGGGACTTGCCCGAACCCGGCTCCGGCGACAGGAACGCGAGCCGCGGTGTGGAGTCGAAGCAGTCGAGCAGGTGCGCGTGCGCGTCCCACAGCGTTACGGCGACGTACGCGGCATCGAGCGGGAAGATGTTGAAGCGTCGGTGGAAGGCTTCCACCTCATCGAGCAGTACGGAGCCGTCCATGGCGGATGCCGGCGGATTGGTGCTCATGCCGCCTGCCTCCCTTCCTGGTTGGTGCGGAGCGGGCATGCGTCGCGGTGGGCGGTGTGGTCTTCGATCAGGTCAAGCACCTTCGTGTGGCCGACGGCGCTGCGGTCCCTGCCGCACAGGCACTTCGAGGTGGCCGTGGGTATGGCGCCGCGCGGTGCGGAGATGTGCAGCCACGCGACCGGATACCGTGCGCCTTCCTGGCGCGGGTCAGGGCGAAGAGCAGAAGGGACGCCCTTGCGGGCGGCGCCTTTCGGCTCGCCTACGGCCGAACCGGGCGCGGCTTGTGCGGCGGCGTGCGGACCGGTCGAGGTGACGGGGAGGCTCTTCAGGGAGGGGCGGGGAGGGGTGCTCATGCCGCCCTCCGCTGACCGTTGCGGGCAATCGACCAGTTCAGACCGCTGCGAATGGTCGCCTCACACGACCGCGGCGACAGACCGGCCTGCTCCCCCGCCCACTGAAGAGCCTCCTCAACCTGCTCCCTGGGGAGGTCGCCCCACGCGATGAACCGCCCCAGGGCTCGCGCCGCCCGAAGCAAGGTGGCGTTGCGCTCGCCCTCCGGAGCCTGCCGCACGGACGCGGTTTCCGAGTTCAGGCCTGCTGCGGCGTAGCGGGACGCTCGAACTGCCGAGGGTGCAGCCATCAGTGCCCGCGAAGCCTGGCGGGCCGTCAGGCGGGCGCACAGCCAATCCGGCAGTGGCGCGGGGGGCACGTCGTTGACGACCGCGTAGGCACCGGTGGGCGTGAGGCTGCCGGGCGCGACGACGTAACCGCCCCACGCACGGGTGTCGATGCGCTTGCCGAGCCGTCCGGCCGTGTTGCCGAGCCGCACGCCGGGCGGGGCGGTGAAGTACAGGTGGACCCCGCCGCTCGCAGTCCGCACCGTGCGAGTGGTGGGGACGGCCTGTCCGGCGCGCTCGCAGAGCGCCGTGAAGGTCGTCACGCCGTTAGGCGTGTCCGTGCTGCTCTTCCGCTTGGGCATGTCGAGATCGACGACGACCAGCCCGGACGGGCCGGTCGCAATGCCGACGTTGAACGGCAGGTCGCCCCACGCGCGGCGGATGCGGTCCGGGTCGATGGTGGCGCGCTCTTCCCACTTGCGGTGACCGCCCGCGCAGTCCCCGATACCGGGGCAGACGTCCTCACCATGCAGGGCCGGACGCTTGTCGCCAGGGCGAAGCGGGAGGACGGCCCATCCCCGCTCCGCGGCGTCCAGCGCGGCGTACAGGAGGTGACGGTTCATGCCGTCACCCCTGGCACGCTCGATGGGGTGGCGTGGGCCGGACGGCCCTCGCCGAATGACGCTCGTTGGGTCATGCTGGATGTCTCCTGCTCTCTTGGAGGGACTGGAGAACCGGGGCGGGCGCAGGCTTGTGGTGAGACGGCGCCCGCCTCGGGCGTAGCTAGCTGTGGAAGTGGTTGCGCTTGAAGACGGCCTTGCGGATGTTGACCGTGGTCCCGCTGCGGTGGCCGCTCGCGCTGAGTACCTGCACAGCGACCCACCCGCCGAAGATGACGGCGGCGAGGGTAATGAGCTGAGTGATGAGCGCGGTCAGCGCGGTGATGAACGCGGTGAGCAGGAACAGTCCGCCACAGACGGCACCGAACCCGATGCCCCCGAGGGCGATGTTCACCGCCGCGCGCGAGACGGGCGGCTTGGTCGTGACGGGTTCGGGCTTGGCGGGTTCGAGGGTGTAGCCGGTGACGATGCGTCCGTCCGGCAGGACGATGCTCGTCACCGCCGGAATCGTGCCCGGCTGCGCCGGTACGACCGGCGCCGACGGCACCGGGGCGAGGAGAGTAGGCCGGTGGACTTCCACGGTCGCCTCACGACGGCCGGGGCCAAGGGGGTTGGCGGACTCGTTCATGGCTGCGGTCTCCTGTCAGCCGAGGTTGCTGAGGGCGTCGGCGCCCGCCTGTACGAGGTTGTGGATGGGCTCGTACGCGCCGGTCCCGGCGGCGAAGAACCCGAAGAGGAACAGGACGATGGCCGAGCCGCCTCCGGCGGACTTCGTCTTGACGGCGAGCGCAGACGCGGCGCCGAACAGCAGTACGGCGGAGAGGTTGAGGATCATCGGGAGCCTTCCGGTCAGGGGGTGTCGGTGCCGGCGCGGTAGATGCGGGCCCAGCGGTTATAGAGCCAGCGGCCGATGCGTATGCGCTTGCCGGTGGCCTTGCAGCGGCGGCAGTCCTTGCCGCGCTTCATGCGGCCCTTGCGGTCCGTCTTCATGGCGAAGCCCCAGCCGTTGCACTTGCGGCAGTTGCCGAACGGCGAGGCAGCGCAGACAGCGGCGTAACACAGGGTTACGCCGAGAATCAGGGTGATAGCGAGCAGGACAGGGGTCATGACGGGCCCTTCCAGGCGGGTTACAGGGGTTTCCGCAGGTGGGCCGCTATCCGCTAGCGGCCTGATCAGAGCGGGTGTGGGGCGCTAGCGGGGCCGCTAACGTTAGCGGTGTGTGCCGCTAGCGCTAGCGGCCCCGGACCGTCAGCCCGCGTCCCGCTTTCCGTCACGCTCCGCAATCGCAGCGACGATGTGGGAGCGGTCGATGCCGCGCCGGTTGACGACCTTGCCCTTGACGCGGCGGCCCACCTGGATGGTGGAGACGCCGTGCGGCTTCAGGGCCGCGGCCAGTCCCTCGGGGTCCCAGCCGTCGTAGACCTCCTCGCGCAGCTCTGCGAGCCGGGCGACGACGGTCTCGGACCACACCTTGGGCTCATCGGCCGGCACAACGGCGAGGATGTCGCGCAGCAGGTCATACGCGCTGGTGACCGGCTCGGGCGCCTCCCCGAGCGCGTGGCCGGACAGCGTGCCCGCTTCCTCGCGCAGGCGGCGGGCGCGGGCGCCGATGGCGTCGGCGTCGCGTCCGTCGACGTAGATGGCGCGCACGATCCGGGCGTCCGAGCCTTCACCGACGAAGTAGTGAATGCCCTTGTCGCCCCAGGCGAACATGGTTGCCCGCACCCCGCGCTTGTAGGCGGAAGTGCCAAGCACCATGTCGTTTTCGAGCTGACCCATGACCTTCAGGCACCAGCGGGCCGAAGCGTTCGCGCTGATACCGGTCGGGAGTGCCTTGGCGTCCGGGCGCTGCGTGGCGAGCAGCAGCACGATGCCGGTTGCCGGACCGCGCTTGACCAGGTCGGTGGCGATCTCCTCGAATTCCTTGGCGTGCTCAGGGTGCTCGAAAAGCACCTGGCACTCATCCACCCCGATCACGATCGGGTGCAGTCCCAGGGAGCGCTTGTCGGCAAGGGCGCTGGTCACCTTCGACTCTGGGCAGACATCCCGCGGCAGGGAGCGGATCACCTTGGTGCGGCGCCGCAGTTCCTCGCGCAGCGCCCGGAAGTCGTTCAGGCAGTACTCGATGGACTCGTCGTCGTCACCCGCGGCGTGGCGGTGGGAGACGGCGTCGCCGACCGGGTCCAGGTCGCCCGTGCCTTTCATGTCGTAGGTGTGAAGCTCTGCCCGCGGGTCCAGTGCGGCGATGAGCAGCAGCAGACGCAGCAGGAACGTCTTGCCCATGCGCGGGATGGCGCCGATGACGCCCGCGATGTACATCAGGGTCGCTTCGACCCAGCGTCCGCGCTGGTCGGTGCCATAGGCGACCGGCTTGAACAGGTCCACTGACCCCGCCTTGAGCAGCGGCCACTTGGGCTGCTTGGCGCGGGACATGTCCTGATCACCGACCCAGAGCACGAGGTGACCGGTGTGCTCATCCGGCACCGCTTCGGGCCACACACACCCGAGCGGGCGGCGCAGGCCGGAAGCGAGCCGGTCGCGCCGCTCGATGACGTCGGTCACCGTGACGCCGTACGGGAGGTTTCCCTCCGCGCGCCAACCGGGGCCGTCGCGGGTGATCGGGGCGGTGAACTCGAACCCGTCTCGCCCCTTGGCCTGTGCCTGGTTGATGGCGGGGATGCCGAGCGCCCCGAGCGCACGCAGCACGATGTCACTGGTGAGCTTGGTCGCTTTGGGCAGTTCCACAGCCCTGTGGATGACCGGGTCATCCGCGCGGCGACCGGCGAACCCGAGCGCCATCACGACCGCGCTCACCGACACCGCCTGAAGCCACTCGGGGGCGAGCACGTACATCGCGAGCGCCGCGCCGAGCCCGACGAACATCGCGAGCACCGCCACGAGGGTGCGCAGTCGGACCCGCCCGTCGCGCTGCCGCGACAGCTTCAGGTACTCCGCAGCGTCCTCACGGCGGACCGCGGCGAGTCGGACCGGCTCGCCCTCACGGTCGGCCACCCACCGCATGGTGCCGCCCACGAACTTCGCGGCGCCGGAAGGGGCTTGGAGGGCGAGGCGAGCGGCGTAGACCGGGGCACGCAGCGCGTGATACCCGGTGGCGTGCGCGTAGTGGCGGGCCACCCACGCCGTGGCGGTCCGCAACTCCGCCACCGACCGCAGCCACTCGGGAACGACTGCACGGCGGTGCGCTCCGGCCAGCCGACCGAGGTATCCCGGACCGGTAGCGGTCGGGCCCGGCTGGTCGACCATGACACGCGCGGTCGGGTCGCCCGACTCGGCACCCAACCGCGCTGCGCTGGAGTCGGCCGACGGGTCGGAGTCGGGTCGGGTAGTCGGGTCGGCCGACTCAGTACGGGCCGACCGTGCCTTGTCGAGGTCGACTACCTCGCCCCCGGAGTCGGCGCTCATCTCAGCTTCGAGTCGGTTGAAGAGTTCGTTCTCGTCGTCGGGGTGCTTCACTGAGGGTCCCTTCCAATGGGAGGAAAGGCGGGGTCCGGCCGTCGCTGTAGGAGGTGAGCGGACGGGCCCCGCCGGATCGTGGTGGGGATGTCAGGCAGCGCGCTGTTCCTCGGGGTACGCGCAAGGCACGCACATGCCGAGTGAGGTCGGAATGACGTATCCCGCGTCGGTGCGGCACTTCGGGCAGGTGCGGCGGGCGCGCATCGCCTTGGCGAGCGCGGCCCGCTTGCCAGGCGTCATCGGCCGAACAGGCTTGGCGCTGTCGACGCGGTAGAGGTAGGCGACCAGCGGGCCGCGCCGGTAGCGCGGGCGCAGCACCTGAGCCGCGATCGGCTGACCACCCGGACGTAAGCCGCGGGCGCGTAGTTGGCGGCGCGTGACGAGCCCTTCGGGGGCGTAGCGCCACGGGTAGGTGGGGATGCCGTACTGGCTGCCGGAGGGGTCGTAGCACTTGCCGAATGCCGGGGGCATCAGGCGGCCTCAGCCTCGGACTCCTCGCCCTCCAGGGCGTCCACGGAGTGCAGCGGGCGGCCGTCGGCGCGCTCGCCCTTGAGGGTGTCGCGCAGCTTGCGGGCGTTGGCCTGCGACACGTGCAGCGTGGTGCGGAGGCGGTCCGCGGTCAGCTCGGCCTCGGTCCACTCCGCGGTGACCGTGCGCGCCTCGGTCAGCGCGTCCTCGAAGGTGCGCTGAGCCTTGGTCTTGCCCTTGGCGGGGGTCCGGCGGCGCGGACGCGGCTTGGGGTCTGCGGAGTGTGCCGGCGCATTCTCCGCCGGGGGCAGTTCGGGCGTCTCCTGCTCCGTGGCGGGGGCCAGTTCCCCCATGCGCAGCATCACGCGCTCGCGCCGCGGGGTCTTCGAGCGCCACTTGCGGCCGTAGCGCTCGCGCAGGTCGGCGCGGGTCAACTGCCGTTCCTTCTCCCGTGCCAGCGCCTCGGAGTAGGAGGTGACCTCCCACAACGTCATGCGGCGCCACAGCGCGAAGGTGGAAGGGAAGGCGAGCAGCCAGCGAGAGAACCGGATCTTCTCCATGCGGCGACCGGTGGCGGCGCCGATCCGCACGGCGTAGATGTGCGCGCCGATCTCGGAGAACACCACCCACAGCAGCGGCATCGTGCCGTGTGCCACCTTCGCCGACAGGGAATGTCCGGCTGCGATGTTCAGCCCGCACGTGATCAGCGTGAGCGCCCAGGGCACGAACCGCACCCATGCGAGCGCCATATCCATGCGGATCAACAGCAGGTTGGCCACGGTGAACACAGGAATGGCCACGTCGATGCCGACCGGCAGCATCCACGGCTCGCCGAAGCCCCAGCGGGCCGCAGCAGCGGAAACCGCGTCGAAGGAGGAGATCAGGCCGAGCGCGCCGACTCCGGCCGCCGCGAGAGCGCCGACTCCGGCAAGGCCCATCTCCGGCTTCGTCAGTGGCGGCACCGCCGGACGTACGGCGGTCTGTGTCGTCTCGGCGGTAGTCATGCCGCCGCTCCCCTCCGGGAGGGCCGACGGCGCCCGGCCGGGCGGACCAGTGGGACGACGTTGAACAGCTCCGGGGCGTGCGCCTCGATCACCTCGGCGGCGATTCGGGCCACGTCGTCCGGGAGCTCCGGGTTGTCGGCGAGGATGTCGCGCGCGGCGTCCAGCCGGGCCGCGCGTTCCTCTTCGGTCTCGCCCTCTTCCCCGAGCCACAGCTCAGGCGGAGTTCCAAGGGCCAGTTCGATGAAGTCGTTGACGGAGACGGCCTGATGACCGCCGATGTACGTGCGCATGGGGGCTCCTGAGTCGGAGGGACTGGAAGCCGAAGCAGCCGCAGGCGTGTGGTGAGACGGCGACTGTTTCGGAGTCCCCTGCTGCAAGCGCGGCAGGGAAAAGTGCCCCGGGCCGGATTCGATCCGGCGCCCTCGTGGCGGGATGCCGGGGCGGTGGTACTAGCGGCCGTTGACTTCGCGGATCTTGACGTTCTCGGCGTGTCCGTCACGGAGGCGGACGAGCGTGAAGTAGCTACCGCCGACATCCGTGATCCGGTGCGGCTCGCCCTTGTACTGAATCTCGGTGTCGACCTGGTCGACGTTCGGGTGACGAGGGTTGGTGATCCGGCGCATGGCTTCTCCTGGGAAGTGAAGGGGGTTCCGGCTCCCCTCAGCTCCGCTCGTACGAGACGAGCGGAGGAGGCAACCGGCCGCAGCGCCGCAGCGCTGCGGAGAGGTCGAAGAGTGCGCGGGTCGTGCTCCGCGCGGGCCGCCTTCTTGTCGCTGAGGACAGGCGGTAGATCCTCGGTCCACTGTTGAGTTCTCAAGGCGCGATCAGCGCGGGGCCCGCGGCGCGCGGCAGATGCCGCCTTCCGACTGCCGCAAGCGGCAGCCATACGGGCAATCCCGAGCCATTCGTGCAGCTCAAGCGCTTGTCATCCCGAGGTTCGGGGTGACCGGCTACTGACTAGCTTGCACTAGTCTGCTGTGGTGCACAACCCTCGTGCAGTGATGCGCTCTAGTTCGCTGTGGTGGGTAAGCTCAGAGCATGACTGTCACAGGAGGGCCGAAGCCGAAAGCGGTGCAGGTCGCGGACGCACTACGCGACGACATCAAGAAGATGAAGCCGGGGGACAAGCTCCCGTCGCAGCGAGAGCTGATGGACCGATTCGGGTTCGCGAGCCAGACCATCCAGAACGGGTTGGCCGCACTCCGAGCCGAAGGGCTCATCGTCTCGGCCGGGAACCTCGGTAACTTCGTCGGGGACGGGTCGGCCCCCACCGGCGACGTACGCGACGACATCAAGGAAATCCGCTCCCAGATTCAGGCGTTGGCTGAACGGGTCGCAGCGCTCGAAGAACGCTCCGCCCCGGGTGGTGCGTGATCTGCAACCAGCATGCAAGGAACGGGAGTTGTCAGGTAAGTGACAGTCAGGGGACGACGAAACGGAGGTGGGGACATGTCCAGTGACACCCCTCTGTCCCCTTCCCTGTCCCCCCTGCTCGCGCGCGAGACTCGGAGTAGGCACTCAGAGGAGGGCGCATGACCGACGACAGGCCTGCATGGGCGCGGCGTATCGCTGCCGAACGAATGGCGCGCGACTGGTCGCAGCGTCAGGCAGTCAGGGCACTGCGAGCGCACGCTCCCACGGAGCTGCCCGCGGAAGACAGCATGATTCGCCAGTGGAAGCGCTGGGAGTCAGGCCAGATGCCGAACGACTTCTACCAACCGATCATCGCGGCCCTCTTCGGCACCGTGACGCACGCGCTCTTCCCTGCACCCTCACGGCGGGACGGGGACAAGGAAATCTTGGCCGCGTCCGGCATGGAGACGCTGGAGATCGTGAGCCGTCTCAACCGGTCGGACGTCGACAACGCCACGCTTGATGCCCTGCGGATCACGGCGGATCGGCTCGCCTCGGAGTACCCGTTCATGCCGAGCGAGCAGCTCCTCATCGAGGGGCGGCAGTGGCTTCGCCGTGTCGTCGAGCTTCACACGAAGAGCCTCACGCTCGCGCAGCACCGCGAGGTTCTCGCACTGTCCGGTTGGCTCGCGCTCCTGGTCGGCTGTGTCGAGTACGACACGGGCGACCGCCACGCGGCCGAGTCGACGCGACAGGCCGCGCTCTCACTCGCGACCGAGGCTGACCATGCGGAGGTCGCCGGGTGGGCACACGAGATGCGGGCATGGTTCGCGCTCACGACCGGCGACTACCGCGGCGTCATCGCAGCGGCGCAGGCCGGAGCCGAGACGGCGCAGCACCACGGCGTGGCCGTGCAGCTCGCAGCCCAGGAGGCCAAGGCGTGGGCCCGGATCGGAGACCGCCGGCAAGTCGAGGTGGCCTTGGACAAGGGGCGGCGGTTGCTCGAAGGGATGCCGTACCCCGAGAACTTGGATAACCACTTCGTGGTGGACCCTGCCAAGTTCGACTTCTACGCGATGGACTGCTACCGCCTGGTTGGCGAAGACAAGCTTGCGCGCACGCTCGCCGAAGAGGTGCTGAGGGCAGGAACGGACTTCGACGGCACCGAGCGCTCGCCGATGCGCAACGCGGAAGCGCGGGTGACGCTCGGAGTCACGGCAGCACGTGAGGGCGACTTGGAGCAGGCACTCATCATGGGTGAGCGGGCCCTCGAAGGGGACCGTCAGTCGGTGCCGTCGCTCATCATGACCAGCCGCGAACTTGCCGCCGAGATGAAGCGCCGGTACGCGTCAGAACCGGCCGCACGGGATTACCTCGCTCGGCTGCAAGCACTTGGCCACGAGAGGCCCGGGTTCTTGCCTCAGTGATTAGCTACGATGCCTCGCCTGGGAGGCGTCGTGAGGCACCATCTGCATGACGATGCGCCAAACGGCCGTGTTCGGATTCTCACCCGGCGGCTGCTGTTTCTCGTCGCGCTTCTTCGCCCTGGATATGGCGTCATAAATGCCCTCAAGGTAGTCCGATATCTTGATACCCGACTTATCGTAGCTCGGAACGTAAGGCCTGATCTTGTCACGCACCGACTTGTAACCCGAAAGGTGCTTTGCGTAATCACAGAAGTGCAATAGCAACCAGTACTCGAAGCACGGATTAGAGATGGCCAAATTTACGTTACCCTTGTTGGCAGTAGTGATGCTTTGAGTTAGATTACTCGATACACTCGCACCATTCTTTTGCCCGAAGGAGTCAACATCGAAAACTGCCCAACACTCATCGAAATCGTCATCACTAGACCCAAATAGCTCGATGGCCTTCTCCACAACGTGTAGCGGGGATCGAGTGTCGGTGCGCACTCTGACGGTGACCGCAGAGTTTCTGTACTTATCCTTCAACGCTTCAAAATAGTCTTTCTCGGTTCTCGCACCCCCACAAACCAGAAGTAGTCGCTTCTTTATATCCCTTGTCGGTGCAGCGACCCTGCGGCGTGATTTTGAACTCTCCGAGCGAAAGTTAGAAGGCACTTACCCCTCCCCCTGACAAGTACTCTCAGCTTTTACTGTGCCGCCGCTTCGTCAAACAGGTTCTCACTGATATAGGGAACACCACCTACGGAGCCCCCCAGATACCGCTTTTCCCAGTTCAGTCCGTCGCGGGGCCTGAAATCAGTAAGCGGATAGAGTTCGGTACTACCGATTTCCGGATCCTTCTGAGTGAACCAAATTTCATCCCGCCTGAGAAGTTCTTCCCCCCGATTCCTCCCCATCAGGGAAGCGTCATGCGTGGTGAAGATTAGCTGGGCACCATGCGGATTGGAATCTTCTCGCTGGAAAAGCCTGATCATCTGGGCCAGGAGGAGCGGGTGGAGGCTGGTGTCGAGTTCATCAACAATGAGAGCGTGGCCCCCGTCCAACGCCTTAACGATCAGTCCCGAAATGTCAAACCAGGTCTGAGTTCCTCTTGATTCCTGGTCCAGAGAAAAGAGTTGTTCATCCTTACCGCGATGCCTGAAGGTCAATGAGTGATTAGCTTCGAGGAGAGTTCGAAGATAGGGTGTCATCTCCGGACGCTTACCCCTGTAAAGAATAATCGTCTTGCCATCCTCGATGGTCACGCGAAATGATCCGTCAAATTCACCCTTCTCCGGGTCTTCGCGGTACTCGATTTCAAAGTCTTCGATGCGCGCTTCACTGATACCAATATCGGCCGCTTCGAGAAGCTTTTCAACTCTTCCTTTACTGTCAGGGTCGCGCAGCAATTTAATTGTTTCCGCACGCTGAATATTGCGGTTCGAATCCTCATCATCAGCGAACCAGAGATGCTCGGAAAACCAAGAGTAAACTGCACGCGAAGAATCATCGTTAGCTTTCGCGGCAGTAGAAATATAGAGACCTGTGGGCGATGTAATTTCCTTGATTACCTCAGCCCTAGCCGAAGCAAAGCTAGGACCAAAGTAGTACTCATCATTGTCTCGCTCAAAAAGAACTCGCTTTTTCTTCTTAGGGAAAGAATGGAGCCACTCCTCGGTCACGCGTTCATGAGTGACCGAAAAACCGTATGCGTACCGGATTTCCTCTATGATCAATTCGACAGCGAAAGATGTCGGATTCTTACTCGCCTCCTCATCCAACAAGAACGGTTCAACATGAATCCGCCCCCGACGATTCCAGCCTGCCTGATCTGTCACAGCGTCGTGCATGAACCGCAGAGCCAACAGGACATTAGACTTTCCGGAGCCATTCGCACCATAGATCGCGGACACATTAAGCGGGGAGGAGTCCTTGCGATAAACGGAGCGAAGATCCAATTCTTGTGGATCCTTCAATGATCGAAAGTTAGCAACCTTGAAGTTGATCAACATCAGTACCTCACCCTGTGGACGGCAACCCCGCCTTGTGAACAAGTGAATTGCCTAAGGGGGCGTGTTCGTAGGCTAGAGCGGTGTAGACCCCTAGTAAAGACGGCATCGTTGTCTTGCATCCCATCGGGTGGCAGCTTCCGTGGGTAGGGAGCATCGCGGGGGCCCGGAGGCATGCGTGGCCAGGACGAGCCGAGCCGACCCGACCACTTCACCGTTACTGTAGGTAAAGGCGTGAAGCCACGTGCAGCCCACAGCCCCTAAGCAACCCGGCCAGCCGCACGGCCAACCAGCAACAGGCGCGGTAGGCAGGGGGCCAAACGGGGGGCCAGACACGGCAGCCGCACCTAGACGGTCCTGGACAGTAGTGGACAACCGCGGAGGCGAAAGAGCAGGCCAGGACGTCTTCAGCAAGGTCGCGCGGGCCTTGATCGCGTTCGGGACGAAGAGGTCGTGGGTTCAAATCCCGCCACCCCGACGCTGCTCAGAGGCCCATTCGCGTGATCGCGAATGGGCCTCTGAGCGTCTGTACAGCAGCGGAGTACAGCAACCTCTATGACTCTTGCTGGCCGTCCTTGTCCGGCGGCTCTTCCTGCTTGCGCTTGCCCTTCTTCTTGCCGTCCTTCTGCTTGCTGCCACCCAGCGCCTTGCCGAGCTTCCGGAGCGCCCGGCGGGTCTCCGCCGAGGGCACGTGGGTGTAGACCTCCATGGTCACGGCGATCTCCGAGTGGCGGAGGATCTGCATCGCGATCCGGGGGTGGACGTCGAGGGCGGCCAGGAGCGAGGCGCAGGTGTGCCGGGTGTCATGCACGCGGATCTGCCGGACCCCGGCACCGTCGCACCGGCGATTGAACTCTCGGGTGAAGTTCCGCGGCTCGACCGGAGTGCCATAGCGGGTGGTGAAGACGAGATCCGATTCCGTCCAGAGATCCCGCGCCGCCACCTTCGCCGCTTCCTGCTCCTTCCGCCGGAGCCGGAGGGCGGTCAGGCAGATATCGGGCAGCGGTAGCACCGCCTCCGATGCTTCCGTCTTGGCCGTGTCGGTGTGCAGGAGACGCCGGCGGACCCTTTGAAGCTGATGGCGAATGTGCAGCTCCCCTGTGTCCAGGTTCACGTCCGACCAGGTGAGGCCGAGAACCTCACCTTTACGGAGGCCGAGGACGAGAATCAGGACGTACGCGGCGTACAGATAGTCACGCCAGGTCTGTGCGTTCTCCAGGAAAGTGCATGCCTCCTCGACCGACCAGGGGTCCGGCCGCTTGCGGCGAGCACGCTGGACCTTGACCAACTGGGCGACGTTTTTCAAGGCCCGCGCACAGCGCGGGCGCGCGCCGCCTCTGCGGCGCGGCCTGCCTCCTGTCTGCGCCCCGGCTGGCCGCGCCCGGCGGCGCGCTGCGTGCATGCGGGCGCAGGTAGAGAACCCCTCTATGGCTGAGGCCGGTCGGCTCCACGGCTTTAGAGGTCATTCTCTTTCCGAACCTGGTGTGCGGTTTCTGCTGGTCAGGCATGAGACCGCAGTTGTCGCGGGAGCCTCGGTCCGTTGCTGACCGAGATGTCGTGGGGGTGGCGGATGCCGTCGATGCGGGCGGTGTTGGAAGCGCGGCAGAAGGCCGCGGCGGTGCGGGTGGAGGAACTCGAAGCTGAGCTGGAGCGGGTGCGGGCGGCTCTGGCAGAGGCGGAAGAGATGCTCAGGCACCGGGTGATCGGCCTGGAGCAGTATCTGGAGGCGCTGGCCGAGGAAGATGCGCCCGCGGTGGTGGCCGACGGGGTGTCACAGAGGAAACCGGTGGGGCCGCGCCGGGCAGTGCCTCACCGCCAGGACGCGGCCGGAACCGAGGTGTTGTCGGTGGACTACCAGGCGTTGATGGCCGCCGCCCTGGAGGCGGGAGCCGATGGGCTCGGTGCTCGGCGGGCAGCGGTGGTGCTGGGCTGGGACAGCGCGTCCGTCTCGCGCGTCGAGGGGGCGAGGGCTCGGCTGAAACGGCTGGTGGAGCGGGGATGGCTGGTCGAGGAGAAGCCGGGCAGGTTCATGCTGCCCGCACCGGAGCAGGAGGCTGCCGGTGCTGGACGGCCAGGCGGCGGCTCATGAGCATGGTCATCGACCACAGGATGACGGTCTCGCTGGTGTCGGTGCGTCGTTCGTAGTCACGGACCAAGCGCCGGCTGCGCAGGAACCAGGCGAAGGATCTTTCGATGACCCAGCGGCGAGGCAGGACCTGAAAACCTTGGACGTCGTCGCTGCGGCGGACGATGTCGAGGACCAGTCCGAGGTGCTGGGTGGTCCAGTCGGTGAGGTGTCCGGTGTAACCGCCGTCGGCCCAGACCCTGGAAAGCCGCCGGAAGCGGCCCTTCGCCGGCGGCAGCAGGACGCGGGCGGCGTCCCGGTCGGTCGTGGACGCCAGCGTGACCAGTACGGCCAGAAGGAGTCCGAGGGTATCCGTGAGCAGGTGTCGCTTGCGCCCGTTGATCTTCTTGCCCGCGTCGTAACCCCGCGAGGCGTGGGTGACGGTGGCGTCCGCCTTCACGGACTGTGAGTCCACGACCGCCGCGGTCGGCTCCGGGCCGCGGCCCTCAGTTCCGCGGACGGCCTCGCGCAGCCGGTCGTGCAGCTCGGCCACCAGGCCCGTGTCGCGCCAGCGGGCGAAGAAGGCATACACCCCTGGCCAGGGCGGGAAGTCGGCGCGCATCGCCCTCCACTTGATGCCGTTGTCGACGAGGTAACGCACCGCGTCGATCATCTGCCGGTGGCAGTAGCCTTCCGGCCTGCCGCCCCGGCCCGCCAGCCATCCGGGAACCGGCAGCAGATCCCGCACGACCCCCCACTCGGCATCGCTCATGTCCGAGTCGTACCGGGGCCGGCGCTCCGGCCGGTCGGCCGCGTTCCCGAACCGATGGGCGAGGCAGTCACACCCAGGAGTGGACGAACTGGACTCGGCGACCACGACCACGCGACACTTCGACAACAGGGCCTCTTGCTTCTCGCTGGATTCGACAACCGCGAGCTACCAAGAGGCCCTTCTTCCATGCACCTGCACCGGCCGACTCACCCGAACCAGGCCCCTGTTCGAACCCCTCCGACCACACGGACGGATAGAGAACGGCCAGTTACGGAGCCACTTTGGCGCGAGCCTCGAAGATCATGGCCCCAACGTCGTGCTTTACCGGGCAGGTCCACAGACTGCCCGACGCGCCGGAAGCTTACGGGGCCATGATCACTCGCGCCAAAGCAGCTCCCGGCCCAAAGCCGCTCCACCGCCCAGGTGACTATCCTCCAGCCGTGAGCGTACGCACGCTGTGTGTTCGCCGAGCGCCGGTGGGCGATCCAGCCGACCGCCCTGCTGCTGTGACGTCCAAGCACCGTCTCCGGACCGAGATGCGCCGGGGCTCTAACGGCGTTGTACTGGAAGTGACGCAGAGATCTGCCCTTCCGCGCGGAGCTTGCAGTCGTGAGGGGCAGGGGCCGGACATCGAAACCGCTGGAGCGGCCCAACTTCCTGTGCCCACAGCCTGCTGACCGTATCTGCCATTTGCACCGGCGGCTCGCAGATCGCTCCGGCTTGCCGGACGGCAGTCTCGGTTTCCCATCGAGAGCGAGTGCGAGGAGATCATGACGGCGACATACGAAACAGTCGTGGAACCGGCGGTCCAGATCACGTTCACGGAGGAGTTGGAACCCGAGCATCACTCTGCCGTGGAGCGCTCGATCCAGGGCATGGCCGCGCACGCGGCCCAGCAGACCGACCGGATGCGCGCAGCAGAAGCCGAGCACGCCAAGCTGGTGGCGACCCTCAACGGCCCGCTGGCGAAGCTGGTCGAGTCCGATCCGACCTCCGCCAAGGCACTCCAGGAGCTGAAAACACGGCCGCTGCCGCTGGACCTCGACTCGGTGGGTGTCCTGCACCCGGAGGACACGTTCGCCGGCGCCGAAGAGGCCACCCTCTCCATCCGGACGATCCAGACCCGGGTGTGGGGGCCGCCCTTCCACTTCAGTTGGTTCTGGCACCGCACCAATGGCAGCCCGCCGTTCAACCGCATCCTTGACCGGCCGACTGGTCAGGCCGGCCTCGACGGCCGGTCCGGCTCCCCCGGAGCGATCCCAGGCGGCGCGAGCACCTTCGTGGAAGCCCATGCAGGGTTCGGTCTGCTCTTCCATCCTCCGACCGACGGCGTGCTGATCGGTGACTCGCTGCGCCGGGTGCGCGACAGCTTCGCCGTGGCTGCTTACGGCATCGGCAGCAACGCCACCGCCGAGGGCGGTACGGAGTGCACCATCTTGGAGGACGGCCAGTTCCGGCAGGGCGCCTCCCACCGGCTTTACCGCAAGCGGGTCAGCGTCAACGAGTCCGACCACGCGGCCAGTCCGGGATTCGTCACCGACTCCCCGATGTCGATTCAGTGGCCGGTAAAGGCCGGACACGAATACACCTTCAACGTGGGCGTATGGGTGTACTGCGACCACACGGCGGGCATCGGCCGGTCGGCGGCCCAGTCGCTGTGTCAGGCGGTCATCCCGACGATGACCACGACGGTGCCGATGTGAGCCACTGCCCTGGCCCGTGAGGCGAAGGGGGCCACCTCCCGGGCCGGGCCGCGAAGCGGCCGGCCTTCTGGCAGCCCACATGGCGACGATCGAACGGGTCGTCAACGTGTCGAAGCCCTGGAACATGAGGACGCTCAACGGGTCGTCCCGCAGGTAACCGACGAGTTGGCGCGCCCGATCGTTGAAGCTCCCGGCAAGTCCGACTCTGACATCCACACCTGACATCAACGACGGCAGACAGCAGCGGTCCCGAGCGGCTCCCGGCGACCTCGCATCCCGCGCCTGCGAGGCCCGTGACGCCCCGATGATCGAACTCCTAAAGCGGTGCTCCTGGAAACGGCGGCCCGGCGCGGCCTCCGGGCCGTCTCCGGGCCGTACGAGGTCAGCCGACGCCAACCAACAACGACAGAAGCCCACGGCATCTGAGCTGGTCAGAGCCGGGGCTTCTGCTGGATCGCTGGTCAGCGAGGCCGGTGTTTAGTACACCGGCTACTGTCCGCAGTTGCCGGGACTTGCCGCGCCCATTGAGACTCCGCCGCCCTTGGTGTTCGTATCACCAGCGCAACCCACTAGCCCCCGCAAGGCTCAGCTCGCGGAGGTTCGTACCAGGTCGGCGTACAGGATGATGTTGTCCGGGCGGTGGCCCGCGCGCAGGTCGCCGCCGCAGGTGATGACGCGCAGTTCGGGGCGGGAGGTGTCGCCGTACACCCGCTGGGTGGGGAAGTCTTTCTTGTCCACCTGCTGCAGGGTGCGTACGGCGAAGACGGCGGTGGAGCCGTCGGCGCGGTCGACGGTGATGGTGTCGCCGGGACGCACGCGCGTCGCGTTGCGCAGGACGGCGGGCCCGTTGACGGTGTCGAAGTGGCCGATGAGTACGGCCGGGCCCGTCTGGCCGGGGGTGACGCCCTCCCGGTACCAGCCGATGCGGTCGGCCTGGGCGACGGAGGGCACCTGGACGGTTCCGTCGGCGGCGAGGCCGAGTTGGAGGACGGGGGAGGTGTCGACGCCGGCGGCCGGGATGCGGACCCGCACGGGCACGGATGCGGGCATCGGAGACGGTGAGGACGTGGGCGAGGGAGCGGATGCGGGCGACGGCGGTGGGGCGGAGGCGGTGATGTTCGCTGCCGGGCCGTGTGCGGCGGGTGCCGGGGTGTCGGCGTGTACGGCGACGACCGTCATCCAGCCGCCGACGGCCAGTGCTGCCGCCGCGGTTGCCGCGATCCAGCGCAGGCGGCTGCGGGAGGGCGGGGACGGGGGCGGCGCTTCCTGGGCCGGGGGCGCGTTCATCGGGGTTCCTCGGGGCTTCCTGGGCTGCGCTGGGGGAGGCGCCTGGGGTAGACGCGGAAGGCGGGCCGACGGTGAAGACCGGTGGCCCGCCGGCTGCGGTGGTGACGGGGGATCAGACACCCGCGCGGCGGCGGCGCACCACGTAACCGAGGCCTACCACACCGCCCGCGGCCAGGACCGCTCCGCCCGCCAGCAGCGCGGTGTTCTGCGAGCTGCCGGTGCCCTCGGCGCCCGCGGCGACGGCGCCGGTGGGGACGACCTTGGTCTGGGTGGCCTTGGTGGTCTGGGTGGTGCCCTTACCGGTGCCCGTGCCCGTGCCCGTGTTCAGGCAGCCCTTGGGCAGCTTCGGGAAGGGCGTCGTGCGCCAGGGGGAGTCGCCGCCCTGGTTGTTGTCGAGGAAGAGCGGGGCGGTGCTGTAGGCCTTCTCGATCTTCAGGCCGTTGGCGAGGTCCTCGGGGCGGTTGCGGTCCACGGTGGACACCGCCTTGCCCTTGCCGTCCCTCAGCACGGCCTTGGGTCCCTTACGGAGGCTGTTGGTCAGGTCGACCGTCCAGCCGCCGAAGCGGGAGGGGATGGTCTGCATCACGGTGCACTTGCCGATGACGGTGACGGTGCCGGTACCGGCGCCCGACCCGGACCCCGTACCCGTGCCGGAACCGCTGCCCGTGCCCGTCCCCACGCAGTCCTTCGGCAGGGCCGGGAACGGCGTCTGGCGCCACGGCGCCGGGTCGCCCTGGGAGCGGTCGAGGAAGAGCGGGGAGGTGGTGTCCGCGTTCTTGATCTTGAGGCCGTTGGCGAGGTCCTCGGGGTGGGCGCGGTCCACGGTGGACACCGTCTTGCCCTTGTCGTCCTTCAGTACGGCCTTGGGGCCCGCCGAGAGGCTGTTGGTCAGGTCAACCGTCCAGCCGCCGAAGGCGGAGGGGATGGTCTGCGTCGCGGTGCAGTGCTTGTCGGTGCCGGACTGGCCGTCGGCGGCGAAGGCGACGGCCGGCGTGAGCAGGGCGCCGGCGAGAGCGGCGGTGGCGACGGCGGCACGGAGGGTGAGGCGGTGGCGCGCGAGCACGGCAGACATGGTGATCCCCCCAGGGATGACACAGGGATGACAAGAGTGGTGAAGCATGGAGATCGCCCCGCGGTTCTCCGTCCGGCCCCCCGGTTTCGGCCCTTGCGGTGTGCGATGCAGTTAGTGTGACTGATCACATAACCGTGATCGATACGGGAACCGTCACCGCTGTGTAACAGCGCGACGGCTCACCTCTCCGGCCGCCGGGCCGCCAGGCCGCCCCGCCGTTCCCCGGACGCCCGGCAGGCGCCTTGAGCCGGGCTGGACACCGCGCCCGCCGTCGGTCCACCGGTGAGCCCGCTTGATCAATGACAGCAGGAGGCTTGCCCGTTGCCGGAGCTGTTTCGCTGACATCCACCGCTGACATCAACGAGCACGGACGGCGGCGGCAACCAGCAGCCGCGTGCGGCACCGGTGCACGAGGCGAGCCGTAGCCCGGCCGGGTGGAGAACGAACTCCTAAAGCGGTGCTCAGTCGGCGGTGGACTATTCGAGGGCTGGCTGCGTTTGAGTCGTCACATGCAGGGCCGTGACCTGCCGCGTTGCCCGGGTCCCAAGGGGCCTCCGGAGCCGTTGCAGTACAGCAGAGAAGTGCAGCAACTCCACCGACCGGCGCCAACCGCCCATGTCTCTCACAGTCACGCTGACCAGCCCAGCAGACCTCGGCCGCCTAGCCTGTAGTTCGCATCAAGAGTGCCTGAAAGCGCGAGTAACGCCAACGGCCCCGGGGGTTATCCCTGGGGCCGTCGGAGGGTACTCATCGACGACCAAGGCTGACAACCGTCCCGGACCGGCTCCTCCCACGCGGGTCGTCCGCGCGGGAGGATCGGGGGTTGGCGGCCTGGTTTCAGTGGCGGGGCCGGACGGCCCGTAGCGGCGGAGGATCAGTAGAGGTCGGAGAAGATGTTCCACCCGCTGCCGATGCGGACCCGCGAGAGCAGCGAGCCGGAGGCGGTGAAGTCGTACCGCCACAGCACGCCGGAGGTGTCACGGGCGACGACCGAGTTGAGCCCGTGACCGTCCACGTCGCCGACGCCGACCATCGCGGTGTAGATCTGGTAGCCCGTGCCGGTCTTCACCCGGGAGTTGAAGCCGCCCTTGCCGTTGCCCAGGTAGCGCCAGAGGCCGCCCGCGGTGTCGACCGCCAGCAGGTCGCCGTTGCCGTCGCCGTTCACGTCGCCGACGCCTACGATCCGGGTGTAGGTGTTCCAGCCCCCGCCGAGCGCGACCCGGGAACCGAAGCCGCCCCTGCCCGTGCCCGGGTACATCCACAGCTCGCCCGAAGCATCGCGGGCGATCAGGTCGTCGTGGCCGTCGCGGTTCAGGTCGCCGACCGAGACCAGCCGGTTGTAAATGTTCCAGCCCCCACCGAGCGCCTTCGGCGAGGTGTTGTTGAGGACGCCGCCCGCCGCCTGGTTCGGGTAGTACTCCAACTCGCCGCCGCTGGTCCGGACGAGAATGTCGTTGAAGCCGTCGCCGTTGATGTCGCCGAAGGGCACGACCGCGTTGAGCTGACCGGAGCCGGTACCGAGGTTCCAGTAGCTCGACGCGCCGGGGCTGGAGTAGCCGCCATGGCCGTTGCCCTCGTAGTCCATGCCGTAGCCGCTGCGGTACCCGAAGGCGGACTGCTTCAGTACGCCGAGCAGGGTGGACTGGCCATTCTCGCCGTAGGAGTGGAAGGGCATGCGGCCGTAGAAGACCCCCATCGTGCCGGCGGCCACCTGCGTCGGAGCGGCGCCGGGCGCGTCCGCGGGGACGGCCAGCAGCTGCCAGTCGTAGGAGCCGTTGAAGGCGGCCGTCTTGGCCTGGAGGATGCCGTTCCAGCTCGTGCGGCCCTGAGCGGCGGTCGGGCCACCGGTGTAGCTGCAGACGACCTGTCCGGTGGTCGCCCGGCGGATCACCAACTGCCAGTTCGCCAGCGGACGGCTGGCCTCGAAGCGGAAGTTCCACGCCTGGCCGGGCGTGATGGAGTTGTTCCAGGCCCCCGCGTTGGCCGCGACGGGGAGGCGGGCACGCCCGTGGTCAGCACGTGGACGATGTTGTCCGAGCCTGTGTAGGCAACGTCACCGCTGGTGCGGTCCACGGTCCAGTCGATGCCCCGGTCGTCGCTCGCCCCGGCGGTCTGCGAGAGGGTGGCCAGCACAGAGGTCGCGCCGACGGAGTCGGCGTGCACGTCGGTCAGCCGCAGCTCACCGCTTGCCGCGTCGTGACGCACCAGATAGCCGTCACCAAGCAGCACCGGGCCGGCGTCGACGCTGAACTTCACGTTGGTGGCCAGGTCGTAGACCCCGGCCGGGCCGCTGCTGCCGCAGCTCCAGTAGAGCCAGTGTTGCGCCACTTGCACTTCGCTGGGCGTGCAGGACGCCCCGGTGCTGATGGTCCGCTGGAGGGTGGGCGCGCTGCCCAGCCCCGTGTGGGGCGTGCTGGCCTGGATCTGGCCGGGCGCGGTGGCCCGCCAGAGCGTGCCCATCCACAGGCTCGCGCCGTTCGCCGACCCCAGAGGAATCATCGCGCTCTGACCTGGCTCCCAGAGGTATTGGGAGCCGGCCGAGTCGATGAGCACGAACTCGCTGTCCGCGTCCACGACGCGGGTGTCGGGCGAGGAGAAGTTCTCCGGGGCAAGGCCGCTGATGAACACCCGGGCGGAGGTCGCCGTGGTGGTCGTGTACACCGGCCCGTAGTAGTTGCCATCCGTCTCGCGCACGCAGAAGGCGTCCACCGCGCAGGGACCGGCCTGGAGCGGCTGGCCGCCGTCGCTCAGGTAGCCGGTCGTCGTCTTGCCGATGGTGCTGCCGGAGCCGGTCAGCGGTGTGGTGGCCATCGCGAAGCGCGTGGCGGCGTTGAGCTGCGGAACGGTGAGGACCTGGCGCACCTGACCGTGCGCCATCGACAGCGTCGCGGTGGTCTCGGCCGGGGGCGGCAACTGCCGCACGACGGTGACGTTCACGCTTCCGTCCGTTGCCGCGGTGAGCCGCTGCACGGCCTGGCTGGTGCTGGTGCCGCCGACGACGAGAGCGCCCCCGGGGCCCTGGGGCAGATAGCCGGGAACCCTGGCACTGGGAGCAGGCTCGGTCACCGTGGCGTCGAGCTGGGTGGCCGGGCCGCCCGCGATCGGGACGGAGTTGAGCACAAGCGCGCCCGACGAGACCCGGGTCATCATGACGACCTGCTGGCCGACGACGTCGTAGTCGAGCAGCATGCCGGAACCGGCCGGTGCCAGGACCTGCGTCGGGGTGACCGTACTCCCCGCGAGGACGTCGGCGACCGTGACCAGCGAGATGCCGCCGTTCGAGGGCCAGGTCAGGTAGTCGCCGTGGACGGTCGGGGCCACGGCGCTGCGCGGGGGACGGCCGTCACCGCGGTTGCCGCGCCCGTGTCCAGTCGCACCAGGTAGAACGCGGTGGTGCCGGTGACGCCGGGCTTCGGGGTGCTGCGGACCGTCACGTAGTCGCCACCGCTCTGGTACCCGACGGCGTCGTTGATGTAGTCGGTGCTCGACGGCAGGCCGGTCATGGCGACCTCGGTGGACGTGCCGTCCGCGTTGAGCTGGAGCAGATGGGCACCGCCGGTCTCCCGCACCAGGGCGCGGGTCCCGTTCGCGCCGACGGCGACGACGGTGTGCAGCAAGGTGCCGCCGAGGGAGGAGAGGTCGTAGCTGACCCAGCTACCGGCCACTGTCGGGTCACCGACGCCCAGCGTCGCGCCGTTCTGGTAGGCGACGTGGTCGCCACCGGCGGAAAAAAAGTTCGTGTTGGTCAGCGGCACGGCGGTCAGCTGCGGCTGCGAGGTGTCCGTCCCGGACACGTAGTCGGTCCACGTGTAGCCCGGCAGCCCCTGCTCCTGGTGCAGGAAGCCACTCGCACCCGCCACCAGCGGCATGTCCCCCCGGAACGCTGCGAGCTGCGGCGCGGGCAGCGTCGTGACCTCGGTCGGCGTGCCGCTCGTCGCCGCCAGCGCGTGCCCGGGAACCGCACCGGCTATCGCCGCGGCGACCACAAGCCCCCCGACCCGGATCTGAGCCTCCGCCGAAGAGTCATGTGCCCCACCCCATCGTCCTGCAAGAAGAACCAGCGGGCTCCGGTCGCGGCGACGCGTGCCGCGGTCACGGAGTAGGCCGCGAGCTTAAGCCATCAGCGGGCGGCGGCTGCTGGCGGGGATGACGGAGGTGGACAACGGTGCTCCTGGGCGGGCGGCTTCGTCCGATAACGCGCAAATCCTGGTCCCCGCCACAACGGGCCGGCGCTGGGGTAAAGCAACCACCGATCGACGCAGGCCACGCGATTCGTAGGTCTCATGCCGAGTTGTCCACGGGCGGGATGCAGTTGCGGTACAGCACCGAAGTACAGCAACCACCACCGCAACCGTAGGTGGCGATCAATGTCCGTCGATGACCTCACGACCAGCGTCCTGGACCGCAACGACCATCCGGCCGAGAGTTCGGGACGAAGAGGTCGTGGGTTCAAATCCCGCCACCCCGACAGTGAAACATCAGGTGAGGCACCTAGGAACGTTCCTGGGTGCCTCACCTGTTTCGTCTGCGTGGCGAGCTGCGTGACTATCGCTCCCGACCCCGCTTGAAGATGCCGTCCATGACCACAGCACCGGTTACCTCACCTCGCTGACCGCGGATCGGCCGACAGGCCTTGCGGTGGCCGGCCAGGCGCGTCGCGCGCCGCCCCTGCCGTTGACCGGACCGATCGTGCAGGTCGTCGCCCGGCCAGCTGACCGTGTAGGTCACCTCGCGCCGGGCGCGCGGAACGTCGTCGATGGTGAACGTGCCGTCCGCGGCGACGGTCACCGACGACAGCGTGCCGGTGCCGAGCCGGTCGGTCCTGACGACCTTCAGCACCGCCCGCTCGGGCAGCTCCTTGCCCCGCGCGGTGAAGGCACCGGTTCATGTGGAAGCCGTCGAGCGTCGCCTCCGCCGGGGCGGTGAGCGCGATCGACGTGGGCGCCTTGGCGACGGTCACGGTGTGCGTGACGTCGTTGGCGGGGCGGTGGGTCAGGTCGCCGCGGAAGGACACCGTGTACGTGGCGTCGCCGACGAGGTCAGGCTCGTCGAGGACCGTGAAGGCGTGAGGCACTCGTGTGAGCACGACGAGGGCGATGGGTGGACAGGGGCCACGGACGAGCGGCGAGGGGTGTTCACCGCGGGAGCAACAGCCCCGGCGGTGAGGGCGATCGAGCGCTCGCGCCTGGGAACTGTTGGGTGGATGGGTGCTCTTCTCGCGCTGGCCTCGGCGGTCTGCTACGGCGCCGTCGACTTCGCCGGCGGACTGCTGTCCCGCCGGGTTCACTTCACCGTGGTCACCTTCCTCGGGCAGGTCGGCGGTCTGCTGTTCGCGGTGGTGGCCGCGGCTCTGGTGCCTGCCGAGACGGTTCGGCCCGCGGATGTGGTGTGGGGCGCCCTCTCGGGGGTGGGCAGCGGGACCGCCATGCACTTCCTCAACCGCGGGCTGAGCCGGGGAGCCATGAGCATCGTGGTCCCGGTGAGCGCCGTCACCGGGGTCGCCCTGTCCGTGCTGAGCGGTGTGTTCCTCCTGGGCGACCAGCCCACAGCGGCGGCCTGGCTGGGGATCTGCCTCACCCTTCCTGCCCTGTGGCTCGTCTCCGGCGGCACTCACCCCGGTCGCGGCGGGGACGGGAGGGAGGCGTCGATGGACGGGCTGATCGCCAGTTCGGGGGTGGCCCTGCAGTACATCGGCCTCGCTCAGGCCGCCCCGGCGAGCGGTCTGTGGCCCGTGGCCGCCGGGCGTCTCGCCGCCGTCCTGCTCCTCTTCCCGAGCGCCTGGCGGCAGGCTCCCCGGTTCCGGCAGCCCGTGCGGCGGCTGGGTGAGGCGGTCATCGTCGGGGCGGGTGCGAGCTTCGCCCTCATCCTCTATCTGTGGGCGGCCCGTCGGCAGATGATGGCCATCGCCGTCGTCCTGGCCTCCCTGTATCCCGCGATTCCCACGGTCCTCGGGCTCGCGGTCCTGCACGAGCGGGCCACCCGGACGCAGGTGATCGGCCTGGTGGGATCGGCCGTCGCCATCGTTCTGCTCACCCTGGGGTGAGGCGGATTCACGCCCCGGCGCAGCGCCACGAGCACGACCAGGAGCACGGTGGCGCCGGCGCTCGTGCCGTGCGCCACCACGGCCGCGAGGGGGAAGTGCCGTGCACACGACCGGGCAGGGCGCGCGACCGGACAGCGCGCGCAGGACGTACGACCGGGCAGGGCGCGCGACCGGACAGCGCGCGCAGGACGTACGACCGGGCAGGGCGCCCGCCCATGAGGCGCCCGCCCATGAGGCGCCCGCCCTACGCCAGACCGGATGCGCCGAACTGAGCCGTGGCCAGGACCGTCCCGTCGGGCGCCGTCAGCCGGGCGCCCGCCAGTGTCGAGGCATCCACGGGGGCGGGGCCGGCCCAGTAGCCGTAGCCCTTGTGCAGGGTCAACTCGCCGACGCGGACCGTGCTGCCGTCGTGCCGCACCAGCAGGCAGGAGACCTTGCCGTCGTACGGCGTCCCGGTGTCGGCCAGATCGACGGACATGTAGAGCCAGCCCGCGGGCCCGGGGTGGGCGTAGATCTCGCCCGCCGACTTCCCGAAAGCCCGGGCCGAGACCAGTGCGGCCCTCAGCATGCCCGTGGGCGCTCCGGCGGGGCTGGAGGGTCCGGCCGCGAGCTCCTCGATCGCCGTGCCGACCGCCCAGCCGCCGAACCCGAAGGCGAGGGCGAGCGCGGCCACCGCGGAGGCGACCCGCAGCCGTACCCGGCGGCCGCGCCGGCCCTGACGCGGGATGCCGGCCTCACGGGCGCGCGAACGCCCTTCGTGCGCCGGAGTGCCATGCGCCTGCGCGCCGTCCGTCTGCACACCCTCCACCTGCGCGCCCTCGACCGGCGCACCCCCGACCAGCACATCCTCGACCTGCGCACTTCGGGCCTGCGCGTCCTCCGCCTGTACATCCCGCGTCTGCGCACCCTGCCCCTGTGCGCTCCGTGTCAACGCCTGCGCCACCCGGGTCTCGAACCCGACCGGCGGCTCACCGCACGGCAGCAGCCCGATCAGCCGGTCGCCGACGAGGGTGAGCTGCGCGACGTACTCCCGGCAGTCCGCGCACTGGTCCAGATGGGCGACCGCCCCGGCGCGTTCCCGGCCGGGAAGCACGCCGAGGGCCAGCTCGGGGCCGATCTCCCGCAGCTTCTCGCAGGTCACGTCACTGGGCATGGTCGCTCCCCTGGGAAGGGGCGAGGGTGGTGCGCAACTTGCCCATCGCCGTCCTGATGCGTGTCTTGGCGGTGCCCAGCGGGATGTGCTCCCAGTCGGCGATCTGCTGGGCCGTCATTCCGTAGATGCCCGCCATCACCAGGGCACGGCCCTGCTCGCGCGGGAGCTGCGCCACCGCGGCCCGCAGCCGCGAGGACGCCTCGTCGGCCAGGGCGTACTGCTCGGGTGTCTCGCTGACGACGCCCAGGATCGCCTCGATGTCGTCGGGTGCCAGCGGCTCCGGCCGCCGGGACCGCACGGCGTCGATGGCGAGGTTGTGGGCGATGGTGGTCAGCCAGGTCGTCACGGAACCCCGGCGGGAGTCGTAGATCTGCGCATGGCGCCACGCCCGTTCAAACGTCTGCTGGGCGATGTCCTCGGCGAGCTGCGGGTCCCCGGTGACGGCGACGGCGACACCGAAGACCTTGTGCTGGAACCTCCGTACGAAGGTGACGGCGAGCTCCGGATCGCCGGTGGCCAGCCCGGACAGCAGAGCCTCGTCCGGGAGACGGCCCACGGGGAACCGGAACCTCTGCATACCGGTATATACGGCTCGCTCGCGCCGAGGGATTGCCCGGCCGCGCCAGGGGCCTGTCCGCCCGCCACGGAAGGTCATGACCGCGTCCGCGTCGGCAGCGGAAGCCGGGGGGCGGTGCCGACGGCTCGGTTGGAGTTCATGGCGACTCCGGCGGGGCTTTTGTACACGTCCCGGACCGTCACCCGCAGGTGACACGTGCCTCAGATGGGGTCCAGTCCCACAAATCCATCCTATCGCCCATCACTTTGGGTGAAATCGGCGGTGCGCGACCGGCATGGTCTTCACCTTCCGGCCGCCGGGCACCTGCCGCGCCGGGAGGAGCCGCGAGGACGGTCCGGCAGCCCGCCCGAGCGGCGACGCTTGCGGTGTCAGCGACTCCCAATGGACGTATTGTCCGGATATGGCCATGGGTGGCGACGATGAGCCGAAGGGCGCGGCTCCGGCGCTGGGCGATGCCCCCGGCGGACTGGACGATGCCCTCGACACGGTCCTGGCCACGACGGTGCGCCGCACCGGAGCCTCCATCGGCGGGATCTACCTGATCGAGGAGGCGGAGCCGGTGCTGCGGCTGGTGGCCGTGTGCGGCATGCCTCTGGATTTCACCGCCCCATGGCGGCGGCTGCCGCTCACCGCTCCCGTCCCCCTCGCCGACGCGATCCGCGAGGAACGGCTGGTGTGGGTCGGGGACCAGAGCGACATGGCCCGCCGGTATCCGCGTGTCGCCGCGGTCCTGCCGTACAGATTCCCGCTGGCCGCGCACGCCGTGACCGGGATGCGCCGCTGCTGGGGCGGACTGGTGCTGATGTGGCCCGCCGACCACGCCCGGAGGCCCACCTCCCGCGAACGCCATCACATCACCTCCAGCGCCCGCCGTCTGGCCCGTCTCCTGGACGACGCGTCACGCCCGCCCACGCTGCCCGACCAGCCGCGCCTCGTCCCCCTCGACGCCCCGCACCACCCCGCCTACGCCGGCCTCGTCGCCGTCGACTACGCCGAACGCCTCCCCGAGGGCGCCCTGGCCCTCGACCTCGAGGGCAGGATCACCTTCCTCACCAAGACCGCCGCCCGCCTGCTGGGCCGCGACGGCGGCCGGCTGCTGGGGACCCGGCCCTGGCAGTCGCTGCCGTGGATGGACGACCCCGTGATCGAGGACCACTACCGCACCGCCGTGGTCAGCCGCGCCGCGGTGTCGTTCACGGCCCAGCGCCCACCGGACCAGTGGCTGGCCTTCGAGCTGTACCCGGACACCAGCGGCATCAGCGTCCGTATCACCCCTGCCGGGGAGCAGCCCGAGCCGAGTACACGTCCCCGGCCGGTCACGTTGACTCCGACCGGCCGTCTGTACCAGCTCATCCACCTTGCCGCCGCGCTCACGGAGACGGTGAGCGTGCGCGACCTGTTCGAGATGATCGCGGACCAGATTCTGCCCGCCTTCCGCGCCCAGGGCCTGATGCTGTCGGCCGTCGACGCGGGCCGCCTGAAGATCCTCGGCTCGTACGGCTACCCGCCCGAGGTCATCGAACGCCTGGACGGGCTCACGCTGGACACCGTGTTCTCCCCCGCCGGACAGGTCCTCACGACCGGCGCCCCCGCCTTCTTCGCCAGCCCCTCCGAACTGGCCCGCGGCTACCCCGAGGCGCCCTTGGTGAGCGGCAAACAGGCTTGGGCCTTCCTCCCCCTGATGATCACGGGACGACCGGTGGGCTGCTGCGTCCTGTCCTACGTCCAGCCCCACACCTTCTCCGCCGACGAGCGCGCCGTCCTGACCTCACTGGCCGGGCTGATGGCACAGGCCCTGGACCGCGCCCGGCTCTACGACGCCCAGCACGGTCTCGTGAACGACCTGCAGCAGGTGCTCCTGCCGCGCGCCCTGCCCGCCGTGGCCGGACTGGACGTGGCCGCCCGCTACCTGCCTGCGACCCGCGGAGTCGAGGTCGGCGGCGACTTCTACGACCTGCTGCGCCTCGACGCCACCACCGCGGCCGCCGTCATCGGCGACGTCGAGGGCCACAGCATGGCAGCGGCCGCCCTCATGGGCCAGGTGCGGACCGCCATCCACGCCCACGCAACCGCCGGCGCACCCCCGGACCAGGTTCTGGCCTGCACCAACCGGCTCCTGACCGACCTGAACTCCGACCTGCTCGTCTCCTGCCTCTACGCCCACCTCGACCTGGCCCGCCGGGAGATCGCCCTCGCCAGCGCCGGCCACATTCCGCCGCTGCTGTGCCACGGCTCCGACGAGGTCCGCCTGCTGGAGGTGGAGCCCGGGCCGCTGCTCGGCGTCGACGTCGACTTCGACTACCCCGTCACCCGGGTACCACTCCCCTCCGACGCCCTGCTGGCCTTCTACACCGACGGCCTCGTCGAAGTCCCCGGCACCGACACCAGCCGGACCATCGCAGCCCTGGCGCGGTATCTGGCCGACGTCCGCGACCATGCGCTGGAGGACCTGATCGACGGCCTGGTCCGCCACGTCTGGCCCACCGGCCGGCACACCGACGACATCGCCGTCCTGCTGCTACGCGCGCCCGTTGGGCATCCGGTCTCCGGCTGAGATACCTCCGGCTGAGATTCCGCCGACTGAGATGCCGACGTCCGGGTGCCGTCCCGGCGTCCGGGTGATGCGCCGGCCGCGGCCATCGGTTCAGGTGCCGGCCCGGTCATCGGTTCAAGTGCCGGCCGCCGGTCACTCCTCGTCCGTGGTCTCCGTCGGACGGGCCCGGCCGGGTTCCGGCGGCTCGCCGCGCTGTGTCCGGATGTGCAGGACGTCGCCGATGAACAGGTCGTAGACCAGGACCCCGACCACCCCGCCGACGAGAGGGCCGACGATCGGGATCCACCAGTAGTCGCGGAAGGAGCCGGGGAGCGTGCCGGGCAGCGCGAGGCTCTGCCAGCCCGCCACCCAGGTGAACAGGCGGGGGCCGAAGTCCCGGGCGGGGTTGATGGCGTACCCGGCGTTCGCGCCGTACGAGATGCCGATGGCGGCGACCGCGAGGCCGATCACGAAGGGCCCGAGGTTGGCCCGTACCCCCATGTTGCGCAGGTCGATGACCGCCACGACGAACATGACCAGGAAGGCCGTACCGACGATCTGGTCCACGAGCGGGCCCCATGTGCCGCCGTGGAAGAACGGCGCGGGGAACGTACTGAAGATCGAGAAGCTGGCGAGCGTGTGCCCGTTGGTCTTCGGCCCCGTCATGGCGTGATCGAAGGTGTTGATCGCGTCGTGGTAGACCGCGTACACCAGCGCGGCCCCGACGAACCCGCCGGCCAACTGCGCGAACCAGTACGGGAGGACTTTGGGCCAGGGGAACCGGCGGCGCACCGCGAACGCCAGCGTGACCGCCGGATTGATGTGGGCGCCGCTGAGGCCGCCCGCCACGTAGATGCCGAACGTCACGGCGAGGGCCCAGCCCCAGGAGATCAGGAGCCAGTCGCCGGCGCTGAGAAAGAAGGTGGTGGGTCCCGCGGTACGGCCGGAACCCGGCAGCGCGGCGACCGCCGTCGCGACCGAACCGCATCCGAACGCGATGAGGACGAACGTCCCCAGGAACTCCGCGAAGCATTCGCCCAGCAGGCCCCCTCGGCGCCTGAGGCGGGAAGGTGTGAGCAGCGGCGCAATTTCCACAGCCATGATGGCCCCCTCAGGGACTGTTCCGGCCGGTGACTGGCTCGTTCCCCGGCCGCGGTCGAGGACGCCGGTCGAGCACACCACGAGTATGGCTCAAGGACAGCAGCCCCGCTCCTCACCGTCGTAACCGTCACCCGTGCGGACGAGGCCCGATGTCTCAGGCGCCTGTGTGGAACCAGCACCCCCTATACGGCAGTCTTTCTCCTCGTGGGGGCAGGGGTTCCGCAGCAGAACGGGTCGGGTGACGGCGTCCCGCACATGGTGGTGTGCGGGGACGACGGGCTCGCGCACCGGCTGGCCGCCGAGTTGCGCGGGGTGTACGGCGAGCAGGTGACGCTCGTCGTCCCGCCCGCCGTCCGGGTCGCCCGGCAGCCGGTGGTGGGCCGTGCCCGCGCCTCGACGCTGCTCGACCGGGTCTCCGCCGCGGTCACGCGCGCGGCGGGCAACGGCAACGGCAACGGCAACGGCAACAGTACGGACGGGCGCACCACCGGATCCGGCGGCGGCCGCAGCGCCGAACCCGCCGGTTCGGTACGGATGGTGGAGGCCCCCGAGGCGTCCGAGGCCGTGCTCGCGGAGGCCGGCGTGGACCGGGCGGCGGCGCTGGCGCTCGTCTATGACGACGACGAGACCAACATCCGCGCCGCGCTCACCGCCCGCCGCCTCAACCCGCGGCTGCGGCTCGTCCTGCGCCTGTACAACCGGCGGCTCGGGCAGCACATAGAGGCACTCCTCGACCAGGCGGCGGCCCTGGCGTCCGGCGGGACCGGCGACGCCGAGGCGTTCGACGCGTCCACGACCGTGCTGTCCGACGCCGACACCGCCGCGCCCGCCCTGGCCGCGACCGCCGTCGCCGGCACCACCAAGGTGGTGCAGACCGACGGGCTGATGCTGCGGGCCGTCGAGCGCCCGCCGCCACGGCCGGGTCAGGTCGCCGACCCCGGGCTGTGCACGCTGGCGTTGCTGTCCGCGACGGCCAACGACCCTGCCGGGGCCGACGGTTCCGACGACGAGCAGGGTCCCGAGCTCCTGCCGGACGAAAGTGCGGTGGCGGAGGCCACCGGACGCGGCACCATCGTCCTGGAGACCGTCTCCTACACCGGTCCGGCGCTGCCCGCCGGGCGCAGTGTCGTACCGCTCGGCTCGCTGTTCTCGCGGCGGCTGCGCTGGTCGGTCGCCGGGCTGGTGGGCTGCGTGATCGGGCTCGCGATCGCGTCGATGGCGGTCACCGGCGAACCGCCGCTGCGGGCCACCTACTTGACGCTGCTGGACCTGTTCGCCATCGACAACCCGGCCATCGGTGAGCCCATCGGGCGGCAGATCCTGCAACTGCTGTCCTCGTTGGTCGGATTGCTGCTCCTGCCCGTGCTGCTGGCGGCCGTGCTCGAAGCCCTCGGCACCTTCCGCAGCGGAACCGCGCTGCGCAGACCGCCCCGCGGGCTGTCCGGACACGTGGTGCTGCTCGGCGTCGGTAAGATCGGCACCCGGGTCATGACCCGGCTGCGGGAGCTGAAGATCCCGGTGGTGTGCGTGGAGGGCGACCCGGAGGCGCGCGGCCTCGCGACGGCCCGGCGGCTGCGGGTGCCGGTCGTGCTCGGGGACGTCACCCAGGAAGGCGTGCTGGAAGCCGCCAAGATCCATCGTGCGCACGCGCTGCTCGCCCTGACCAGCTCCGACACGACGAACCTCGAGGCCGTCCTGTACGCCCGCTCGGTACGGCCCGACCTGCGGGTCGTCCTGCGCCTGTACGACGACGACTTCGCGACCGCCGTCTACCGCACCCTGCGCGCCGCGCACCCGCACGCACAGACGCGCAGCCGCAGCGTGTCCCACCTGGCCGCGCCCGCGTTCGCCGGGGCCATGCTGGGCCGGCAGATCCTGGGAGCGATCCCGGTGGAGCGGCGGGTGCTGCTGTTCGCCGCCGTGGACGTGGCCGAGCATCCGCAGCTGGAGGGGAAGACGGTCGCCCAGGCGTTCCGCGCCGGGGCGTGGCGGGTGCTCGCCCTGGACACCGCGGCGCCGGAGGAACGCGGCCAGACGCCGGACCCGGAGACGCGCACACCCGACCGCGCCTCGGGCCTGGTCTGGGACCTGCCGCCCACCTACGTCCTGCGCGCGGAGGACCGAGTGGTCCTGGCGGCGACGCGGCGCGGTCTCGCGGACCTGCTGGGGCGCAGGCGCCGGGAGCCGGCCGGGACCTGATCCCGCGCGCGGGCGTGCCGAGGGTTGGAGCCGAGTTGTCCACAGGCTGCGGACCTCGTCTGAGGGCGAGTTGTCCACAGGCTGCGGACCTCGCCCGCGGGAAGTCGGCCGGGCCAGGCACTATGGGGCCATGACTGAGAGCAACGGGTCCACCTCGCCCGAGCGCGGCGGGGACATGCCGGACTGGGAGAAGCGCTTCCGGGCGCCGCGGGTGTCACTGCCGGACTGGGCGGAGGACGCGCCGCACCGCTCGCTGTTCGTCTCCAACGCGACGGGGACGTACGAGTTGTACGCCTGGGAACGCGTCACGGGCGAGCAGCGCCAGGTGACGGACCGGGCGACCGGCACGACGGAGGGCGTGCTCTCGCCGGACGGCGAGTGGATCTGGTGGTTCGACGACACGGACGGCGACGAGTTCGGGATCTGGAGACGCCAGCGGTTCGTGCCCGGTGCCTCCGGTGCGGGTGCCGGGCCCGACGAGCCGGCGGCTCCCGGACTCGAGCCGTCGTACCCGGCGGGGCTCGCGATCGGGCGGGACGGGCGGACGGCGGTCGTGGGCCGCTCGACCGACCAGGACGGTTCCACGATCCATCTCGTGCGGGCCGGCCGGGATCCGGTGGAGATCTACCGGCACCGCGAGTCGGCCGGGGTGGGCGACCTCTCCCATGACGGCTCGCTGATCGCGATCGAGCACACCGAGCACGGCGACGCGATGCACTCGGCGCTGCGCGTGCTGCGGCCGGACGGTTCGACGGTGGCGGAGCTGGACGACACCAAGGGCGGCACGGTCGAGCTGGGCCTGGAGGTCCTGGGCTTCGCGCCGGTCGAGGGGGACACCCGGCTGCTCATCGGGCACCAGCGGCGCGGCCGGTGGGAGCCGCTGGTGTGGGACGTCGCCTCCGGCGAGGAGACGGACCTGCGGCTGGACCTGCCGGGTGACGTGGCCGCGGAATGGTATCCGGACGGCTCCGCGCTGCTGATCGTGCACGGTTTCGAGGCCCGCAGCGAGCTGTTCCGCTACGACCTGGCCACGCGGGAGCTGGTGCGGGTGCCGACGCCGCCGGGCACGGTGTCCGGGGCGACGGCACGGCCCGACGGGACCGTGGAGTACCTGTGGTCGTCCGCGGCCGAGCCCCCGCTCGTCCGGTCCACCTCGGGCAGGGTGGTGCTGGATCCTCCCGGGATCAAGGCGCCGGGGTCGGTGCCGGTGGAGGACGTGTGGGTGGACGGGCCGGGCGGCCGCATCCACGCGCTGGTGCAGAGACCGGCGGGGGCTTCCGGCCCGCTGCCGACGGTGTTCGACATCCATGGCGGCCCGACCTGGCACGACAGCGACTCGTTCGCCGCGGGCCCGGCGGCCTGGGTGGACCACGGGTACGCGGTGGTGCGGGTCAACTACCGCGGTTCGACCGGGTACGGGCGCGAGTGGACGGACGCGCTCAAGCACCGGGTCGGGCTGATCGAGCTGGAGGACATCGCGGCGGTCAGGGAGTGGGCGGTGTCGTCCGGGCTCGCGGACCCGGAGCGGCTGGTGCTGACGGGCGGCTCGTGGGGCGGCTACCTGACGCTGCTCGGGCTCGGCACCCAGCCCGAGCTGTGGACGATCGGGATCGCGGCGGTACCGGTCGCGGACTACGTCACGGCGTACCACGACGAGATGGAGGCGCTGAAGGCGATGGACCGGACGCTGCTCGGGGGCACGCCCGAGGAGGTGCCGGAGCGGTTCGAGGCGTCCTCGCCCCTCACCTACGTCGACGCGGTGAAGGCACCGGTGTACATCTCGGCGGGGGTGAACGACCCGCGCTGCCCGATCCGCCAGGTCGAGAACTATGTGAACCGGCTCGCCGCGCGAGATGCGGTGCACGAGGTCTACCGGTACGACGCGGGGCACGGCTCGCTGGTGGTCGACGAGCGGATCAAGCAGGTCCGGCTGGAGCTGGACTTCGCGGCGCGGCATCTGGGGGGTGGTGCCGTGGGCTAACGGGCCCCAGGGGCGGGCCCGCGGTGGTGGCACCGTACCGTTGAGGACGTGTACCGGTTTCTGCTGACGCCCCGCTGGTGGGGGATCAACGTCTTCGTGCTGCTGGCCATCCCCTTCTGCGTCTTCATGGGGTCATGGCAGCTGGGCCGGTTCGAGGCACGGGTGCACGAGCAGCGGGCGGCGAACGAGCAGGTCACCGCGGACCGCAAGGAGGCGGCCCGGCCGCTGGCCGAGCTGCTGCCGGTGGACAAGAGGACGTCCGGCAAGCAGGCCACGGTCCGCGGGCGGTACGGCAAGCAGTTGCTGGTGCCGGATCGGGAGCTGGACGGCAAGCGCGGGTTCTACGTGCTGACCATGCTGCGGACCGACGGCGGCAAGGCGCTGCCGGTGGTGCGGGGCTGGCTGCCTGGTGACGCCGACCCTGCCAAGGCTCCGGCGCCGCCAGCCGGCGAGGTCACCGTCACGGGTGCCCTGCAGGCCCCGGAGAGCCCCGGGTCGAACGGGGTGAGCACGGCAGGCGGACTGCCGGCCGGGCAGACCGCGGACATCAGCACGGCGACCCTGGTGAACCTGGTGCCCTACGACCTGTACGAGGCGTGGATCACCCTCACCAAGGCCGACAGCGGGATGAAGGCGGTACCGGCGACGGCGCCCCAGGGGAGCGGACTCGACCTGAAGGCGTTCCAGAACCTGGGTTACACCGGCGAGTGGTTCGTCTTCGCGGGCTTCACGGTCTTCATGTGGTTCCGCCTGCTGCGCCGCGAGGTGGAGTACGCCCGCGACGCACAGCTGGGCCTCGTACCGGAAGGGCCGGACACCGGCACGACCGGCGAGGCCGCGCCCTCACCGGCGGCCGGCGAGGAGTCGGCGGCCCGCGAGTCGGCGGCCCGCGAGTCGGCCGCAGGCGAAGAAGCCGCCGGCGAAAGCCCGACGCCGGCCGCCAAGGCCTGAGGCAGGGGCCGAGCGGCCCCCGAGACAGGTCGGGCCGGCGCGCGGCTGCTGCCGCGGGCTCAGGACCCCGCCAGCATCCCCGTGTGGTAGATCGTGCCGGCGCAGGCGTTCGCGATGGTGGTCGAGGAGCTCGCGGCGCCGGTGCCCGGGGTGAGGGAGACGGTCACGCTGCCGTCGGCCACGCCGTCCTCCGTCATGAGCTGCGGTGCCGTGCCGCTGCTCTCCGGGCTGGAGCCGCCGCCGCTCGTGCTCGTGCTGTCCGAGGGGCTCGGGTCGGGTGAGGCGCCCCCGCCACTCCCGGTGCCGCTGCCCGTGGTCGGGCAGGTCTCCGAGGGCACCCAGGCGAACTTGACCTCGTAAGCCGCTCCTGGCTTGAGCACCAGGGAGGAGACTTCCTGCGTGGGGTCGGGCAGGCCGGTGGCCGGGTCGCCGGTGACATGGTTCACCACGGTGATCTTGGCGGGGTCCGCCGCGCCCTGGGCGGCCGTGGTGAGGGTGCCGCTGCCCGAGACGGTACAGCTCGTGGTGGAGGTGTTGCTGACGCGGAACGTGCCGTAGACCGAGCCGGTGGAGTCCGGGGCGTCCGCGGTGGCGGTCGGCCGGTCGAGCTGGGCCGCGGTGCACGCGGGTGCAGTCTGCGCGGAGGCCGACGGGTTCGTCCCGCCGGTGGCCCCGTCGGTCGCCCCCTTGCCCTTGTCCTCCTTGCCCTTCTGGCTCCCCTTGCCCGTCTCCCTGGACGTCCCGGCCGAGCCGGCGGAGCCGCTGGAGCCGCCGTCCGGGCCCTTGCCCTGGTCGGCGCCGCCCTGGGCCCGTGAGGCTTGCCCGGCGATGGACGGGTCGGCGTTCGAGCCGGTGGCGTTCGACACGTGGACGAGTGCCGGGATCGCGGTGCCGACGAACAGGGCGGCGGCCGCCATGCCGACCACGGCCTGCCGCTTGCGGGCCCGCCGGGCGGGTACCGCACGCCGCAGATGGTCGAGGCTGCCCTCACGCGGCTCGACTTCGCGCACGGCGTGGTGCAGCATCCGCCGCAGCGCCAGTTCGTCCGAACCGAGTCCCTCGGGCATCCCGTCGCCGCCGGCGGGCAGATCCCCGCCACCGTCGCCGGAGCCCGCCCCGGCCCCGCCGCCCCCGAGCGCCGCCAGGAGCCGGTCCCGCCCCGCGCCGAGGCCGTCACCGGCACCGCCCGTGTCCCTGCCGAAGGCTTCGGGGGGGTGGTCCGCGGCGGCGCGGTCCCGTCCGGTGTCCGCACGGACGTGGTCGTCGGGGCGGTGGTTCACGGTTCCGTTCCCAGCGTGCTGCTCGTGGTCGGCCTCGGGCGGCCCTGGCCGGTCCGTCGGCTCGTGCCACTCGTACGGTTCGTGTGGTTCGTGGGAGTCGCGCCCCCAGGGGGTGGTGCGCCGCTCCTCGTACTTGCTCATGCCGATGCCCCCATGGCGACACGGAGCGCCGCGATGCCGCGCGAGCCGTACGCCTTCACCGAGCCCAGCGATATCCCCAGGGTCTGAGCCACCTGAGCCTCGGTCATATCGGCGAAGTAGCGCAGCACCAGGACCTCACGCTGACGGCGCTGCAGGCCCTTCATCGCCTTGATCAGCGAGTCGCGCTCCAACTGGTCGTACGCGCCCTCCTCCGCGCTCGCCATGTCCGGCATCGGCTTCGTCAGCAGCTTCAGGCCGAGGATGCGGCGGCGCAGCGTGGAGCGCGACAGGTTGACGACGGTCTGGCGGAGGTACGCGAGCGTCTTCTCCGGGTCGCGCACGCGCTTGCGCGCGGAGTGCACGCGGATGAACGCCTCCTGGACGACGTCCTCGCAGGACGCGGTGTCGTCGAGGAGGAGCGCCGCCAGACCCAGCAGGGAGCGGTAGTGGGCGCGATAGGTCTCGGTGAGATGGTCGACCGTGGTGCCGGCGGCCGTCGTCTCCTCAGCACCCTCGCGCTGGTTCGGTATGCGGGTGGGCCGCGCTGCGGGCATGGGGGCGATCACCGGCATGCCGCCGGGCGCGCCGGGCATCCGGGGGCGGCGGGGCGGACGAAGGGCCGCGCCCCTCGCCTGTACCGCGGTGAATTCGAGTACCTCTGCCACGCCAGTTGGACACGTCTGCCCCCGCCAGGGTTGTACGCGACAGGCATCACGTTCGCGTCGGACAGCACATCCGTCTGCACGTCCCCTCCTGCGCCCCCCAGCGCACCGGACCGTGCGTCAAGTGCCCTCATGCGTACCAGCTCTTCCCCTATGCCCCGTGTGTGGTGGTGCCCAGCCCCCCGAAGGGCGACCGCAAAGACGCTCCCCGCCCTGCGCGCGGTTGCGGAGGGCGGGGAGTGAATCTTCGAACGCCGAGAGACTTCGATTCAAGGTCCGGACCACGGGATGGTCCGTGCAACCCACACAGATCCTACAAACGTTTCAGCCAACGGCCAGGGGTTTCCGGCCGTCGGCCGCCTGTCGGGGCTCCATGTCGGCCGCCTGTCGGGGCTCTACGCGGTGGCGCCCAGTTCCCCCGCCACCAACTCGGCGATCTGCGCGGTGTTCAGTGCGGCGCCCTTGCGCAAGTTGTCGCCGCAGACGAAGAGTTCGAGCGCCGTCGGGTCGTCCAGGGCCCGCCGCACCCTGCCGACCCACGTGGGGTCGGTGCCCACCACGTCCGCGGGCGTGGGGAATTCGCCCGCCTCCGGGTTGTCGAACAGGACGACGCCGGGCGCTGTGGCGAGGATCTCGCGCGCCCGGTCCACCGTGACCTCGCCCTCGAAGCAGGCGTGGACGGTCAGCGAGTGCGTGGTGACCACCGGCACGCGGACACAGGTGACGGCCACGCGCAGCTGGGGCAGCCCCAGGATCTTGCGGGACTCGTCGCGGACCTTCATCTCCTCCGAGGACCACCCGTCCTCGCGCGGCGACCCGGCCCACGGCACGACGTTGAGCGCGACGGGCTCCGGGAAGGGCCCGGTGTTGTCGCCCACCACGCGCCGTACGTCACCGGGCTTGGTCCCCAGCTCCGTGCCCGCGACCAGCGACAGCTGCTGCCGCAGCGTGTCGATGCCCGCACGGCCCGCGCCGCTCACGGCCTGGTACGAGGAGACGACCAGCTCGCGCAGCCCGAACTCGGCGTGCAGGGCGCCGAGGGCCACGATCATCGACAGCGTCGTGCAGTTGGGGTTGGCGATGATGCCGCGCGGACGCACCCGGGCGGCGTGCGGGTTGACCTCCGGCACGACCAGCGGGACATCGGGGTCCATGCGGAACGCGCCCGAGTTGTCCACCACGATCGCGCCCAGCGCGGCGGCGATGGGCGCCCAGTGCGCCGCGACCTCGTCCGGTACGTCGAACATCGCGACGTCGACACCGACGAACGCCTCTTCGGAGATCGCCAGGACTTCGACCTCCTCGCCGCGCACGGCCAGCTTGCGGCCGGCCGAGCGCGGCGAGGCGAGCAGACGGATCTCGCCCCAGATGTCCGCGTGCTGGGACAGGATCTGGAGCATGACCGAGCCGACGGCCCCGGTCGCACCCACGACCGCGAGCGTCGGCTTCGTCCCCCCACGGGGGAGCCCGGTCATCGCCCGGTGCCTCCGTAGACGACCGCCTCGTCGCTCTCGGAGTCCAGACCGAACGCGGTGTGCACCGCGCGGACCGCCTCGGGCACGTCGTCCTTGCGCGTGACGACCGAGATACGGATCTCGGAGGTCGAGATCAGCTCGATGTTCACGCCCGCGTCGGACAGCGCGGTGAAGAAGTCTGCCGTGACGCCCGGGTTGGTCTTCATCCCGGCGCCGACGAGGGAGATCTTGCCGATCTGGTCGTCGTAGCGCAGCGAGTCGAAGCCGATCGCGGTCTTGGCCTTCTCCAGGGCGTCGATCGCCTTGCGCCCCTCGCTCTTCGGCAGCGTGAAGGAGATGTCCGTCAGGCCCGTCGAAGCGGCCGACACGTTCTGCACGACCATGTCGATGTTGATCTCGGCGTCGGCGATGGTGCGGAAGATCGAGGCGGCCTCGCCCGGCTTGTCCGGCACGCCGACGACCGTGATCTTGGCCTCGGAGGTGTCGTGCGCGACACCGGAGATGATGGCCTGCTCCACCTTCGTTTCCCCTTGCTGCTCTGTCTTGTGAACGACTGGCTCGCTGCTGACCCACGTGCCCTGCAGCCCGCTGAAGGAGGAGCGGACGTGGATCGGGATGTTGTAGCGGCGGGCGTACTCCACACAGCGGTGGAGCAGCACCTTGGACCCGGACGAGGCCAGCTCCAGCATGTCCTCGAAGGAGATCCAGTCGATCTTCCGGGCCTTCTTCACCACGCGCGGGTCGGCGGTGAACACGCCGTCGACGTCGGTGTAGATCTCGCACACCTCGGCGTCGAGGGCGGCCGCGAGGGCCACCGCCGTGGTGTCCGAGCCGCCACGGCCGAGCGTGGTGATGTCCTTCTTGTCCTGGCTGACGCCCTGGAAGCCGGCGACGATGCAAATGTTGCCCTCGTCCAGCGCGGTGCGGATGCGGCCCGGTGTGACGTCGATGATCCGGGCTTTGTTGTGGACCGAGTCGGTGATGACACCTGCCTGGCTGCCGGTGAACGACTGGGCCTCGTGACCCAGGTTTTTGATCGCCATGGCCAGCAGTGCCATGGAGATCCGCTCTCCGGCGGTCAGCAGCATGTCGAGCTCGCGCCCGGCAGGGATCGGGGAAACCTGCTCGGCGAGATCGATCAGCTCGTCCGTCGTGTCGCCCATCGCGGAAACCACGACAACCACCTGGTTGCCGTTCTTCTTCGCTTCCACGATCCGCTTGGCGACGCGCTTGATGCCTTCGGCATCGGCTACGGAGGAGCCTCCGTACTTCTGCACGACAAGGCCCACGTGCGCTCCTCGCTCAGTCCGTCTCTTTCCGCGCCTGCGAGACGCAGGTGCGGTCGGCTCAGTCTATCGAGCGACCCAATTTCCCTTCCGGGATACCGCATGGTGAGATGTCCCGCTCACGCGGGGATCATCCCGGTTTTCTTCGGACGTACGACGGCCGTACGACGGTTTTTCACCACCGCTTTCCGTCGGCACGGAGGCCGCTCAGCACGGCATCTGCCCCGGCGCAGGGACGGTACGCGAAACGTGCCGCGAGTCACAGCCCGGGGGTGTGAATCACCTTTCAGGCATGAGTGTCATGGACGCGTGACGACCTTGGGCGCGAGGATGCCGACCCGTGACGCATGGGTGGGCGGGAGACGTGCTGCTGGCCGGGATCGTGCTGCTCGGCGGGTGTGTGCAGTGGCTGACCGGGATGGGGTTCGCTCTCGTCGCCGTGCCCGCGCTCGTGCTGCTGCTCGGTCCCGCCGAGGGCGTCGTGCTCGCCAACTGCGCCGCGGGGGCCATCAGTGTCGTCGGGATCGCCGAGGGGTGGCGCAGGGTGCGGGCCCCGGTGATGGTGCCGTTGTGCGTCGCCGCCGTGATCACCGTGCCCTCCGGGACGTGGGTGGCCCGGCAGCTGCCGGAACCCCTGCTGCCGGCGTCCTTGGGGGCGCTCGTCACCGTGGCGGTGACGCTGGTCATGCGGGGCCTGCGGGTGCCCGCCCTGCGCGGCGGCCGGGGGGCCGTCGCAGCCGGAGGCCTGGGCAGGTTCATGAACTCGGCCGCCGGGGTCGGTGGACCGCCCGTCTCCCTGTACGCCCTGAACGCCGACTGGAGCGTGCGGGAGTTCGTGCCGAACGCCCAGTTCTACGGCGTCGTCGTGAACGCGGTGTCCGTGGCGTCCAACGGACCGCCCCGGCTCACCGCGCCCGTCTGGGCCCTCGCCGTCCTGGCCCTGGCGGCAGGAGCCCTGATCGGCAGGGCACTCACCGGACGGGTGCCCGAGCGACGCGCCTGGGCCCTCGTCCTGCTGCTCGCGCTGGCCGGAGGTCTGAGCACCCTCGGAAAGGGGGTCGCCGGGCTGGTGTGAGCGCCCGGCCCGTGGCCCAGCGGGCCTACTTCACCGACCGCAGCCCCAGCGGGTCCGCGATCTCCTTGGCCATGACCCGGCCGGCCTCCTCCGCGAGTATCTCGTCGCCGAGGTCCTGGTCGGTGTCGAGGCCGTCCAGTTCCTCCAGGGGCTGGTTCAGGCGGACGTGCGCGACCACGGACTGCAGGGCGCGGAGCGTGGCGGAGGCGGTGGCGCCCCAGTTGGAGAAGTACGAGAACTGCCACCACCACAGGGCCTCCGTGGTGCGGCCGGCCCGGTAGTGGACCATGCCGTGGCGCAGGTCCGTGATGACGTCCGCCAGGTCGTCGGAGATACGGGCCGGGACCGGGGCCTTGCGCGGCTCGTACGGGTCGAAGACCTCGGAGTAGACGTCGACCGGCTCCAGCATGGCGGCGAGCCGTTCGCGCAGCTCGTCCACGTCCGGCTCCGGGCCCGGGTCCGGCTCGTAGCGCTCCTCGGGGACGATGTCCTCGTGCGCGCCGAGGCGGCCCCCGGCCAGGAGCAGCTGGGAGACCTCCAGCAGGAGGAACGGGACGGCCGAGTCCGGCTCGTCGCCCTTCGCGACCTCCGTGACGGCGACCAGGAAGCTCTCGATCTGGTCCGCGATCTGGACCGCGAAGTCGTCCGGGTCCTGCGTCGTCGCGTGCAGCGTGGCGTCAGACATCTAGGAGTCGTCTCCCCTCGAAGGCGCGGCCGAGGGTGACCTCGTCCGCGTATTCCAGGTCGCCACCCACCGGGAGGCCGCTGGCCAGGCGGGTGACCTTCAGGCCCATGGGTTTGATCATCCTGGCGAGGTACGTGGCCGTGGCCTCGCCCTCCAGGTTCGGGTCGGTGGCCAGGATCAGCTCGGTGACCGTGCCGTCGGCCAGTCGCGCGAGCAGTTCGCGGATGCGCAGATCGTCGGGGCCCACGCCCTCGATGGGGCTGATCGCGCCGCCGAGCACGTGGTAGCGGCCCCGGAACTCGCGGGTCCGCTCGATCGCGACGACGTCCTTCGGCTCCTCCACCACGCAGATGACGGACGGGTCACGGCGAGCGTCGCGGCAGATGCCGCACAGCTCCTCCTGCGCGACGTTGCCGCAGGTCGCGCAGAAGCGGACCTTCGCCTTCACCTCGAGCAGCGCCTGGGCGAGGCGGCGCACGTCCGTCGGCTCGGCCTGCAGGATGTGGAAGGCGATCCGCTGCGCGCTCTTGGGACCGACGCCGGGCAGCCGCCCCAGCTCGTCGATGAGGTCCTGGACCACGCCTTCGTACAACGGACTGCCTTTCCTGAAGAGCTTCGGTACGTACGGTAGCCGGGCTCGGTTTCTTCGTACGTACGGTAGTTGGCGCTTGCCTTTCGCAGAAGGGACGGTCCGGTGGACACCCTTCCCCGGGCGGGACCGCCCGGTGGGCTCAGAACGGCAGGCCGGGGATGCCGCCGCCGAGACCCTGGGCCAGCGGACCGAGCTTCTGCTGCTGGAGCGCCTGCGCGTTCTCGTTGGCCGCCTGGACGGCCGCGACGATCAGGTCGGCGAGGGTCTCGGTGTCCTCCGGGTCCACCGCCTTGGGGTCGATGACCAGGGCGCGCAGCTCGCCGGCGCCGGTGACCGTCGCCTTCACCAGGCCGCCGCCCGCCTGACCGTCGACCTCGGTCCTCGCCAGCTCCTCCTGCGCGTTGGCGAGGTCCTGCTGCATCTTCTGGGCCTGCTGGAGCAACTGCTGCATGTTCGGCTGCCCACCACCGGGAATCACGATCAGCTCCTGCCTCGTACGGTTCGGCTTCGGATGTGCGTATGCGCGTGTATGCGTACGGATGTCAGGGCGGGGTTTGCCGCCTCGGCACGAGCCTACGTGGTCACCGGGGTGCGCGCTGGGGTAGCCCGTCCGGACTCGATTCCCGCCCACGGCGGCACTCTTTCGAGTGAGTTTGCTGAGCGTCGTATACCCGACCAAGGCCCCCTTCCGGGCGGAAAAGCCGCGAAAGCAGGTTGCCCGCCACCCGCCCGGCGGTAGGAAGGGTGCGGCGCTTCAGCACCATGCGTCACGAGCACACTGCGGGGTGCACGAAGTGAGCAGCGCGCGTTCCCTGGAACGTGCAGGGGCTTGTGCATCGCGGAACGTCATAGCCGTAGGTAGGGAGTGCCGGGTGAGTCAGCCGGAGATGCAGCCCGAGGGTCCGCTCCAGGACGGGCGGGGCGAGGGAGCGGCGGGGCTGCGGCCGGGCGACCCGGGCGACCCCGGTGCCCCCGGCGACCTCATGGGCCGGCCGTTCCCGCACGGCGACTGGGGGGAGCCCGCGCAGCGGCTCGACGAGCTGTACCGGTGGGTGGAGCGGCGGGCGCTGGAGACGGCGGCCTGGTACCTGGCGAACCGCGCGTGGAAACGGCGGGGGGCGCAGGCGCTGCGCGCGGGCGCGGCGGTCGGAGCCGTGTGCGGGGCCGCGCTGCCGCTGCTGGATCTGACCGGGGTGGCGGACGGGGTGGCGCCGTGGGCGTATCTGTCGCTGCTGGTGGGGGTGGCGTGTGTGGCCGGGGACCGGTACTTCGGGGTGACGTCCGGATGGATGCGGGATGTGGCGACGGCACAGGCGATCGGGCGGCGGCTCCAGGCGCTGCAGTTCGACTGGGCGTCGGAGAGCGTGCGGGAGGTGCTGGGGCCGACGGAGGGGACCGCGGCAGAGGCGGCGGAGCGCTGCCTTTCGGTGCTGCGACGGTTCTCCGAGGACGTGACGGAGTTGGTGCGGGCGGAGACGGCGGACTGGATGGCGGAGTTCCGCACCGGCTCGGCACCCCTGGCGATGCAGTCGTCGGGGGCTGCGGCGCCCCGCCCCGAGGGCACCCTGCCGGGGCGGTTCCCGCCGCCGGGCGCACGGCCCAACATGCCCCGGCAGCGGCCGCCGGAGGCCCGGTGACCAGGTGACCAGGCCTGTGCCTACCCCGCCTTCGTATAGGTCAGGGCCTCGCCGGTGGTCGTGTTCACGCGCTTGAGGCGGCCGTCCGGGAGCAGCGTCAGCTCTGTCGCGCCGCCCGGGGTGCAGGACGACGCCGGCCGGCCGCCGGTGACCGTGGACGGGCCGATCCTCAGCGGGCCGTTCGCGGTGGGCTTCTCGACCAGCTCGGCCCGGAAGACGCAGTGGTACGTGCCGCCGTCGGCGGTCAGCGACAGCACCGTGTCGCCCACCCCGCCCTGCCGGATGACCAGGCTCCGGGTGTTGTGCCCGGTCGCGTTGTCGATCGTGGCGGTCCAGGTGCCGAGGTAGGCGTCGGGGACGGCACCCGGAGAGCCGGTACTGGCCGAGGACGACGCGGACGCCGAGGCGGACGGGGACGGCTGCCCGGGCGTGCTCGGGCCTGGGGTCGTGGGCGCGGCGGAGGTCCGCGACGGGGTGCCGCCGCCGGTGGTGCCGGTCCCGTCCCCGCGCAGCACCGCGTACACCGAACCGCCCGCACCGAGCGCGACGACCAGGGCGACCACGATCAGCACGGCGGTGAAACGTCCGCTGCGCCTCGCAGGCGCCGGGTCACCGTACGCGGGCGGACCGTACGGCGGCGTGCCCCAGCCTCCGGGGGCGGGCGGCCGGGGGTGCTGCGGCGCAGGCCCGAAGACGCCGGGCGGTGGCGGTACCGCGCCGTAGGAGGCGCCGGAGGCGGGGGGCGGCCCCGGGATCGTGGGAGCTGCCGGGGGTGCCGGAGCCGTGGGCGCATCCGCAGCCCCTGGAGCCCCCGCTCCCGCCTCCACATGACCCCGCGGCCCCTGCGGCCCCTCCAGACCTTCCGGCCCCTGAGGCCCCTCCGAACCTTCTGGCCCCTCCAGACCTTCCGGCCCCTGCGGCCCCTCCGAACCTTCTGGCCCCTGCGGCCTCTGCCGCTCCTGCGGCCCCTGCGAACCTTCCGGACCTTGCCGTTCCGCCGGATCCTCCGGATCCTCCGTGTCCAGCAACCGCACCGCATGGCGCCCCAGCTGGGCGACCAGGGCGCCCGGCAGCCACGGGTCGCGGCTGCGGCCCTCGCTGAGCGTGTCGTCCGCGCCCGTGCGTTCCAGGATCTGCGCCGGGGTCGGCCGCGCGGCCGGGTCCTTGTGCAGGCAGTCCCGTACCAGGTCCGACAGCCCCTCCGGCAGGCCCTCCAGGTCCGGCTCCTCCTGTGCGATGCGGAACATCAGGGCGTGCACCCCGCTGTTCGCGCCCCCGAAGGGAAGGGTGCCCGTGGCGGCGTACGCGAGCACGGAGCCCAGGCAGAAGACGTCGCACGCGGGCGTGACGCGGTCGCCCCGCACCTGCTCGGGCGCCATGAACCCGGGCGACCCGACGAGCGCCCCGGTGCGCGTGAACCCGGCGCCCGTCAGGGTCTCCAGCGCGCGGGCGATGCCGAAGTCGATGACCCGGGGGCCGTCGATGGTCACGAGGACGTTGGACGGTTTCAGGTCCCGGTGGATCAGCCCGGCGGCGTGGATGTCCTGCAGGGCGTGGGCGAGCCCGGCGGCCAGCACGCGCACGGACCGCTCCGGCAGGGCACCGTGGTCCTGCGAGACGACGGTCTGGAGGGTCGGCCCGGCGACGTACCCAGTGGCGACCCAGGGAATGTCGGCCTCGGTGTCGGCGTCCAGGACGGGCGCGGTCCAGTACCCGCCGACCCGCCGTGCGGCCTGCACCTCCTGCCGGAAGCGGGCCCGGAACTCCTCCTGCTCGGCCAGCTCCCGCCGCACGAGTTTCACCGCGACCGTACGGCCCCGGTCGGACCGGGCCAGATACACGCTGCCCATACCGCCGGCCCCCAGCCGCGCCAGCAGTCGATAGCCCCCCACACTCCCCCGGAGCTTGAAGCCCGGAGGGACCCCCAGCGGATCCCCGGCCCCCAGCCGTTCCATCGCCGCCTCACCTACCCCCCTGTGCGTGCGACAGCCAGAGAATAGTGCCGCCCCAGAGGGAGTCGGCGGCAGCGGCGTGCACGGTTCCGTAACGGCCGCGTCGAGGCGCCCGGCACCCGACAACCTGTCGCGGAATACCCCTGACCGCAGACATCCCGCCCATGTCCCGCCCGCCTCCGCCGCTCCTAGCCTCGCCGCATGATCCCTCAGACCGACCCCCAGGCCGGCGCCGCCGTCGAGGCCGCGGACCGTGCGCACGTCTTCCACTCGTGGTCAGCGCAGGAGCTCATCGACCCGCTCGCCGTAGCCGGTGCGGAGGGGTCGTACTTCTGGGACTACGACGGCAACCGCTACCTCGACTTCACCAGCGGGCTCGTCTTCACCAACATCGGCTACCAGCACCCCAAGGTCGTCGCCGCGATCCAGGAGCAGGCCGCGACCCTGGCCACGTTCGCGCCCGCCTTCGCCGTCGAGGCCCGTTCCGAGGCCGCCCGGCTGATCGCCCGGCGCACCCCCGGCGACCTGAACAAGATCTTCTTCACCAACGGCGGCGCCGACGCGGTCGAACACGCCGTACGCATGGCGCGCCTGCACACCGGCCGGCCAAAGGTGCTGTCCGCCTACCGCTCCTACCACGGCGGCACCCAGCAGGCCGTGAACATCACCGGCGACCCGCGCCGCTGGGCCTCCGACAGCGGTGCGGCGGGCGTGGTGCACTTCTGGGCGCCGTTCCTGTACCGCTCGCGGTTCTACGCCGAGACCGAGCAGCAGGAGTGCGAGCGGGCGCTGGAGCACCTGGAGACGACCATCGCCTTCGAGGGCCCCGGCACGATCGCCGCGATCGTCCTGGAGACCATCCCGGGCACCGCCGGGATCATGGTCCCGCCCCGCGGCTACCTCGCGGGCGTGCGCGAACTGTGCGACAAGCACGGGATCGTCTTCGTCCTGGACGAGGTGATGGCCGGGTTCGGGCGTACCGGCGCATGGTTCGCGGCCGATCTGTTCGACGTGGTCCCCGACCTGATGACCTTCGCCAAGGGTGTGAACTCCGGCTATGTGCCGCTCGGCGGCGTCGCCATCTCGCCGAGGATCGCCGAGACCTTCGGCAGGCGGCCCTACCCGGGCGGTCTGACCTACTCCGGTCACCCGCTGGCCTGCGCCGCCGCGGTCGCCACGCTCGACGTGATGGCCGAGGAGGGCGTCGTCGCGAACGCCGCCGTGGTCGGCGCGCAGGTCATCGAGCCGGGGCTGCGCGCGCTGGCCGAGCGGCACCCGTCGGTGGGCGAGGTACGCGGCGTCGGCATGTTCTGGGCCCTGGAGCTGGTCCGGAACCGTGAGACCAGGGAGCCGCTGGTGCCGTACAACGCGGCCGGCGAGGCGAACGCCCCCATGGCCGCGTTCGCCGCCGCCGCCAAGGCCCACGGTCTGTGGCCGTTCATCAACATGAACCGCACCCATGTCGTCCCGCCCTGCACGATCGCCGAGGCGGAGGCGAAGGAAGGCCTCGCGGCCCTGGACGCGGCGCTGTCCGTGGCCGACGAGTACACGGTCTGACCGGCTCCACCGCACATAGGGGGCTCACGGGACCCCCACCGCGTAAGGTGACGTGTCTCCGGCAGGAACACGCACCCGTACGCGGATGGGGGGACCCAGACAACGATGCCCGGCAACGGCGCCGTCACTCGTAGCACCCTGCGGCAGCAGATCGCGGACGCGCTCCGCGACGAGGTGCTGGCCGGCCGGTTGCAGCCGGGGCAGGAGTTCACGGTGAAGGAGATCGCCGAGCAGTACGGCGTCTCCGCGACCCCTGTCCGCGAGGCACTGGTCGACCTGTCGGCGCAGGGTCTCCTGGACGCCGTCCAGCACCGGGGTTTCGAGGTCCGCGCCTACTCCCCGGACGACTACCGCGGCATGATCGAGGCCCGCAGCCTGGTCACCGACGGCATCTTCCACCGCCTCATCGAGGACGGCGCCGGCACACGCCACCGCAGGTCCGCCGCGGACGATCCGCGCCGCAGCGCCGCCCTCGCCGCGGTGCGCCGCCGCGGCGAGGAGGCCGAGCGCGCCGCCACCGCCGGCGACCTGAACATCCTCATCGGCTACGACCTGCGCTTCTGGCGCGAGCTGAGCGCCCTGTACGCCAACCCCTACCTCGCCGACTTCCTGCACCGGTTGCGCGTGCAGTCCTGGGTGTGCGTGGTGCAGCACCTGCGCCGGGTCACCGATCTGAAGGGCCGGCTGTGGTCCGGGCACACGGAACTCGTCGACGCCCTCGCCCGCCGCGACCCGGCCGCCGCGCACGCCGTGGTCGCCGCGTACAACGCGCACTCCCTCGAACTGCTCGAGCGGCCGGCCACTGGTTGAGCACGGCGCAGGCCGCGGACGTCTTAGAGCGCCCGGCAGTAGACGTCACTTGAGGCGCTTGGTCGTGGGGCGGCCGTCCCAGCGGTAGAGCGGGGTTGCGCGGCGGATCAGCATACGCAGGGTGACGATCGCGGCGGACAGGTAGAGGTAGAAGTCCACGACGCGGCTGCGCTTCTCGGTGCAGCGCCGCAGCTTGCCAAAGCCGTTCATCCATGCGTGACCGCGTTCAACCACCCAGCGCTTGCCGGCCTGGATCGGGGCGGGAAGGCCCTTGCGGGCAATCTCGCCGGTGAAGCCGAGCTCCGCCAGGGCGGCGCGGGTCTTGTCGCTGTCGTAGCCGCGGTCCAGATTCACGTTGACCTGCTCGGGTAGCTCGCCGACCTGCTCTTTTGCGGCTTGCAGGGTGGGCGCCAGCAGCGGAGAGTCGTGGCGGTTGGCACCGGCCGCCACGATGCCGAGCGGGACGCCGCGCGCGTCGGTGGCCACCGAGCGCTTCAGGCCCTGCTTGCCCCGGTCCACCGGCGAGCGCCCGGCGGCCTCCCCGCCGCAGGGGGCCTTGGTAATGCAGCCGTCCACGGACAGCTCGCCCAGTTCCAGGCCGATCATGCGGTCGTGCGCTTCCAGGGCGAGCGCGTGGATCTTCTGGGCAATGCCCAGCTGGGACCAGTAGTTGACGCGGCGCCGGATGGTGCGATCCGAACAGCCGGGGCTGGCGATCCGTTCGTAACCGGAGCCGTGCACCAGGGCGGCAATCACGTGCTCGAAGACGATCCGGTCGGGGATGCGCGGGTTGTGACAGCCCAGCGGGTGGGTGTCGAAGTGCTCGGGCAGCAGGGCCGCGAACTGGTCCCACAGGGGTTCGAGCAAGCTAGACGGCAGGACGGGCACGCGATCTCCGGGAGAGGTGTCCACGGTCGTAGTGGCGCCACTGGGCTTGCTCTGTCGACCGTCCGATGGGATCCGCTGTCGCAGCCGGGGCTGCAGGGCACGGGATCAGCGCGGGTGGAGCTGTCCGGTGGTGGGGACGTCGAGGACGAAGATGTGGCCGATGTCCGCGTCCGGGTAGCCGTAGTCGATGTTCTTGACCCGAAGCTGCTGCGGGGCGGCCTCGACGATCTGAACGGCGATGAGATCCGGGCGGCCGGGCAGAGACAGCAGCCAGTCCTGGGCCAGGTAGTCCAGTCCTGCGCGGTCCAGGCACTGGCGGGCATGGTCCTCGCCGCCCGGTCCGCTCAGCGGGTGGCCGAAGAGGGTGACCGGGACAAACTGGCCCAGGACGTCTTCAACGGGGCGCAGGTAGCCGAGGAGTTCGTTGTCCTCACGGCGGTGGTGGCGGGGCCAGTGGGCGGGGATCACAGCGGGTACTCCAGGGGCAGGGCGGTGCCGCACCGTACGGGAGGCGCCGCCAGGAGATGGGAGCGGGTGAACGTGGGGAGCGGGGTGGAAGGTGCGCCAGGTTGCCGGGTCTGCAGCCCCAGCAACCGGTGACAGGTCAGCTCAGCCGGGCGTCGGCGTAGGCGACCATGGCGTCCCGCTGGTACTCGGCCAGCCCGGCGGCGACCTGGTCGTAGGTCGCGCGCCACTGCGCGTCGTCGACGTAGTTCTGCCCCAGGGCCTTGAACGCGGCCGCGTCCGGGGTCCACATCCGGTCGATGCCTTGGTAATGGGAGTCGACCTCGGCCTGCACGGCGGGGTCGGTCACCGGCGTGGCGGCCTGCATGAACTCGGCCATGCGGACCATGGCCGCGGTCGCCTCACCCTGCAGCCGCTCCATCTCCGCCTCGCTGAGCGTGGCCGCGAACTGCGACGACTGCTGCGCCTGGTCGGGCCACTGCGTGCGGGCGGGCGACTCGTAGCGGGCGGTGTCGAAGCCAGTGAACAGGTTCTCCGGCCTGCTGATCTTTCCCATGTCGGGTGTCTCCTCGTCCTGCTCAAGTTCGGCGATGGTGCGGGCGACCGTGCGGGCGAGCACGTCGAGGCGGTTCCGCTCGGCCAGCAGCCTGCGCTGGTGCTCGCGCAGCGCGGCCACCTGGTCGACCTGGCGCTCCAGGACCGCCGCGATCTCGCGCAGCCCCAGGCCCAGTTCCCGCATCAGCAGGATCTGCTGCAGTCGCAGCAGTCCGGCCTGTTCGTAGTAGCGGTGGCCGTTGCTGCCGATGTACGCGGGAACAAGCAATCCGATCTCGTCGTAGTGACGCAGGGTCCGGGACGTCACCCCGGACATCCGGGCCACATCCGCAATCGACCAGGCCATGGCCGCACCTTTCCTCGCCGGGCCGGCTGTCCGGCCACAGGAGCGACCGTAGGAGTTGACGCAACGGAAAGCGCAAGCTGCACAGACATGCCCCGATCCGTGACGCCTCAGTAACCGAACCTGTCGGCGAACCGGCCGCTCACACACATCAGACGATCACCGGCAGGTCCCCCACAAAACGCCTACTGCCGGGCGCTCTTAGAGGACATGCCGGCCATCTGCACCGACCTGTCCGTCGTCGTCCCCGCCTACAACGAGGAGGAGCGGCTGGGGCCCACGCTCGAGGCGATCACCGCGTATCTGCGCGACGACGAGGGCCGCTTGGGGTCGTGGGAGGTCGTCGTGGTCGACGACGGGTCCACCGACGGCACCCGGGACGTCGTCACCACCGCCGGCGCCGGCGAGGAGCGGGTGCGGCTCGTCATCGGCGACCGCAACCGCGCCAAGGGCCACGCCCTGCGCCTGGGTGTCCTCGCCACCTCCGGCCATCAGCTTCACCGGCGTGAGGCCGACCGTCGGGGACAACTGGCGGGCGCAGGCCCGCGCCGACTTCGCGGACTGGAAGGCGGGGGTGCTGGTGCTGCCACCGCAGGAGTCCCAGGACCCGTTGCGTGAGACCGTGGACAAGCTGGTGGGGCGGACCGGTAAGTGGGTGGGCGGGGTGTGGGTATGGGACCTGCACGGCTTGCACGACTGAGCGCGACCGGCCGCCCGTACGCCCATTACGCTTCCTGCACCACACCGATAACCCGAGGAGCTTACTGTTGGCCTGTGACCTGTGGCTGGTCCCGCTCGTCGACGTGTTGTGCCACACCCCCGACAACCCGTTCGCCGAGGAACTCGCCCTCTACGACACGGTGCTGGGGGAGGCCGGACTGCCGCCGGTGCCGGTGTACCAGTACATGCCGGGCCTGACCGGCGAGGTGGCCCCGGTCGCGGGATTCGACTACGACGCGCTGCACTTCCTGCGCCGTGCCTATCTGCTCCAGGTTTGCGGCCTCGCCGTGACACCGGTGGACGAGCTGGGCGGCGACTACGAGCAGCTCCTGGAGATGTTCGAGTCGACGGCCCAGCAGTCGCATCTGGTGTGGCACTACGACCACGCCGGCGCCTACGTCCCGGTGGACTTCCCGCAGCCCCTGTCGAACGACGAACTCCTGGCGGGCGGCGGCCCGTTGGGCTCGGCGCAGGCGCTGCTGCGGGAGCTGGAGTTCGTGGCCCCGTCCATCGGCATCGACCCGGCGAACCCCCCGGCCGCCCCGGACCCGCCGCTGGCCCCCACGTCCCTGGAGGAACCCGCGCTTCCGGCCCCGTACGACCCGAGCCCGTTCGCCCGCGAACGCCATGTGTGGCTGGGCCTGCACGCGGCGGCCACGCGGAGCCTGGCGCAGGGGTCGATGATCGTCTTCAGCTGAGGCCGGGGAGAGGGCTCCCGGTGGGCGCCCCCTACCCGGCCGATGGTCACCGCTGACGCGGCAGCCGGATGGTCCGGACAAGGGGCATGTCCGCGTACAGACCGGGTTCGACGGTCAGGACGTGACGTCCGTCCGGCCAGTCCGGCGTCGGGCGGGACAGGTGAACCGCGTGGCCCAGCCGCCACTCCACCCCGTCGCGCAGCAGCGCGCCCACGGTGGAGGCCGCCGCGAAGTCCAGCTCGACGATCTCGACGGCGGGCAGCGCCCCGATGTGCTCGGCCAGTCCCTTGCGCATCCCATCGGCGGCGGCCAAGCAGAGCGCCGGTATGAACACGTGCCGGGTGGGTCCGTGTTCGGTGTTCGCGACGAACTGCGAGGCGAGCGAGTTCCCCGACCCCAGCGCCAGCAGGGCCGACTCGTCGAACACGACCCCCGTCGACCCCGCCCTCGTCCCGCTCACAGGCTGTCCACGGGCCGGCCGGCCTCAAGGTCCTGCCAGACCTTCTCCATCCTGTCGTGGTCCTCGTCCGTGAGCGTCACACCGAAGTGCGTCTCGCAGTACGCCTTGGTCTCCTCGTACCGCTTCCGCAGTTCTTCCTTCGTGGGCGTGGCCCCCGCCAACTCGGCGATCAGGTCGCGCATGGTCATCCCGCGCTCGCGGGCGAGCACCATGAGCCGGTCACGGACAGCAGGGTCGACCTTGACGGTGGTGTCAGCCATGACGGCAGTATACCGTCGGTATACCGCCTCGGTACGTTCAAGCAATGCGGTCATCGCATCCCTTTCTGTTGGTGGACCCGGCGGCACGGGCGTGCGGCCGGGAGTCTGTGCGCCTACGCGGGTGCGGCCCGGGCCCGCAGCAGCGCCCATGCCAGCGCGCCGCCTCGCCGGGCGGCCTCCCGGTAGGCGGACGCGCCGGGTGTGCGCAACTCGACCTCAACGGTCGTGACAGGTCCGGGCGTCGGCGGCATCGGGCGCTTGCGCCGCAGTCGGTTCTCGATGAGGGCGCGCGGCGAGTACACGCGGGGTGGCAGCCCGTCCGTCAGGGCCGCCCGCACCTGGGCGCTGGTCGCCCCCGCGTCCCACCACTCCTCCACCAGCGGCGCGAGCCGCAGCGCGTCTGCGGCGCCGAGCGTCAGCCGGGGGTGTGTGCGGCCGAGCGAGCCGAGCAGCTTGGCGGCGAGCGCGGTGCGCTCGCTCGGAGCGGCGGGCGGGGGCGGCGGCGGGGCGGGAGGTTCTTCTTCCCTGGTCTTTTCTCCCGAAGGGAGCGCGTCCGATTCCATGATGTCCGACTCACCGGAGGCCAGGTTCTGGGATTCCTCCGATTCACCCGAGGGTGGCTCGTCCTCGTACGGAGTGTCGAACACCTCGTAGACGGTGAAGAGTTGGCCCGTCGCACGACTCTTGTGCACCACCCGCCGCAGATACCGGGATTCCTCCAGCTCATGCAGGGCGGCGGCGATCCGCGCCCGCCCCTCCTTCCGCTGCTCGGCAAGCGTGCGGATGGTGACGCGGGCGTCGTTCGGCAGGCTCAATAGGTACGTCAGTACGCCTACCGCGCACCAGGAGATGCTCCGGTCGCGGAGAAGAGCGTTGGAGAAGACGGAAAAGGCGCGCGTGGGCGTCGTACGATGAATGCGCATTGGGAGCGCCAGCCTTCCTGGTGGAGCTGCCGCTCCTGGTGTCGAGCCCCCGGGTGTTGGCGCACCGCGGGGGCGTTCTTCTTGCTTGGCCTGTTGGCGCGACTCTATGGGCACGCAGAGCAACGAATGCAAGCTGGAACTGGCTTTTCCGGGGCGGCTGTTCGCGTATTTCACTCCGGGGAGTGAAGGGCGGTTCGCAGGAGCAGCGTGTGGACGAGGTCGCCGGATCCCGTCGGCCGGTAGCGCCAGCTCAGGGGCCAGGTCAGGCCGTCAAGGGCCGGGATCGGGATGTACGAGATGCGGTTCGGGCCGGCGGTGAGGCGTGTGACTCCGTCGGGCCAGGAGCGGTGGGACGTGCTGCCGACCGGGACGAGGAAGTAGACGGCACGTCTTCCGTTGTCCTCCTCGATGACGGGTCCTGGGGCTCCGCCGGTCATCCGGGCGAGACGGTCGGCGAGGGCGCGGCCCCGGTCGCCGTCGAGCCGGAGGGCGTCGAACCGGACGCCGGCCTTGCGGAGTTGGATGCCCGTGGAGGGGATCCAGTCCAGGTCGCTTTGCGTATTCATGCGGCCAGTTTCGGCAGGCGGGGCTAGCGTCTTCCATAACTCTGTGTCGACCAGTAGCAACGGTCGGAAACCGGCACGAGCGACTTGCGACCGGTTGAGTTCGGTTGAGTTCGGGGGTGACCGCAATGGCACGGGCTGTGAACAAGGTGGAGGCGAGCGGGACGGCGCACCTGGTCGCCGCCCTGGCGAAGGCGCTGCGCGAGCAGCAGCAGCTGTCGCAGGAGGAGTTGGGGAAGAAGATCGGGTACACCGGGTCGGCGGTCAGCGCGATGGAGACGTGTGCGCAGCCTGCGAGCGACAAGATGCTCGCCAAGTTGGAGGAGGCGCTCGGCGGAGGGTTGGGCGTCTTCGAGAAGGCACGCAGGTGGATGCTGCTGGAGAAGTACCCGGCACGCTTCCGGGGCTTCTCCGAGTTGGAGGCCGGGGCGGTCACGATCTGCTCGTACGAGACGCTGGTCGTGGACGGCCTGTTCCAGACGGAGGAGTACGCGCGGGCGCTGATCGGTGGTAGTTATCCTCCGGTCGCCGAGCAGAAGCGGGAGGAACTAGTCGAGGCGCGCCTGGCCCGCCGGGCGCTCTTCGAGCGGGACCCGGCCCCCATGGTCGAGCTGATCCTTGAAGAGGGCGTACTGAAGCGGCCGTTCGGCTCTTGGGAGGTGCTGCGCGGGCAATTGCGTTCGCTCGCCGGGGACGCCCGGAGGGACAATGTCTGCGTGCAGGTGCTCCCGATGGACCGCGGACTGCGCGGCACGCACGCGGGCGACCGTGGCGCGATGAAGCTCGTGGAGACCAAGGAGCACGAGCACGTCGTCTACATGGAGATCGAGGACCAGGGCATTCTGATCAGCGATCCCCCGGAAGTGTCCCAACTGGCGCACCGCTATGCGAAGATCCGCGCACAGGCCCTGAGTCCCGACGACTCGCTGGACTTCATCGAGAGGTTGGCAGGAGAAGAACGATGACCGGCAGCGGCACCCTTCGGTGGTTCAAGTCCAGCTACAGCGACGGCGGCGGCGGCAACTGCGTCGAAGTCGCCTACGAGGCACCCGACGGGGACATGGCCGCCATCCATATCCGCGACTCCAAGAACCCCACCGGCCCCATCCTCACGGCCTCCCCCGGCGCATGGGGCGCGTTCCTCAAGGGCGCCCGTACCCCTTGATCCCCCGGAAGGGGTGAACCGGACACACGTGCCGCATACGGGCGGTGGCCCGAGGGCATGCCCGGGCCATGCGTCACCTCCTCATCGCCTCTGCCCTGTTGGCGGCCCTCGGACCGGCCGCCGCGCCGCCCGCGCACGCTGTCGCCGTGCCTCCCGGGCATGTGTACTTCTGGCCGGACCCGAACCAGATGGGGTCCGGCGGCGCCTGGGACTACGCGCCGCCGGGGTACCGGGAGGCGGACTCCCGGGTGAAGCGGCACGCGTCCTCCTTCGACTCGCATGCCTCCGTGACCGTGTACGCGATCAGCTACCAGCCCGGCGGCTGCCTGTACCGCGCGATCCACCCCGACGACTACTCCAACAACTGGGAGTGGGCGACGAAGTTCGACGGGGTCAGTGACAGCACGATGGGGTGCCGGCCGGGCTGATGCTCCAGATGCGTCCGCCCACGAAGGCTGTTGCCGCACTTCTCGCCCCCGGACTACTCCTCACCGCCTGTACAGCGATGAGGAACGCACCACCCAGCCCCTCCCCCGACGACGTCATCAAGGCCGCCACCCAGAAGCTCACCGACGACTGTCTCGCCCGCCAGGGCCTGAGCCCGCCCCGTCCGGGGCAGCCGACGCCCTCGTCCGTCGAGCAACGGCGCCTCTCCGACACCCTGTTCGGTTCGGGCGAGGCGGAACTGTCGCTCCGCCTGCCCACGGGCTACGTGGTCCGCGCCCATACCGACGGCTGCCTCGCGGCGGCCCAGCAGCGGCTCTACGGCGACCAGCGCCGGTGGTTCCGCACGTCGGTGATCGTGAACAACCTTCAGCCCGAGGCCGAGCAGACCCACCGTTCCCTGGCCGAGGTCCGTTCCCGGCACAGCGCCGAGATCGCCGAGTGGCGTCCGCGCAGGCCGTGCCCTGCGGCAGCGGCAACTTCTGCGTGTGGACGGAAGCGAACTTCCAGGGCCTGAAGATCGAGCACAGCGGTGACGACCACTGGTGGGAGCAGGACATGGCCTGGCACGACTCCTCGTGGGCGAACCACGGCATCTCCGGCCCGGGCGTCAAGGACCACGTCAAGGTCTACTCCGCCCGGGAACTGCTGGGCCACGTGACGATCTGCCTGGCCCCGGGCCAGGAGGTCGGCTACAACGCCGCCGCGAACGACCAGGGCGCCTCACACACCTGGACGACCGGGTGCTGAGCGGAGGGACGCCCGCCCCCTTCACTCAATAGCCGGAAAACCCGCATCACTTTCTCCAGATCTGTCGCGCTTTTCCAGCCAGGTACCACCCCCGCCCTTGCCGTGCTGCCGGACGTGAGCCGATCGACCTCCTCCGTCCGGCAGCCCGGGACGGGCACGGTGTACCGCGCGACCCTGGACGCGCTGGCCCAGTACGGCCCCCGGCGCATCGGCGTGACGCACATCGCCCGCCTGGCCCGCTGCAACCGCTCCTACCTCTACCGGAACTGGGCCGGCCATCGGGTCCTGATCCGGGACGCCACGCTGGCCGAGCTGCAACGTCTGCTGCAGGTGGCCCGCGAGGCACCCGGTCCGCTGCCGCCGCCGCGGTGCCTCGCCGTCCGCGTCGTGGTGCGCGCGGCGCGTCTCCTGCGCGAGCACCTCGCCACCAGGACCATGGCGCTGACCGCCCCGGACCTGACGACCTGGCGCTGCTCATGGCCGAGAAGACGGCCAAGCTGCCGGTGATCCCGGTGCCGGGCGGGATGCGGCTGCAGCCGGTCGACGCGCGCGAGGTGGCCGCCCGGCTCGTGGAGCTGACGCTCGGCGAACCGGCCGGCCTGGTCCCCGACCTGGCCGGACCGGCGGTGTACGACCTCGCGGACCTGCTGCGCAGCTACCTCACGGCACGCGGCAAGCACCGCCCGATGCTCCCGGTCCGCATGCCCGGCAAGGCCGGCCGTGCCTACCGGTCCGGGGCCGACCTGACCCTCGAGGGCGCCGACAAGGGCACCCGGACCTGGGAGGAGTTCCTCGCGGAGCGGACCGGCACCTTGCTCGGCACGGCCTAGAACACCGGCGTGCCGTCCTGCGTCAGCCGCCAGTTGGTGACCGCGAAGTCCGCCGGGTCGAGGGTGCCCTTGGACGTCACGTAGTCGATCATCAGCTGGCGGATCTCGTTGGTGGAGCTGTAGGCGATGCCGGCGGAGGCGATGTGCGGGTAGCCGGAGCCGCCGTTGGCGCGGTAGTTGTTGACGGCGACGACGAAGACCTGGTCGTCGGCGACCGGCGCGCCCCTGTAGGAGAGGTTCTTGATGCGCGAGCCCTCGGGCTGCGCGATGTCGATCTCGTAGTCGACCCCGGCGGCGGTGTCGTACATGTAGTCCCAGAAGTTGTCGGCGTTGGTGAGGGTCGCGGTGTCGACCTTCGTGCCGGACGGGACCTGGTGGTAGTACTTCGCCGCGTACTCCAGGTAGTCCTTGAGCTGGGCACCGGTCAGCTTCTTGCCGTAGAGGGTGTTGTCGTAGATGTAGAGCCCGGCGATGTCCTTGATCGTCACGTTCCCCGCGGGGATGTCCGCGGTCCGGCTGAAGGGCGCGGCGACCGAGATCAGCGGGAGCGCGGCGTCGGCGGAGGACAGCCCGGAGGCGACCGTCGCCATCTGCACCTGGTGGATGAAGTCCATGATGGGGACGTCCTTCCAGCAGGACTCCGCCGCCAACAGGTCCGCCGTGCAGGTGCCGACGGGGGTGTTGACGTACTTCACCACCAGCTCGTGGTCGGCCTCCAGGAGCCGCTTGATCTCCGGGTCCTCGTCCACCGTGTTGGGGTTGAGGGTCCGGGCCGTCTTGCTCGTCACCTTCCACCGGCCGTGGTGGAGTTCGAGCTCGAAGTCGAAGACGCTCAGGCGGTAGCCCCAGCAGTACGGCTCGGAGAGCAGGACCTCCTCGCCGGTCTCCTCGTTCTTCACTGTGTAGGAGGGGACCTCGACGTGGGTGTGGCCGACCAGGATCGCGTCGATGCCCGGGACCTGCTCGGCGACCAGGTTCGACGCGTTCTCCACGTACGGGAGTTCGTCGCCGTACGAGGACGAGCCGTCCAGGCCCGAGTGGTCCGTCAGGAACACCACGTCACAGCCCAGCGCCCGCAGCCGCGGCACGTACTTCTTCGCCTGCTCGACGAGCCCCGGGAACACCATCTTCCCGCTGACGTTGTCCTTGTCCCACAGCGCGATCCCGGGGTTGGTGAGCCCGAGGATGCCGACCTTGATGTCGGGTGCGCCGGGGACCCGGACGCACTTCACGGTGTACGGGCGGAAGGCGGGCCGCAGGGTCTTGGCATCGAGGGCGTTGGCGCCGAGCAGCGGGAAGTGGCACTGGCTCTCGAACTTCCGCAGGACGTCGATGCCGTAGTTGAACTCGTGGTTGCCGAGCGCGGCGGCGTCGTAGCGCATGTGGTTCATGGCGACGGCCATGGGGTGCTTGGGACCCTTCGTGCCGTCGGTGCCGGTGATCGGGTCGACGCGGGCGAAGTAGTAGGCCAGCGAGGTGCCCTGGATGATGTCGCCGGCGTCCACGAGCAGCACCCGGTCCTCGCCCTTCGCCTCGCGCTGCTGCTTGATGAGCGTGGCGACACGCGCGACACCGACGGAGTTGCCGGCCTTGTCGCTGTAGGCGGCGTCCTTGTAATAGTCCCAGTCGAAGACGTGGCTGTGCAGGTCGGTGGTGCCGAGGACGGAGAAGGACCAGGTGCGCGGCGTCTTCTCGGGCTCCTGGTCGGCAGCCTCGGCCGTACCGCTGCCGACCGCTCCCGCGACGGCGACCGCCGCCGAGGTGACGGCCGACTTCTGCATGAACTCGCGTCGGTTCATGGGACTGACGGGCATACAAGGCTCCTGGGAATGGAGAGCGGAGAGGGACGGCACTACCCGCGTAGATAGTTCCGGTCCCTCCTTCCGCGCGGAACCAGGAGCAGCCCATGGGCCGGTCAAGGATGTCCATGACCGGCCCAACTGGACGGGGACGTAAGGGACTTACAGGAACGAGTTGATCTCGATGGTCTCGTCACGGCCCGGGCCCACGCCGATCGCAGAGATCGGGGCGCCGGACATCTCCTCCAGCGCCTTGACGTAGTTCTGGGCGTTCTTCGGGAGGTCCGCGAAGGTCTTGGCCTTCGTGATGTCCTCCTGCCAGCCGGGCAGCATCTCGTAGACCGGCTTCGCGTGGTGGAAGTCCGTCTGGGAGTACGGGAGCTCCTCGACCCGCTTGCCGTCGATCTCGTACGCGACGCAGACCGGGATCTGCTCCCAGCCGGTGAGCACGTCGAGCTTGGTGAGGAAGAAGTCGGTCAGGCCGTTGACCCGGGTCGCGTAGCGGGCGATCACCGCGTCGAACCAGCCGCAGCGGCGGTCGCGGCCCGTCGTCACGCCCCGCTCACCGCCGATGCGGCGCAGCGCCTCGCCGTCCTCGTCGAACAGCTCGGTCGGGAACGGACCCGAGCCGACACGGGTCGTGTAGGCCTTGAGGATGCCGATGACGCGGCCGATCTTCGTCGGGCCGACACCGGCACCGGTGCAGGCACCGCCCGCGGTCGGGTTCGACGACGTCACGAACGGATACGTGCCGTGGTCGATGTCCAGGAGCGTGCCCTGGCCGCCCTCGAACAGGACGACCTTGTTCTCCTCCAGGGCCTGGTTGAGGATCAGGACCGTGTCGGCGACGTACGGTTCGAGCTTCTCGGCGTAGCCCAGCAGCTCCTCGACCACCTGGCCGACGGCGATCGCGCGCCGGTTGTACAGCTTGGTGAGGATCTGGTTCTTGACGTCGAGGGCCGCCTCGACCTTCTGGGTCAGGATCGACTCGTCGTACAGGTCCTGGACCCGGATGCCGACGCGGTTGATCTTGTCGGCGTAGGTCGGGCCGATGCCGCGGCCGGTCGTGCCGATCTTGCGCTTTCCGAGGAAGCGTTCCGTCACCTTGTCGACGGTGACGTTGTACGGCGTGATGACGTGGGCGTTGCCGCTGATCAGCAGCTTGGAGGTGTCGACACCGCGCTCGTTCAGACCGCTCAGCTCGGAGAGCAGGACCGACGGGTCGACGACGACGCCGTTGCCGATGACGGGCGTACATCCGGGCGACAGGATTCCGGAGGGGAGGAGGTGGAGCGCATACTTCTGGTCACCTACGACCACCGTATGGCCGGCGTTGTTGCCGCCCTGGTAGCGCACGACATAGTCCACCGAGCCACCGAGCAGGTCGGTGGCCTTTCCCTTGCCTTCGTCACCCCACTGAGCACCGAGCAGCACAAGTGCGGGCACGCGCGTACACCCCTTCCGGGCGGGGCATGTCCAGGGTCGGGGGCGTACGCGGAGGGTCCACCGCCGCATGCACCGCGACCGTCGTTGGCCGCAAACCGTCGGACCGGATGCCCCGGAATAGACGAAGCCCCTGACGCAATAGCGCAAGGGGCTCTTGCACAGAGATGCTACCCGAGGAAGCGAGGCAGGACAGAGGTGGCGACTTCCGACCTGCTCCTTGTGGTCATCGACCCGGTCGCCCGTCACAGCGACGGTGAGTCGGTACGGATCGCGAAAGACGTGCTCAGCGCGGGTGCGGCCACCAAGGTGTGTCTCCCGGAGGGGCCGGAGGAATTCGCCCGGGCGCTGGACCGCCGGGGGTCGCGGCGGCCGGTGGTGGTGGGCGACGACCGGGCACTGCTGCGGGCGGTGACGCTCCTGCACCGGCGCCGCGAGCTGGACACGACGGCCCTGTCGCTGGTGCCGGTGGGCGCCGCGCAGTCGCTGGCGCGGTCGCTGGGGGTGCCGGCGGGGGCGGTGGCGGCGGCCCGGGCCGTCCTGGAGGGCGTGGAGCGGCGGCTGGACCTGCTGGTGGACGACAGTGACGGGGTGGTGCTCGGGGATCTGCGGATTCCTCCGGTTCCGGCGCGTGAGGGGGCGGGGGCCGATCCGGTGCCGGCCTCCCCGCCGGGCTCGGGCCGTCCGTGGCTGCGGACGTGTCAGTCGCTGGTACGGACGCTCGCGGCGCGTCCGACGCGGGTGCCGTCGCCGCGGCCGGCGGCGCCCGGGCCGTCCCGGCTGCGGGTGGAGGTCGACGGCGAGACGCTGGTGGACCTGGACCAGCCGGTGGAGGGTGTGTCGGTGACGCCGGGGGATCCGGGGGTGGCCGAGGTGGAGGTACGGCCGGTCTCGGTGGGCGCGGAGGCGTCGCCGCTGCTGGCGGTGGGGCGCCGGGTGACGGTGTCGGGGGCCGATTTCCGGTATCGCGCCGATGCGGTGGTGTCGGGGCCGGTGCGGACGCGGACGTGGGTGGTGCGGCAGGGCGCGTGGGGGCTCACGTTGCCGGCATGGGCGGGGGAGCTTCGGGGTGAGCCCTGACGGCCTGAGGGGGCGGTCAGCCGACCTCCACCCTCAGACCCTCGGTCAGTCGACCTCCACCCTCAGACCCTCGGTCAGTCGACCTCCACCCTCAGACCCTGCAGGCCGCGGATCACGAAGTTCGGCTTCCGCTCCGGCTCCGCCGCGAGGCGCAGCGTCGGGGCCTTCTGCAGCAGCGCCGTCATGGACGCCGCCAGCTCGATACGGGCCAAGGGCGCGCCGATGCAGTAGTGGATGCCCGCGCTGAAGGAGATGTGCGGGTTGTCCTCGCGGGTCAGGTCGAGCCTCTCGGGGGCGTCGAAGACGGCCGGGTCATGGTTGGCGGAGCCGAACAGCATGGCGATCTCGGCGCCCCGCGGGATCACCGTGCCGTCGATCTCGATCTCGTCCAGCACCCAGCGCTCGAAGAGCTGCAGCGGGGTGTCGTAGCGCATCAGCTCCTCCACCGCCGAGGGCACGAGTGTGTGGTCCGCGCGCAGGGCCGCCAGCTGCTCCGGGTGGCGGAACAGCGCCCACCAGCCGTTCACGGTCGCGTTGACCGTGGCCTCGTGTCCGGCGTTCAGCAGCAGCACACAGGTCGAGATCATCTCCTGCTCGGTGAGCCGGTCGCCCTCGTCGTACGCGGCGATCAGCCCCGAGATCAGGTCCTCCCCCGGCTCCTTGCGGCGCTCGGCGATCAGCTGCCGGAGGTACTCCGAGAACTCGACCGACGCCCGCACCGCCTTGCGTGCCGTCTCCTCGGACGGGTTGAGCTCGTACATCCCGCAGATGTCCGCCGACCAGGGGCGCAGCTGTCCGCGGTCCGCCTCAGGGATGCCCAGCATCTCGGCGATCACCGCGACCGGTAGCGGCTCGGCGACGTCCGTCAGCAGATCGCCGCCGCCCGCCTCCACCAGCCGCGCCACCAGCTCGCCGGCGAGGTCCCGCACATACGGCTTCAGCTGCTCCACGGTCCGCGGCGTGAACGCCTTCGACACCAGGCGCCGGATGCGGGTGTGGTCCGGCGGCTCCAGGTCGAGCATGCCGTGGTCGTTGAGCGTGTGGAACGGCTCGTGCTCGGGCGGCGGCGCGGTCCGGCCGAATTCCTCGTGCGCGAACCGGTGCTGGTACGTCCGGCCCAGCCGCCTGTCCCGCAGCAACGCCGACACGTCCGCGTGGTGCGGCACCAGCCACTGCCCGGTGGGCTCGAACCAGTGCACCCGGTCCCGCGCACGCAGCTCCGCGTAGGCGGGGTACGGGTCGGCCACGAACGCCGGGTCCCAGGGGTCGAACGCGAGATCGGAAGGAGCTGCCATGCCCGGACGCTAACCGAGCGGACGCCCGCTGACCAGGGGGGTCTCACACCGAAGGGCGGCTCACCCCGGGGTCACCAGCCTCGCCTCGTACGCGAACACCGCCGCCTGGGTGCGGTCGCGCAGGCCCAGCTTCACCAGGATGCGGCCCACATGGGTCTTCACGGTCTGCTCGGCGACCACGAGGGGCGCGGCGATCTCCGCGTTCGACAGGCCCTGGGCGATGAGGGCGAGGACCTCCGTCTCCCGCTCGGTGAGGTCGCCGACGCGCTCCTTCAGCGGGGCCCGGGGCTTGCTGTGCATCCGGGAGAACTCGGCGAGCAGGCGCCGGGTGATGCCGGGCGCGAGAAGGGCGTCGCCCGCCGCCACCACCCCTTCCGCCTCGGCGAGCTGATCGGCGGAGGCGTCCTTGTGCCGCGCCGTGGCCAGGTCGCCGAAGACCTCGGTCACCCGGCCCGTGCCCCGGCCGTCGAAGGCCAGCAGATCGCGGGCGGGGGAGGCCAGGGTCCGCTCCACCGCCGCCAGGCTCCGGTCGCCGTGGGCCGCCATGCGGGACGCCTCGGCGGCATCCGCGCGGTTCGCCTCGTACGCCCCGGTGAGCGTGGCCGCCGAGAGCGGGGCGAGCGCCGCCGGCGGCGGGGCCGGGATCCGGGGCCGCCCGGCGGCCGGGCAGGGGGACGACGACGGCGACCGGGACGAGGACGGCGAAGCGGGGGGCGTCGGACGCGGCCGAGGCGCCGCCGGCGAAGACGCCGCCGTTCGTCGCCTCCCCCGTTCCCGTCCCGTCCGTCCGCGTGCGCGACCGCGGCCGGGCGCCTCCCCCGAGAACCCGTGACGTCCTCCCCTTCCGCTGCCCCGCTCATCGGGCAGTCACGGAAAGGAAGTTACGGAGCGTCACCCGTCGTCGGCGTCATGCCGCGGAGCTCACTTGGGAGGTAGCTCTCAGGTATCACGGGTATGACCGGGTCCACCCAGGAGCGGTGCCCCGGCTACCACGCCAGCTGTGCGATCTCCTCGGCCACCACCGCGCACGCGTCCGCCGCCGGGTCGATCAGGGGGAAGTGGCCGACGCCCTCCAGGAGCGTGAGGCCGACCACCTCGCCGGCCTTCGCCGCCGCTTCCGCGTACGCCTCGGCGACCGCCTGCGGGACCACGACGTCCGTCCGGCCCTGGACCAGCGTCGTGGCGATACCGGTGGGCAGCAGCAACGCCGGATCCGCGTACGGTCTGCGCTCCTCGAACCGGTCCCTGCCGCCGAGGAGCTGGACCGCAGCGCCGCCGCACACCTCCAGCTTGTCGGCGACGTGGAAGTCCGCGATCGGGGCGAGCGCCACGACACCGCGCAGCGGCGCGGGGCGGTCCGTGCGCCACGGGCAGTCCGGCGGCAGGACGTGCCTGGCCGCGGCCCACAGCGCCAGGTGGCCGCCCGCGGAGTGCCCGGAGATCACCGTGCGGCGCGGATCGGCCTGCGGCAGCGCCTCGCGCACCAGCCCGGGAAGCGCGTCGAACGCGGCCGCCACGTCGTCGAACGTGTCCGGCCAGCGGCCCGCCACCGGCCCCGTACCGCCGCCCGCACCGGACTCCGCGTCCGCGGAGCCGTCGGCCTGGGACGGGATGAGGGCGCCCCGGCGGTACTCGACGCTCGCCACGGCGAAGCCCCGGCGGGCCAGGAAGTCCGCGAACGGCGAGATGTGCCGGCGGTCGTACGGCGCACGCCACGCGCCGCCGTGCAGGAGCACGACCAGGGGGGCGAGTCCCGGGGCGCCCGCCGCCCCGGCCGGCTCGGTCTGCCGCGGGGTGTAGAAGTCGATCACCTGGTCGGGGTGGTCGCCGTAGACGGCGGTGGAGTCGGGGTCCACCGGCGGGTGCGAGAAGGCGGACGCCTCTTCGGCGGCATCGCGGTGGGCGGCGTCGTCCGGCATGCTCCAACCTCTCAGCGGCAGAACGGGATTCGTGCGCGGCGGCCGGAGAGTACCGGCCGCTGGCGGGGACGGTATCAGGCGGGTGACGTGCGTCAGCACGGGGTTGTCACTCTGGGTGAGGAGCAAATGGTTCTGCCGAGCCGTCCCGGTGGGGGGTGGGGGAAGGTCCCCGGCCACGGGGTTCGCGGCCGGGTGGGGGCGGGCCGCCCCGCCCCCCGTGAACCGCCCGTCAGGCCACCACCTCCGCCAGCACCCGGGCCGCCCGCTCCACGTCCCCGAACCCCACGTACAGCGGCGTGAACCCGAACCGCAGCACGTCCGGCGGCCGGAAGTCACCGACCACCCCGGCGGCGATCAGCCGTTTCATCACGTCCCCCGCGACGGGGGCACCTCCCTGCTCGAGCGAAGCCGAGAGCTTGGGAGAACAGCGCAGCGCGATCTGGCTGCCCCGCTCCTCGTGCGCGACGGGGGTCAGGGACTCGACCGCGCCGGGCGGGACGTAGGCCGTCACGCACTCGAGGAAGAAGTCCGTGAGGGCCAGCGACTTGGCGCGGACCGCGTCGATCGAGACGCCGTCCCACACCTCCAGCGCCGCCTCCAGGGCGAGCATCGACAGGATGTCCGGGGTGCCGACGCGACCGCGCACGGCACCGGGGGCCGCTTCGTAGTCGCTCCGCATGCCGAAGGGTTCCGCGTGCGAGTTCCAGCCCGGCAGCGGTGAGTCGAAGCGGTCCTGCAGCTCCCGCCGCACATACAGGTACGCCGGTGAGCCGGGGCCCCCGTTCAGGTACTTGTAGGTGCAGCCGACCGCCAGGGCGACCCCGTGTTCGTCCAGGCCCACGGGCAGCGCGCCCGCGCTGTGGCACAGGTCCCACACCGCCACCGCCCCCGCCGCGTGCACGGCGGCCGTCAGTGCGGGCAGGTCGTGCAGCCGGCCGGTGCGGTAGTCGACGTGGTTCAGCAGCACGGCCGCCGTACGGCCGGACAGCGCGCCGGGGACCTCCGCCGGGGTCACCGGGCGCAGCGTGCAGCCCGTCATCCGCGCCGCCGATCCCGCGATGTACCCGTCCGTCGGGAACGTCGTCGCGTCGACCACGATCTCGTCCCGGCCGGCGTCCGTCTCCCGGGCCATCCGCACCGCCGCCACCAGCGCCTTGAAGACGTTGACACTGGTCGAGTCGCCCACCACGATCTGCCCGGGCGCGGCGCCGACCAGCGGGGCGATCCGGTCTCCGATCCGCTCCGGCGCCGTCCACCAGCCGCTCTCGTCCCAGGACCGGATCCGCAGCGATCCCCACTGCCTGCGGACGACGTCCTCCATCCGGCCCGGTACGGCGGCGGGCAGCGCGCCCAGCGAGTTGCCGTCCAGATAGACAACGTCGTCGAGGACGAACTCCGAGCGCTTGGCGGCGAGTTCGTCGGCCGCGTCCAGCTTCTCCGCCTTGACGGCGAGTTCCGACGGTTCAGACATGGGACCGCGCCGTCCACAGCTCGGGGAACACGTTCTTCTGGGCCCGCTTCTCCAGCCAGGCCACCCCGGCGGAGCCGCCCGTGCCGGGCTTGGCGCCCATCGCGCGCCGGGTGGCGAGGAGATGGTCGTTGCGCCAGCGCCACACCAGTTCCGCGACATCGGTGAGCACCTCGCCCAGCCGGGCGAGTTCGTCGTCCGGGTCCCCCGAGTAGACGGCCGCCCAGACGGACTCGACCTCCTCCGACGGCTCGTAGCGCTGCGAGACGTCGCGCCGCAGCACCGCGTCCGGGACGGCGTGCCCGCGCCGGGCGAGGAGCCGCAGCACCTCGTCGTACAGGCACGGCTCGTGCAGCGCCTTCTCCAGTTCGGCGTGGACGCGGGGGGCGCCGCGGTGCGGGACCAGCATGGACGCGGACTTGTCGCCGAGCAGGAACTCCATGCGGCGGTACATCGCCGACTGGAAGCCGGAGCCCTCGCCGAGGGCGGAGCGGTAGGAGTTGAACTGGGCGGGCGTCAGCTGCGCCAGGGGCCGCCAGGACGCGTTCAGCGCCTGGAGCTCCCGTACGGACCTCTTCAGCGCGTCGATCGCCACCGGCACCCGGTCCTCGCGCAGGGCGCGCGCCGCGGTCTCCCACTCGTGGACGATGACGGTGAACCACAGCTCCATCACCTGGGTCGTGACCAGGAAGACCATCTCTCCGGGGTCGTCGGAGAGGGTGTGCTGGAGGTGGGTGAGCACGTCCGCCCGGACGTAGTCCTCGTACGGAGTCGTGCCCCGGCTCCAATCGATCTTGGGGGCGAGATGCGGGGTCTCGGGCTCAGGAGCCTCGGGGGAGTGAGGAGTCTGGTGAGCCTTTTGGGACATCGCTGTCTCCTGTATGTACTCCGGGTAGCGGTCCGCCCCTGCCGATGCCGGCACGGGGGCCCCGGTCCCCACAGGCATCCTGCGCAATGCCCCCGGACACCGCAAGGCCCGCCTGGTCACAGGCGGGCCTGCCACGTGGGGCGTAGGGCCTAGCCCTAGCCCAGGGTCTGGGCCGCCGTCGGGGAGGAGTCCTTCAGGAACTGCGAGCAGCGCTCGTACTCCTCCTGCTCGCCGATGCCGTGCGCGGCCCGTGCGAGGGCGTGCAGGGCGCGCAGGAACCCGCGGTTGGGCTCGTGCTCCCAGGGGACGGGTCCGTGGCCCTTCCAGCCGTTGCGGCGCAGGGCGTCCAGGCCGCGGTGGTAGCCCGTACGGGCGTAGGCGTACGACTCGACGACCGCGCCCCGCTCGAACGCGTCGTCGGCGAGCTGCGCCCAGGCGAGCGAGGAGGCGGGGTACCGGGCGGCGACCTCGGCGGGCGCCGTACCGCCGGCGAGGAGCTCGCGCGGCTCCGGGTCGTCGGGGAGGTGCGTCGGGGGCGGGCCCCCGAGAAGGTTCTCGTGAAGGGTCATGGGATCAGTGTGCGCCATGGGCCGTGCCCGCAGGTCGCGCGCCCTCGGTACCTGCTCAGGAGGCCGGACCGGCCCCGGAATCCGCCGAACCGCGCGGCGGCTCGAGCGGTGGGGCGGTCACGGAGCAGTGCATTCGGCACTCGGGGTGGCGGCACTCCGGGGCCGGGCGGCGTACGGTCGCGAAGGCGAGCGCCGCGCCCGCCACCAGGACGCCCGCGCACAGCGGCATCGCCCGGCGGAAGGCGGCCTCGAACGCGTCCGGCACGCGGTACGCCTCCGGGCCCATCCCGGTGAGCAGGGGCAGCGCGGCCACGGCGATCAGACCGGCCGCGCGGGCCGCCGCGTTGTTGATGCCGCTGGCCAGGCCGGCCCGGTCGGTGTCCACCGAGGCGAGGACGGTGGCGGTCAGCGGGGCGACCAGGGTGACCATGCCCGCGCCCATGACCAGCACGGCGGGCAGGACGTCGGCGGCGTACGCGGCGCCCTTGCCGACGCGCAGCATCAGCAGCATGCCGGCCGCGCAGAGCAGGGGGCCGACGGTGAGCGGGATGCGGGGGCCGATGCGTTCGGCGAGGGCGCCGGAGCGGGAGGAGAACAGGAGCATCAGGACGGTGGTGGGCAGCAGGGCGACCCCGGCCCGCAGGGGCGAGTAGCCGGAGACGACCTGGAGCTGGAGCGCGGTGAGGAAGAAGAAGCCGCCGAAGGCCGCGTAGACGCAGAGGGTCACCAGGTTGACCGCCGTGAACTGGCGGGAGGCGAAGATGTCGAGCGGCATCATCGGGTCGGGGCGGTGCCGTTCGACGTGGATGAAGGCGACGCCTGCGGCGAGGCCCGCGACCGCGGTGAGGGCCACCGGGAGCGAGCCGCCGTGGGCCTCGATGAGGGCGTACGTCACCAGGGCGAGGGAGAGGGCGCCGAGGGTGGCGCCGAGGGCGTCGAAGCGGCGGCTGTGGGTGCCGCCGGCGGAGGACTCCGGGACGTGGCGTACGGCGATGGGGGCGCAGAGGAGGGCCAGGGGGACGTTCAGGAGGAAGACCCAGCGCCAGCCCGGGCCGGTCACCAGCCAGCCGCCGAGGAACGGGCCGACGGCGGCGCCGATGCCGCCGAAGCCGGACCACAGGCCGACCGCCCTGCCGCGGTCGTCGGGGTGGAAGGTGGCCTGGATGAGGGCGAGCGACCCGGGGGTCAGGAGGGCGCCGCCGACCCCCTGGAGGGCGCGGGCGACGATGAGGATCTCGGAGGTGGGGGCGAGGCCGCAGAGGAGGGAGGCGGTGGCGAACCACAGGACGCCGATGACGAAGATCCTGCGGCGGCCGTAGCGGTCTCCGAGGGCGCCGCCGAGGAGGATGAGACCGGCGAGCGTGAGCATGTACGCGTTGACGGTCCACTGGAGGGCGGCGAGGCTCGCGTCGAGGGCGTGGCCGATGCGGGGGAGGGCGACGTTGACGACGGTGGAGTCCAGCAGGGCCATGCTGGAGCCGAGCACCGTTGTCAGCAGGATCCATTTCCCCTGCGGGGTGCCGATCCTGACAGCGGGGGTCGGCTGTGCGGTGACCGCCATGCTGGGATCATCCCGCGTCGGGAGCGCTTGGGCCAGGTTTGCGGCGCCCGGAGGCGGGGCGCCCAGGGGTTGGCTGGGCAGAACCCGGAGGCGCGGGTGCCCGGAGGGGCATCCGCGACCCGGCGGTGGCGGGGTGCCGCGCGCCGCGCCCGTGCCGCCCCTGGGGGTACCCCCAGGCCGTTAAGGCACGGGCGGTGGCGGGGTGCCGCGCGCCGCGCCCGTGCCGCCCCTGGGGGTACCCCCAGGCCGTTAAGGCACTGGGGGAGGCACGGGTGGGCGCAGCGACGCGCACGCCGCCAATCGCTGTTACTTGATCTTCGTGCCCGTCGAGCGGAGGTTTTGGCAGGCCTCCAGCACTCGCTTCGACATCGACGTCTCCGCCAGTTTGCCCCAGGTACGCGGGTCGTAGGTCTTCTTGGAGCCGACCTCGCCGTCGACCTTCAGGACGCCGTCGTAGTTCTTGAACATGTGGTCGGCGACCGGGCGCGTGAAGGCGTACTGCGTGTCCGTGTCGATGTTCATCTTGACCACGCCGTTCTCCAGCGCCGTCGCGATCTCCTGCTCCGTGGAGCCGGAGCCGCCGTGGAAGACGAAGTCGAACGGCGACTCCTTGCCGAACCGCTCGGCCACGCCCTCGTTCAGCTCCTTCAGCAGCTCGGGGCGGAGCACGACATTGCCCGGCTTGTACACGCCGTGCACGTTGCCGAAGGACGCGGCCAGCAGGTAGCGGCCCTTCTCGCCCAGGCCGAGGGCCTCGGCGGTGCGGATCGCGTCGTCGACCGTCGTGTACAGCTTGTCGTTGATCTCGTGGGTGACGCCGTCCTCCTCGCCGCCCGTCGGGGTGATCTCCACCTCGAGGATGATCTTCGCGGCGGCGGCGCGGGCGAGCAGTTCCTGGGCGATCGCCAGGTTGTCGGCCAGGGTCTCGGCGGAGCCGTCCCACATGTGCGACTGGAACAGCGGGTTCTGGCCGGCCTTCACGCGCTCCTCGGAGATCGCGAGCAGCGGACGTACGTACCCGTCGAGCTTGTCCTTCGGGCAGTGGTCCGTGTGCAGCGCGATGTTGACCGGGTACTTCTCGGCGACGATGTGGGCGAACTCGGCCAGGGCCACCGCACCGGTGACCATGTCCTTGCTGTACTGGCCGCCCAGGAACTCGGCGCCACCCGTCGAGATCTGGACGATGCCGTCGCTCTCCGCCTCCGCGAAGCCGCGCAGGGCCGCGTGCAGGGTCTGGGAGGAGGTCACATTGATGGCCGGGTAGGCGAACTTGCCTGCCTTCGCCCGGTCGAGCATCTCGTTGTAGACCTCGGGGGTTGCGATGGGCATCTGTCCGCTCCTTGTTGTGCGGGTTGCGTTCTGCGTGCTTACGGCCCTGACCTAGGGAGTGACGTCATCGTCGGCCCCATCTTTCCAGACGTGACCGGATGCTTCGGACACCCCGTCCAGCCTGTGGATGACCCCGTGTCTTCAGTCCAGACCCAGGTCGTCCTTCGAGTAGGCGAACAGGTAGGGCAACCCGGCCTTGTCCGCGATCGCCTCGGCCGCGCCCGTCGCCCGGTCCACCATCGTCGCGACCGCGACGACCTCGGCGCCGGCCTCCCGCAGCGCCTCCACGGCGGTCAGCACCGAGCCGCCGGTGGTGGAGGTGTCCTCGACGGCCAGCACACGGCGGCCCGCGACCTCCGCGCCCTCGATACGGCGCTGCAGGCCGTGCGCCTTGCCCGCCTTGCGGACGACGAACGCGTCGAGCGTCTTCCCCCGGGCGGCGGAGGCGTGCAGCATCGCGGTCGCCACCGGGTCGGCGCCCAGGGTCAGGCCGCCGACCGCCTCGTAGTCCAGGTCGGCGGTCAGGTCGAGCATGACCTGACCCACCAGCGGGGCGGCGACGCCGTCAAGCGTGATGCGGCGGAGGTCGATGTAGTAGTCGGCTTCCTTGCCCGACGACAGGGTCACCTTGCCGTGCACCACGGCCTTGTCCTTGATCTGCTGCAGCAGCTCGCCGCGAACGTCACTCATGGCAGCCAGCTTAGAGCCCCGCTGTTCAGGGCTCTCAGAGCCGTCGCCAGGTCCACGTGGTCGTGGCCTCCAGCGGCTCGATGGGGGTGACCAGGCGCGGAAGGGTGTTGAGGCCGTCCGGGGGGCCGGTCTGCGGTTCCACGCACACCGCCTCGGGCTGCTCGTCGTAGACCACGACCCACTCCTCGCGGCTGGCGACCTTCAGCTCCAGCTGCCCGGGCCAGGTGAGGGTGACGTCCACGCCGCCGGGCATGCCGAAGCAGTCGTCCCAGGGGCCGGGCTTGGGGTCGACGCGGTTGCCGGTGGGCAGGTGGTCGTCGCCGCGCTCCTCCTGCCAGGCGGGGTCGAAGTCGATGCGGACGTCCTCGCCGCCGAGGCTGCGGTGGAACCAGGGGTGCCAGCCGATCTGGGCCGGGAAGGAGTCGTCGTACGTCTCCACGGACATGGTCAGCGTGAGGGCGTCCTCGGTGAGCGCGGCCAGCTGCGTGACGCGGCCGGCGTAGGGCCAGGGGGCGACCAGGTCGTAGGTGAGGACGGCCTCGGTGGGCTCGGCGCGGGCGACGCGCCAGACGCCGTCGCGGACCGTGCCGTGGATGGCGTGCGGCGGTGCGTTGAGAGGCATCTGCTGGACGGTGCCGCCGTTGCGGAACCTGCCGTCCCGGACACGACCGCACCAGGGGGCCATGGGGAAGCAGCCGAACCGTTCCCCCTGCCGCAGCAGTTCGGTCCCGCCGATACGCAGACTCCTCACGCGCCCGCCGTTCCCCGGCGCCAGCACGACTTCCGCGTCTCCCGCGGCCAACGTGATCTCGTCGTTGCTCACGAGCCCGACCCTACTGGGCGGATCAAGGGGGCGGGTGGTGACGCCGGTGCGGCGTACGTCAGCGCCGCCGTCGCAGCATCCGGCCCGCCACGATCGCCGATGCCACGAGCAGGGCCGCCGCCGGGGCCGCCCAGCGGAGGGTGGCGGCGGCTGCCGCGGCTTCCGGCGGCGGGACGGGCGCGTACCGGCCGCGCGGGGGCGCGTGGTCGACCTCCTCGGCGCTGCGCCCGATCATCGTGCGACGGGCGTGCGCCGCCTCGGCGGGCGGTTCCTCGTCGAAGGTGTCGGGCGCGAGGCCGGGTTCGTCCTCCTCGTCGAAGGCATCGGACGCGAGGCCGGGTTCGTCCTCCTCGGCTAGGGGCTCGAGGGACGACGCGGGGACCTCGGTGTCGCCGGCCGAGGGGGGTTCCTCCTCGGGACCCGGCTCCTGTGACGGCGGTTCGGTCACCTCCCGAGGGGCTTCCTCCGCCACCTCCCCCAGCTTCTCCGCGAACCGTCCCAGCAGCCGCGTCGCCGCCGACGCCACCGTCTCCGCCGGCAGGTCCGCGATCCGGCCGTCGGCCGTGGCCGTTCCCGTGAACGTGACCGTGGTGCCGTCCTCCGCCGGGGTCAGACGCAGGGACAGGGACAGTTTCGCCGTGCCCGTGCCGCGGGCCTCGGTGGCCTCACCCTCCACCGCGTACGAGCCGTCGTCCCGCCCCTCGATCCGCAGGGTGCCGCGGTATGTGATCGTGTGGCCGCCGGCGCGCACCCTCAGGCGGCCGGCGACCGGCTCGGTGCCCGCGTCCTGCTGGAGCCCGGGAATCGCGCGGGCCACCCGGGCCGGGTCGGCCAGCGCCTCGCTCAGCCGCTCGGCGGGGACCGGAACGAACACCTCATGCTCCATGTCTGACGAGCCTACCCAGCAGCGCCCGAACCTCACCCGTGCAAGACGGGATTCGCACGTCCGTGGGGGCCGGGAGGCTCATTCCTGGTACCTCGGATGCACCAGCGTCGACGGGAGCAGCCCCGGCACCCGGGTGCGCGCCGCCGCCCGCGCGTCCGCCCGCAGGGCCGCCCGGGTCAGCGTGCGCAGGCACGGCGTGCGCGGGTCCAGGGTCAGCGTGGGCCGGGTGCGGGCGGCGAGCACGAACCCCCAGTCGTGCGGCGCCCCGGCCGCCCCGGCCGTACGGTCCAGGGCGCGGCCGTCGACGCGGTACGGGGTGGTCCCGAGCCCCACCGCCCGTACCGTCGCCTCCACCGTCCAGAACGCGCGCGGCCCGGCGGTCACCGGCCCCGCGTGCACCACCAGACGCCCGCCCGCCGCGAGCACGCGCCGGGTCAGGCCGTAGAACTCCTGCGAGTACAGCTTCGTGCTCGCCGTGCCGCCGGGGCCGGGAAGGTCGGCGATCACCACGTCGTACGCCCCCCGGGGCCGCCTCAGCCAGCGGAACGTGTCCTCCGCATGGACGCGGACGCGCGGGTCCGCGAAGGCGTGGCCGTTCAGCGCGGACAGGGCAGCGTCCTGGCGGGCGAGCCGGAACAGCGCCGGGTCCGGGTCGATCACGTCGACCCACCGCACCCCCGGGTGCCGCAGCACCTCGCGCGCCGCGAGTCCGTCGCCGCCGCCGAGGACGAGCACGCGCGCGTGCGGGCCGCCGCTCATCGCGGGGTGCACCAGCGCCTGGTGGTAGATGAGTTCGTCGCGGCCGTCGACACGGAGCCGGCCGTCGAGGAACAGGTCGAGTGGACGGCCGGGGGTGCCACCGGTCAGCACCACCTCCTGGCCGCCGGTGCGCAGCGCGACCCGCACGTGACCGCCGTACACCGCCTGGCGCGCGGCGCGTTCGAAGTCGTCGACGAGCACGGCCGCCGCGGCGAGCACGCCCAGGACGAGGAGGTTGGCGACCAGCAGCAGCCGGCGCCCGCGCCGGGACAGGTCGCGCCGGAACAGCCCGAGCACCAGGGCGCCGCCCGCGACCGCGTTGACCGCGCCGGTGACCAGGGCGCCCGTCAGCTGGCCGAGCTGCGGCAGCAGCACGAAGGGAAAAGCGAGACCGCCGACGAGCGCGCCCACGTAGTCGGCCGCGAACAGGTCCGCGACCGCGCCACCCGCGTCCTGGCGGCGGATGCGCTGGATCAACTCCATCAGCAGCGGCACCTCGACGCCTGTGAGCAGCCCGATCGCCAGGGAGAACGCGACCAGCAGGCAGCGCGGGCCGCCGGACCAGACGCCGCCCCAGTCGCCGGTCCAGGCGAAGGCCGCGTACAGGGCCATCGCGCTCAGGCCGCCGACGAGTGCGAGCGCCGCCTCCACCGCGCCGAACCCGGCCGCGGCGCGGCAGCGGAGCCGCTTGGCGGCGAGCGAGCCGACGCCCATCGCGAACACCATCACCGACAGCACGACCGAGGCCTGTGTGACCGAATCACCGATCAAGTACGAGGCCAGCGCGACGAGTTCGAGTTCGTACACGAGCCCACAGGCCGCGCAGACGAACACCCCGGCGAGGACCAGGAACCGCCCGGTGCCCGGGCCCACGGGCAGCCGCGCCTGGTTCCGGCCGCCGCCCCAGGAGGCGGCAGCGCCGGGTGGTGCGGGCGCGTGCGGTTCGATCACGTCCGGAACGCTACGTCACACTTGCGCTCAGCCTTGTCACCCACACGTGTGGCGCCGGGTCGTTCGACACCGGGGGGTGGTGCGGCCGAGCGGGGGCTGCCGCCCCCGGAGCGTCGGTCGGGCCCGAACGGGCTCGTCCGCACATGCCGGCCGGGATGACGGTGCACAGCCACGGCCGAATGGGCGTCGATCGTCCTCACCTGCCCGACAGGACCGACTTCTCCCTGGTGTCGTCCCGTCGTTTCGCCCGCTGCCTCACCCCGACCCGGGTCCGGGTCGCCACCAACTGGCCGTCCTGCGGGTAGGCGTGCCAGGTGCGCCAGTGGACCTGGCCCTCGTGGCGCTGGGCCAGCATCGCGGTGAACGCGTGCGGGCTGCCGGGGAAGACGCCGGCCAGGCCGTTGGGGTGGTCGGAGACCAGGGCCAGCAGCTCCTGGGCGCGGCCGGCGAAGGAGCCGGGGGACAGCACCTCGACGCGGGCCGCGAACTCGTACTCCCAGTCGCCGACCCGCTTGGCGACGCCCAGTGGCAGCGGGGTGCTGGAGCCCGCGATGCACGCCACCGTCTCCGAGCAGAGGCCACGCTCCTCCTCCAGGAGCACCTGGTGGGACGCGCCGAGGAGTCGCAACTGCAGTCGCGCGCCGGAGAGTTCGAGGTCGAGGGTGGCGAGCGCGGGCAGCGGCTCGCGGCCCAGGGTCCAGGCCAGATCGGCCGCGCGCGTGTCGGTGTAGGAGGTGTTCAGGGTCGTGAGCATGGATCGGCTCCGCTAGCACGCAAAGTGAGAAGTGGGGATCCGGAGCACCCCGGTCGTGGCGCCGGGGACAAGGCCGGCTCAGCCAGTCGGGTAATGCTTCCGGTCGGCCCGGTGGGGAGGGACTCCTGCCGGACAGGTGTCCGAAGGGCGTCCGCGGGCTGCGTTGGTGTGTTGAGAGGGAATCATGAACTGTGGTTCCGGCAAAGCGTTTTTACCCAAGTTCGTAGGGTTTCCATCCCACGGGGGCTCCCCAGCTCAACTGTTCAACTACCGCGTGCGCCTGGAGTGTTGCAATGGGAGCCGTGCGCCCCTCCACGACGCGGCAATGAGCGCACGTCCCACGGCACAGCGCCGTCAACATGCGCCCTCGCGCTCCCTCGGGAGAGGGGATCGTCGGTTCCATGGTGACGTGCGGGCGCATGGACCGGATGACCGCCGGGAGGGATCCCGACGGTCACCCGGTGCGCGCGGCCCGGATGCGTCCGGAGCTCGACTGCCCCGTGTCAGTTGCCTCCGCCGCATCCGCCCCCGCCGCACGACGATCCGCACGACGAGTGGCCGCCGCAGGAGTGGCCCCCGCTGGAGTGGCCGCCGCCGCACGAGTGGTGCCCGCCCGAGTGGTGGCCGCCGGAGTGGTGGCCGCTCGACGAGCCGCCGTCGGCCCCGGCCACCCACCAGCTGGCCCCGGTGTCCCCGCTGCCTCCGTAGCTGCCGTCGTGCCCCCGGCCCGTCCGTGTCCGCGCCCCGGAGCGGCCCCCCGACCGCACCGCCCCCTTCTTCGAACGACGTTGTGCCGACACGAGCAGCGCCACCACAACGACGCAGACGATCGCCAGAAATATGCCGGTGACCATGGCGCCGTCCCCCTTTCGAATCCCCCGAAGCGACCCCCCGTGGGCGCCTCTGTCTTCCAAGTGGTCGGGGGATGCCCGCCGTGGTAACCGGCCAAAGCAGAGTTGAGGAAGTCCAGAGCTTGGGCGCAGGATGGCGGCCATGAACTCCAGCGCGCGCCCCTTCCTCAACCGCCGCCTCGCCGAGTTCGGGACGACGATCTTCGCCGAGATGTCGGCTCTCGCCGTGAGCACCGGGTCCATCAACCTCGGCCAGGGCTTCCCGGACACCGACGGCCCCGAGGAGGTCCGCGAGGCCGCCGTACGGGCGCTGCGCGACGGGCGCGGCAACCAGTACCCGCCGGGGCCCGGCGTCCCCGAGCTGCGTGCCGCGATCGCCGCCCACCAGGAGCGGCGCTACGGGCTCGCGTACGACCCCGACACGGAGGTCCTGGTCACCGCCGGCGCGACCGAGGCGATCGCGGCCGCGCTGCTGGCGCTGCTGGAACCGGGCGACGAGGTGGTCGCCCTGGAGCCGTACTACGACTCGTACGCCGCCGGCATCACGATGGCGGGCGGCCGGCGCGTACCGGTCACCCTGTGCCCGTCGGGGGGCAGCTTCCGGCTGGACCTGGACGAGCTGCGCGACGCCGTCACCGACCGGACCCGGCTGCTGCTGATCAACACCCCGCACAACCCGACCGGGACCGTGCTCACCCGCGAGGAGCTGCGGGCGATCGCCGAGCTGGCCGTCGAGCGGGATCTGCTGGTGATCACCGACGAGGTGTACGAGCACCTGGTGTTCGACGAGGCGGAGCACGTACCGCTGGCGACGTTCCCGGGGATGCGCGAGCGGACGGTGACCATCGGGTCGGCCGGGAAGACGTTCTCGTTCACGGGGTGGAAGGTCGGCTGGGTGACGGCGGCGCCGGGACTGGTGGCGGCGGTGCGGTCGGCCAAGCAGTTCCTGACGTACGTGGCGTCCGGGCCGTTCCAGTACGCCGTCGCCGAGGCCCTGCGCCTGCCCGACGCCTACTTCACGGCCTTCCGCGACGATCTGCGCGCCAAGCGGGGCCTGCTCAGCGCCGGTCTCACCGACGCCGGCTTCACGGTCTTCCGCCCGGCGGGCACATACTTCGTCACCACCGACATCCGCCCCCTCGGCGAGAGGGACGGCTTCGCCTTCTGCCGCGCCCTCCCCGAGCGGGCGGGTGTCGTCGCCATCCCCAACGCGGTCTTCTACGACCACAAGGAGGCGGGGGCGCCCTACGTCCGGTTCGCGTTCTGCAAACGCGTCGAGGTGCTGGCGGACGCGACGGAACGTCTCCGCAAGGCATTCGCGCGCTGACCACCGTCGAGATCGGCTCCTCCTTCATCTGCCCCTGCTCTCCCACCGCCCCCTCACGTCCACCCCCGGGCGTCGCGAACCAGGTGCTCGTGGAGTTTCCATCAGGGGGACCAGCGCCCCGAGGCCAGTTCCGCGGCGCACTCGACGACACCGGCGCCGGTGTGCGGCGGCTGGAGAAGCAGGGTTTTCCGGCCCAGTTTCTCGGGATGTCCCTTATGCACGTCCTCGCCGAGAACACCCGCATGCTCGTCACCGAATCGGGTGTCGGCGTGAGCCTGATCGCCCCCGGCGAGGTCGACACGCCGTTCTGGGACACACGCGGCGGCACTCCGCCCGGCCCCGCACTCAGCGCGGATAACATCGCCGATGGCATCACCCTCAGAGACCCCGTCCCCTCCCGTCTCCCGTCCACCAGGCGGCGTGTCAGGCGTGGGAATTCGTCGGCGCGCGGACGCGCAAGGTCGCAAATCGGACATGATCGACGCATGGTTCCGATGTGACCCACGCCAGTACCGTCCCGGCCTCGGCCGCCGAGCGCCCGGGCCACCGCGACCCTGTCCGTCCGGCCGGCGGCGGGCGGCGGCCGGCCGCCACGGCCCTTACCGCCCTCGGGCTGTTCCTCGCCGCCCGGCTGTCCGGCGTGCTCGTGCTCGCCGTCGCCGCCCGGGCGGCGGGCAAGAACCCACTGCTCCTGCTCGGGCGCTCCTGGGACTCCGTCTGGTACCTGCGGATCGCCGCCCACGGCTACGGGTTCACCCAGCACACCCGCACCGGCGTCCACAGCGACCTGGCGTTCTTCCCGCTGTACCCGGGCACGGTCCACGCCGTCACCACGATCACCCCGCTCGGCGGCGGCGCGGCGGGCCTGCTGGTGTCGTGGACGGCTGCCGCGGTCGCCGCATGCGGCATCCACCGGATCGGGCTGCGGCTGTACGGCCCCGCGGTGGCCGTCGTCCTGGTCCTGCTGTGGGGTCTGCTGCCGCACTCCGTCGTGCTGTCGATGGCCTACACGGAACCCGTCATGACCGCGTTCGCCGCCTGGTCGCTGTACGCCGTCCTGACCCGCCGCTGGGTGTGGGCGGGCACCCTGGCGGCGCTCGCGGGCCTCGCCCGGCCGAACGGCGTCGCGGTGGCCGCGGCGGTCCTCGCGGCGGCCGGCCTGGAGGTGTGGCGGCAGCGTGGGCGCGGAGTTTCCCACAGGCTGTGGACGGGGGCGGCGCTCGCACCGCTCGGCTGGAGCGGCTACGTCGTGTGGGTGGGTCACCGCCGGGGCGACCCGCTCGGCGGCTACTTCACCGTGCAACGGCTGTGGGGCTCGCGCTTCGACTTCGGGCGGGGCGCCCTGAGCTTCACCGAGCACATGCTGCTGCACGGCACCCGGCTGCTGTTCCCGATGGCGCTGATGATCGTCGGCGTGAGCACCGTGCTGTTCGCCCTGCTGGTCGTGGACCGGGCCCCGCTGCCGCTCGTCGTCCACAGCGGCGTGCTGCTGCTGATCGCGCTCGGCGGCTCCGGGTTCTTCGAGTCCAAGCCGCGTTTTCTGCTGCCGGCGTTCCCGCTGCTGATCGTGGTGGCGCGGGCGCTGGTGCGAACAGCGCGAGCCCGGCCGTGGCACGCCGCCGTGGTGGTGGGTGCGCTGGCCGGGCTCTCGTTCGTCTATGGGGCCTATCTGGTGGTGCTGGCTCGATATCCCCTCTAGTGCCCCCACAGGGCACTGGAGGGGGCTACTCCTCGTCGTCCTCGGGCTTCTCCGCGTCGTCGACCTCTTCCGCGAGGCCGAGCTGCTCCACGAGCCACCGGTCGAACTCGATGGCGGCCCGCACCCAGCTCACGGTCGAGGAGACGAAGTGCTCCAGGCTCACGCCCGTGCCGATCAGCATCTGCGCCTCGCCGATGAGGCGGACGGTGCCGTCGTCGTGGGTGTGGCTGTAGACCTTGGGCCACAGCGTGCGCCGGTTCCAGTCGTCGATGGACTCCAGCAGCTGGGGCTTCTCGTCGATCTTGTGGGGCCGGTCGTAGAACGTCCGCACCGAGAAGACCTGCTGATCGCCCTCGCCGCGGAACATGAAGTACGTACGGAACTGCTCCCACGGCGCGACGAGGTCACCCTCTTCGTCGACGAGGTGCTTGAGCTCCATCTGGTCCAGGAGCTGCTTCACGAGGTCCTGATCCGGAACCACGGGGCCCGCCGGCGGCTGCGGCTCGGGCTGGCCCCCGAAATTCGGAATCGAGGACGGGTCGATGCTCACCGTGTTCTTCCCTTCGTACGGATTCCGCCATCCTCCCTCATGCGGGGAGGGGGGTGGCAACCCCCGACGGTTCGTGTCAGCCGATGGCTGACACGAACCGGTCACGCGGGCGGGCGTACTCCCGGGTACCCGGGAGCCGTGCGGCCCCTTACAGCGTCTTGCCCGTCGCCGGCCCCACCAGCAGGCCCTCGCCGAACCGGTCCACCCGGACCGTGTCGCCCTCCTTGACCTCGCCCGCCAGGATCTCCTTGGCGAGGCGGTCGCCGATGGCCGTCTGGACCAGGCGGCGCAGCGGGCGGGCGCCGTAGGCCGGGTCCAGGCCCTCCTCGGCGAGCCAGGCCAGGGCCTCGGGGGTGATCTCCAGGCTCAGGCGCCGCTCGTGCAGCCGCTTGGCCAGGCGCTCGATCTGGAGCTGTGCGATCCGCTCCAGCTCGGGCTTGGTCAGCGCCGAGAAGACCACCAGGTCGTCGAGCCGGTTGAGGAACTCCGGCTTGAAGGAGGACCTGACCACCTCGAGGACCTGCTCCTTCTTCTCCGCCTCAGTGGTGAGCGGGTCGACCAGGAACTGGCTGCCCAGGTTCGAGGTCAGCACCAGGATGGTGTTGCGGAAGTCGACCGTACGTCCCTGACCGTCGGTCAGCCGGCCGTCGTCCAGCACCTGGAGCAGGATGTCGAAGACCTCGGGGTGCGCCTTCTCCACCTCGTCGAGCAGGATGACGCTGTACGGGCGGCGGCGCACCGCCTCCGTCAGCTGGCCGCCCTCCTCGTAGCCGACGTACCCGGGCGGGGCGCCGACCAGGCGGGCGACGCTGTGCTTCTCGCCGTACTCCGACATGTCGATGCGGACCATGGCCCGCTCGTCGTCGAAGAGGAAGTCCGCGAGCGCCTTGGCCAGTTCCGTCTTGCCGACGCCCGTAGGGCCCAGGAAGAGGAACGAGCCGGTCGGCCGGTCGGGGTCGGAGATGCCCGCGCGGCTACGGCGGACGGCGTCGGAGACGGCCCGCACGGCCTCGCTCTGGCCGATGAGCCGCTTGCCGATCTCCTCCTCCATGCGCAGCAGCTTCTGCGTCTCGCCCTCCAGGAGGCGCCCGGCGGGGATGCCGGTCCAGGAGGCGACGACGTCCGCGATGTCGTCGGAGCCGACCTCGTCCTTCACCATCGTGCCCTTGGACGCCTCCTCCTCGGCCTCGGAGGCGGCCTCCAGCTCCTTCTCCACGGCCGGGATCTCGCCGTACAGCAGCTTGGACGCGGTGTCGAAGTCGCCGTCGCGCTGGGCGCGCTCGGCCTGGCCGCGCAGGTCGTCGAGCCTCTCCTTCAGCTCACCGACGCGGTTGAGGGACTGCTTCTCCTTCTCCCAGCGGGCGGTCAGGCCCCGCAGCTCCTCCTCCTTGTCGGCCAGGTCGCGGCGCAGCTTCTCCAGGCGCTCGCGGGAGGCCGCGTCGGTCTCCTTGTCGAGGGCCAGCTCCTCCATGCGCAGCCGGTCCACGGCACGCTGCAGCTCGTCGATCTCGACCGGGGACGAGTCGATCTCCATGCGCAGCCGGGAGGCCGCCTCGTCGACCAGGTCGATCGCCTTGTCGGGCAGGAAGCGGGAGGTGATGTAGCGGTCGGACAGCGCGGCGGCGGCCACCAGGGCGCTGTCCGCGATCTGTACCTTGTGGTGGGCCTCGTAGCGGCCCTTGAGGCCGCGCAGGATCGCGATGGTGTCCTCGACGGTCGGCTCGCCCACGAACACCTGCTGGAAGCGGCGCTCCAGCGCGGCGTCCTTCTCGATGCGCTCACGGTACTCGTCGAGCGTGGTCGCGCCGATCATGCGCAGCTCGCCGCGGGCCAGCATCGGCTTGAGCATGTTGCCGGCGTCCATCGAGGAGTCGCCGCCGGCGCCCGCGCCCACGACGGTGTGCAGCTCGTCGATGAAGGTGATGATCTGGCCGTCGCTGTCCTTGATCTCGGAGAGCACGGCCTTCAGCCGCTCCTCGAACTCACCGCGGTACTTCGCGCCCGCGACCATGGCGCCCAGGTCGAGCGCGACGAGGCGCTTGTTCCTGAGCGACTCGGGCACGTCGCCCTTCACGATCCGCTGGGCGAGCCCCTCGACGACGGCGGTCTTGCCGACGCCGGGCTCCCCGATGAGGACCGGGTTGTTCTTCGTACGGCGGGACAGCACCTGCACGACGCGGCGGATCTCCTGGTCCCGGCCGATGACCGGGTCCAGCTTGCCGTCGCGCGCGGCGGCGGTGAAGTCGGTGCCGAACTTCTCGAGGGCCTTGTACTGGCCCTCCGGGTCCGGGGTCGTCACCCGGCGTCCTCCCCTGGTCTTCTGGAACGCGTCCAGCAGCTTCTTGGCGTCCGCTCCCTGCCGGGACAGGACGTCCCCGGCGGCGCCGCCCTTCGCGGCGATGCCGATGAGCAGGTGCTCGGTGGACAGGTACTCGTCGCCGAGGTCCTTGGCCCGCTTGTCCGCGTCCGCGATCACGGCGAGCATGTCGCGGTTGGGCTGGGGCGGCGCGACGGTCGACCCGGTCACGCGGGGCAGCCCGGCGAGCAGGCGCTCGGCACCGGAGCGCACGGAGGCCTGGTCGGCGTCCACGGCGACGAGCAGGTCGATGATGTTCTCGTTGTCCTGCCCCTCGAGCAGCGCGAGGAGCAGGTGGGCGGGGGTGAGGTCCGGGTGGCCCTCCGACACGGCCCGTTGGGTGGCCGCGTTGATCGCGTCCCGGCTCCTGTTGGTCAGCTCGGCGTCCACGTTCGCGTTCTCCTCCTGCGGGTCAGCCGCGCTCAGCTGTTGCCTTCCACGTGACTACGTCAACGTACACAAAGTTGAGTCTATTTCACTCAAGGCGGCGCGCGGGAGAGGGAACGGCTAGGTTCCGGTTTCATGGCCACGTACTCCCAAGACCCCGGCGCACCCGATGCCGAGTACCTCAGCTTCTGGCGCGAAAGACACCTGTGCACACTGACGACCCTGCGCCCGGACGGCAGCCCGCACGTCGTCCCGGTCGGAGTGACGTACGACCCCGAGGCACGGCTGGCCCGGGTGATCACGAACAAGGCGAGCGCGAAGGCGGGACATGTGACGGCGGCGGGGCCGGAGGGGGCGCCGGTCGCGGTCTGCCAGGTGGACGGGCGACGGTGGGCCACGCGCTGGAGGGGCGCGCGCACGTCTCGGCCGATCCCGGGCGGGTCGCGGAGGCGGAGCGGCGCTATGCCGAGCGCTACGGCAGGGTGCCGGCGCCGAACCCGTCACGGATGGTGATCGAGATCGCGCTCTCCCGGGCACTGGGACGCGGCTGACCGCCGAGCCCGCCGACACCACTGATTTCGGCCACCGTCGGATCCGGGTGATGTCCGGAGATGTCCGCCAAAAACTGCAGCGGCGTCACCGTGTTCAGGTCACGGTGACGCCGCTGCGGGGGGAAGCACCTGAGCGATTTGTTACGACGGGGGAATCGCGTCAGGCACTGCGGGGGGTGGCTGAGATGGTCCTCACTACCGGGCTGTCCGCCTCGGACAGCCGGTGGTCACGCTGGTCCAGGTTCACAAAGATCATTCCGTACCGGATGGCGCAGCGCACGGGCTGCGGCGCTCCCCGAGGCCGCCGCAGCAGCCGGTACGCCCGCACGTCCTCGTCCTCGTCACGGGTGACGACGACGGGCTCCCCGAACACGGTCACCATCAACGAGTCACCGCTGTGGGGGATGGCGGTGGCCAGGTCGATGAAGTGCCAGCCCGAACGGTAGGCGGTGGCCATTTCCCGACGGAAGGACCGGTCGTCGGGCGGGGTGGTCATGAGGTCGTCTCCGGCGCGGCGAGAGGCGCGCTCGCCCCCCAACCCGTGTCCGCCGGCGTCGCGACGATCCCCGTCGGCTCGCTGGCACCCCAGCCGGTGTCCAGCTTGGCGACGCCGACCGCCTGCGCCGTCCCCGCCCCGGCACCGAAGACCACGGCCGCAGAGAAGGCAACGGCAAGCGCCGATCGAAGCATTCTCTTGTACATAGTCGGCTTCGTCCTCACTCAACGAGTTTCCTTCCCCCGTGCCACCAAGACGATGGCTCATTCAGGCACGTCAATGCCACAGGGTCGATGCATCATGTTCCTGCACGTTCAGGACCCTGGGGGGTGGAGATTTGCCTAATAGCTATCCGAAAGGGACACATCCACACGCGATTACCGATCTCTGTGAGGAGGGGACACAGCTTTACGCAAGCGCGTTGAGCACCGGCCGTATCGCCCGGTCGGAGATCAAGGACGCTCCCTGCCTCCTCGAGTTCGCGTTGTTGCACCCGGATCCTGACGACGAGAACTGGTTGCGGCCGGTTCCACCCTCCGTCGCGCTCGCCCAACGGCTGCATCCGCTGGAGCGGGAGATCCTGGATCGCCGGCGGATCTCCATCGAACTGACCGAATCCTTCGAGCCGTTCATGGCGCTCAGCGCCCTGGCCCCGGCCCCCACCCATGCCATCACCGTGCTCGAGGGCTCCGACCGGATCAACGCGGCGCTCAATCTCGCCACCGCCGAATGCCGTCACGAGGTCCTGACGGTCCAGCCGGGCGGCGGGCGCAGCGAGCACATCCTGAGGCAGGCCCTCGAGCGGGACCGGCCACTGATGGAACGCGGCGTGAGCATGCGCACGCTCTACCAGCACACCGTGCGCCACAGCCTGGGAACCATGGCGTACGTGGAGGTCATGTCACGCGGCAAGGTCGAGATCCGCACGCTGGAGGAACTCATAGGGCGGCTCATCATCTGCGACGAGACCGTCGCCTTCGTCCCGGCGCACGACGACCAGCAAGTGGCCCTGGAACTCCGCCATCCCGGCCTCGTCAAGTATCTGATCAAGGTCTTCGAGCACCTCTGGCGCCGCGCCACCCCCCTGCGTGAGGAAGTGCCCTACGAACCCGCCCGCGACGGCATCACCGGCGTCCAGCACTCCATCGCCAAGCTCCTGGTGGAGGGTCACGTCGACGAGGCCATCGCCCGCCGGCTGGGGATGAACGTCCGCACCTGCCGGGCCCACATCGCCAAGCTGGCCCAGGCCCTGGGCAGCGGCAGCCGCGCCCAACTCGGCTACCTCATCGCCCGGTCGGGCATCCTGGAGGAGGACCACTGAAGCGCGAGGGTTCTACAGCTCGGTCGGGGATTTCGGAGCGCCCGGAGCGGTGACCGGCAGCAACTCGGGCGCGTGCGGCGGACCGTCCAGGCCCGCCTGGGCGATCCTCACCCCGAGCTGCGTGCGGCTCGCCGCGCCCAGGGTCTCGGACAGCCGGGCGATGTGCGCGCGGCAGGTGCGGACGCTGATGCCCAGCCGTTCGGCGACCACCGCGTCCTGGTGGCCCTCGGCGAGCAGCGCCGCGATGGAGCGCTCCCGGTGGGTGATGCCGTCGATGCCCGTCTCGGGCAGCGGCGAGGTGAGCGGGATCGCCAGACGCCACAGGCGTTCGAAGACGGTCACCAGGTACTCGATGATGGCCGGATGGCGCAGCTCCAGCGCGATCGTGCGGTCCGCGTTCGCGGGGATGAAGGCGACGGTGCGGTCGAAGACGATCAGCCGCTCGGGCACCTCGTCCAGGGTGCGCGCCTCGGCCGCGTCGCCCATCAGCTCCATGTAGGTGTGCAGGCCCTGGCCGTGCCGGGCGACATGCGTGTACAGGTCGCGCATGCGCACGCCCCGGCGGCGCATCTCCAGCGCCCGCGGCAGGCCCTCGGCCAGTTCGTCCTCGCGGCGGATACCGCCCGGCTGCACGGTCAGCAGCTCGGTCGTGCACTGTTCCGTCGCCTCGTCCATGGCGGCGCGGATCCGCGTCAGCCCGTCCAGCACTCGGATCGCCACGCCCTCCTGGGAGCCCTGCTCACGGCCGCCCAGCCCGGCGTACCACTCGACGGCGGCCACCGCAGTGCCGACCCGCGCCCGACTCGCGGAGACCTCCTCGTGCACACCGCGCAGCAGCCGGGTCATGACCTCCTGCGGGGCGGTGGGCACCAGCCAGTCCATGTCGTCGGGGTCCGGGTGCAGCAGCGCCAACTCCAGCAGGCACGGCACCTTCGCGGCGTCGGAGCGGGGCACCCGGCCGCGACGCACGGCCCGGGAGTACACGCGGGTCCCGGCCTCGCAGAGCCGGTCAGCGCCGTGCGGATGCGCGTCCGTCCCGTGCCCGGCCATCTTCCACCCCTGGCTTACGACTCCTGGCTCCCGCGTCCCGCGCGACGCGGCCCGCCGGCGACTCCCTCACGCACCCGGACGCGCGCCGTCCGCGCCGCGCCCCGCACGCCTTCGCAGCGCAACTATGCGCGGACCCGCCCGCCACCGCAACACGGCTCCCCCGCCCCAACGCCCGCTCTTGCCCCGGAACATGTTGGTTTCGCCCCGCCTCCGGAACTTCCGCTGCACCAAGCTGACGGGGCCGTTGGTGGAACTCCTCGATCCGGACAGGCCGCGACCCGCGCCCCTTCGAGGGACGCGGGTCGCAGGGAGCACGGTCGGGGTCCGGGCCGGCACGCGGGCCGCCGGGTACCCCGAAGGCGCGCTAGTGCAGGCCGAGCGTGGAGCAGTCCGCCTTGTACTTCGCGGTGCAGATGTCCTTGACTGTGTAGATGCCGTCCTGGATCACCGTGTCCTTGATGTTTTCCTTCGTGAGGGCGACGACCGGCACGAGCATCGACGGGATGTTCTTCTCCGTCGGGCTGTCGACATGGTCACGGGTCAGTGCGTCGAACTCGATCGAGCGGCCCTGGACCTTGGCCACGGCCATCTCCGCGGCGTTGTTCGCCTCGTCCGGGTACGACTTGTACACGCTCATGTACTGCTCACCGGAGACGATCCGCTGCACCGCGTCCAGCGCCGCGTCCTGCCCGGTCACCGGCGGGAGCTTGCTGACGCCCGCCTCCTTCAGCGCGTCGATGACGGCGCCGGCCATGCCGTCGTTCGCGGAGTAGACCGCGGCGATGTTGCTCAGCCCGACGGCCCGGATCGCCTCCGCCATGTTCGCCTTGGCGTTCTCCGGCTTCCAGTCCTTGGTGTCGAAGGACTTGACGATGTTGACCTTGCCCTGGAGCTCGCTGAGCGCGCCCTCCTTGAACTGCGCCGCGTTCGGGTCGGTGGGCGAGCCGTTCATCATGACGATCTTGCTGCTCGAGCCCTTGGCGCCGAGTGCGTCCGTGAGGGCGCGGCCCTGCACCTGGCCGACCAGCTCGTTGTCGAAGGAGATGTACGCGTCGATGGGGCCCTGGGCGAGCCGGTCGTAGGCGATGACCGGGATGCCCGCGTCCTTGGCCTTCTGCACGCCCGGCGCGATGGCCTTGGCGTCGACCGCGTCCACCAGCACCACGTCCACCTTGTCGGCGATCATCTGGTCGAGCTGCTTGCTCTGCGTGGCCGCGTCGGCGTCGGCGTTCGCGTACAGGACCTTGCCCTTGTTGTCGGTGAGGGAGGCGACCTGCTTCTTGATGATGGGGTAGTCGAACCTGTCGTACCGCGGGTTCTCCTTCTCGGGCAGAAGGAGACCGACCGTGATGTCGTTGCCCTTCTTCGGGGTGGCGGAGCTGCTGCTGCCGCCGACTCCGTCGATGACGCCGCAGGCGGCGAGCGAGACGGCCGACGCCGAGGCGGCCAGGGCCATGGCGGTACGACGCACAGCGGTCCTACGGGGGGTACGAACGTTCACATCAGGTGCCTTCCGGGCGAGGGAGCAGCGTTGAGACCCAGGTGGCTGAAAGCCAACGCGGGGACGGTGGGCAGCGTCAAGAACTACCGGTTAACGAGATGGCAACAGGATCACTGTGCGAGTCAAGTGAAAACCAAGAGAGCGTGGTGTGGGGACTGTTTCGGCGCCTCGGCCCGACGTCAGCCGACCCCGTCACCTGGAGCGATCGACGCCTGACGTACAGTCAACTACTGGGTACCGACGTCTCCTTGGTCAAATACCGGGAAAACGTGATCCGCATCACGTGCCGACAGGCAGGTTTCGCCGCCCCCGCTCCCCGAAGAGTCAGCGAGAAGCGAAGTTCCTGTACAACCTCTCCCTCGCCTCACGGGTCGTGATCACGAACGCCTCGCCGCGTCCCGGTCCGATCAGAGGACCGAATGAACCAAGCCGGACGACGCACGACCGCCGCGGCGGCCACCGCCGTCGTGCTCGCCACCGCGGGCGGCCTGCTCACCGTCACCACACCCGCCTCCGCGGCGACCACCTGCACCTCACCGGTGTTCAAGCGGCAGTTCTTCGCGAACACCGGCTTCTCGGGCACCCCGAGGAAGACCGACTGCGACAGCACGGTCAACGAGAACTGGGGCACGGGCGCCCCCGCTTCGAGCCTGCCCAGGGACAACTTCTCCGTCCGCTGGACCCCATCCCGTCCGGCAAGCACACCCTGCGCGTCGACTACGTCAACTGGACCGGGACGGCGAACGTCGCGTTCTCCTAAACGCCCCGCACCTCCGCCACGGTCGACAAGGTCAAACCCCTGACCCCGACCCGTACTTCCGTCTCCTACGACCCCCGCCACCGGCAAGGCGAAAGTCACCTGGGCGAAGACCCAAGAGATGGACCTCGCGGGCTACCGCGTCTACCGCCGCCTCAAGGGCGCCTCCTTCGGCAGCACCCCGCTCGCCACGACCACCTCCACGTCCTCCACCGACTCGACCTTCCCGGTCACCGGCGCGACCTACTACTACCAGGTCCGCGCCTACGACAAGGCCGGCAACGAGTCGACGGGCACCGCCGACCAGGCCGTCACCACGATCGACCGGACGGCGCCTTCCGTGGCCCAGGGCCTCGCCGTCACCGACTCCTCCGAGACGGGCCGACCGGGCCTCGGCTGGAGTGGATTCGCCGAAGCGGCCTCGTACCGGGTGTACCGGGCGGCGAGCGCGGATGGCACGTACAGCAGGGTCGGCAGCACAGACCAGCCCCCGTACCGGGACGCCTCGGGCGAGACGGGCGTCGCCTACCACTACCGCGTGACCGCCGTCGACGCGGCGGGCAACGAGTCCGCCCGGTCCGCCGCCGTCAGCGGCCGACGCCGGGACGAGACACCGCCGCCCGCCGTCACCGGGCTCACCGCCACCCCGACCGAGTACGGCTTCGAGCTGCACTGGGACGCGAACCCGGCGCCCGACCTGTTCCGGTACCTCGTCTACGCGGGCGAGGTCCTGCGCGACGGGGAGGACAGCGTCTGCTCCGCGCACCAGGAGGTGTGGCTGGCGCCCGACGTCACCTCGTACACGTACACCACCCTCCCGGACGGCGTGGAGCGCTGCTTCCTCGTCGACGCCTACGACAAGTCCTGGAACTCCCCGTACGAGTGGAGTGGTTCGGGCCAGATCGTGAGCACGACCGAGCTCGACATGACGCCGAGCGTGCCGACGCCCGAGGACTCGCCGGTCTCGCTGACGGCGACCCCCGACGCGACCGGGAACGTCGACCTGAGCTGGAACAGCGTGGCCGACGCCACCGGCTACCAGGTCTACCGCTGGAACCCTGACGCCGAGGCGTACGAGAAGCTGGCGGCCACCACAACGGCGACCTCCTACGTGGACACCGGTGCCGCCAAGGGCACCACGCACTTCTACTGGGTGACCGCCCTGTCCGCCGACGGCTCCGAGTCGGCGGCCGGCGGGGACTGGGCGGTCCTGGCACCCTGAGCAGCATCCCGAGCGTGGGAAAGGGGCCCGGAGGATCCTCCGGGCCCCTTTCCCACGCGAACACGCCTCAGTCGGACGCCTGCTGCCGCTTCGGCCGCCACACCACCAGCGCGCTGGTCTGCTGGACCTCCTGATACGGCACCAGGTCACGGCGGTAGGACGCGTGGACGGCCGCCTCCCGTTGGCGCATCGCCGCCGCGGCGCCGTCGAGGGCGTCCTGAAGCTCCGCGACGCGGGACTGGAGCGCGGCGACCTGGTTCTCCAGTTCGATGATGCGCTTGATGCCGGCCAGGTTGATGCCCTCGTCCTGCGACAACTGCTGCACCTGGCGGAGCAGCTCGATGTCACGGGCCGAGTAGCGCCGGCCCCGCCCCGCGGTGCGGTCCGGGGACACGAGCCCCAGGCGGTCGTACTGGCGCAGCGTCTGCGGGTGCAGTCCGGAGAGCTGGGCCGCCACCGAGATGACGTAGACCGGGGTGTCCTCGGTCAGCTCATACGGGTTGCGTCGACGGCCGTCCATCTGGTCATGCTCCCTTCGCGGCCTGGAACAGCTCCGCCCGCGGGTCCTCGTTCGCGGTTGCCTCGCGATACGCCTCCAGCGCGTCACGAGCCTTCCCCGACACGTCCTTCGGGACACTCACCTCCACGGTGACCAACAGGTCGCCGCAGGTGCCGTCCTTGCGGACCGCGCCCTTTCCACGGGCGCGCATCGTACGCCCGTTCGGCGTGCCGGGGGGCAGCTTCAGCGTCACCGGGGGCCCGCCGAGGGTGGGCACCCGGACGTCGGCGCCGAGCGCCGCCTCCGCGAACGTCACCGGAACGGTGACCGTGAGGTTGTCGCCCTTGCGGCCGAAGACGGGATGCGGATTGACGTGCACGACCACGTACAGGTCGCCGGCCGGGCCGCCCCGCTCGCCGGGCGCGCCCTTGCCGCGCAGCCGGATGCGCTGCCCGTCGGACACGCCCGCCGGGATGCGCACCTGCATCGTCCGGGACGACTTGGCCCGGCCGCTGCCCTTGCAGACCTCGCACGGGTGCTCCGCGATCAGCCCGCGGCCCTTGCAGTCCGGGCACGGGTCGGTCAGCGAGAAGCCGCCGCCCGAGCCGCGCGCCACCTGCCCGGTGCCGACACAGGTCGGGCACACGCGCGGCGTGCCGTTCTTGTCGCCGGTGCCCGAACAGGCCTTGCACGGTGACTGCGAGGACATGCGCAGCGGCACGGTCGCCCCGTCCACCGCCTCCATGAAGCTCAGCGTGACCTCGGACTCGATGTCCTGGCCGCGCCTGGGCTGCGTGCGCGTGCCCGCGCCGCCGCCACGGTTGAACAGGCCCCCGAAGACGTCACCGAGACCGCCGCCGAAGCCGCCCCCGGCGCCACCCTGGCCGCCGAAGAGGTCGCCCAGGTCGAAGTTGAACGAGCCGCCCGCCCCGGGGCCGGGACGGAAGCCGCCGGTGCCGAACAGGGCGCGGGCCTCGTCGTACTCCTTGCGCTTCTTGGGGTCGCCGAGGACGTCGTTCGCCTCGGAGATCTCCTTGAAACGTTCCTCCGCCTTGGCGTTGCCCTTGTTGGCGTCCGGGTGGAACTCGCGGGCGAGCTTCCGGTACGCCTTCTTGATCTCGGCCTCGGTGGCGTCCTTGGGGACGCCGAGGACCTTGTAGTAGTCCTTCTCGATGAAGTCCTTGGTGCTCATCCCCGACGTCCCTCCTTCCCTACGCGTTCGTGGTGTACGTCAGCCCTCGTCCGGGCCACCGTTCTCCTTGTCGTCCCCCGCCTCGCCGGTCTCCTCGGCCTTGACCGTCTGCGCTCCCGGCTGCGGCTCGGCGACGGCCACCCGCGCGGGGCGGATGGTGCGCTCGCCGAAGCGATACCCGGGTTGCAGAATCGCCACGCACGTCGTCTCGGTGACGTCCGGCGCGTAGCTGTGCATCAGGGCCTCGTGGATGGTCGGGTCGAAGGGCTCGCCCTCCTTGCCGAACTGCTGCAGACCCATCTTCGCCGCGACGGTCTCCAGCGACTCGGCGACGGACTTGAAACCGCCCACCAGTTCGCCGTGTTCCCGCGCGCGGCCGATGTCGTCGAGCACGGGTAGGAGCTCGGTCAGGAGGTTCGCGATGGCGATCTCCTTGACCGCGATCCGGTCGCGCTCGACGCGGCGGCGGTAGTTCTGGAACTCGGCCTGGAGGCGCTGAAGGTCCGCCGTGCGCTCGCCGAGCGCCTTGCGCGCCTGGTCCAGCTGGGCCACCAGACCGGCGTTGTTGTCGCTTGCGTCCCCCGCCGGGGCCGCCGCCTCCTCCGAAGAGGGGGAGGCGGCCTGCGGCTCGGCGTCATCAGGGGTGGCGCCGGAGGGGACGTCGGGCTTCTCCTCGAAGCCCGGGGTCTCCTCCGTCACGCGGCACCGTCCTTCCGCTCGTCGTCGACGATCTCGGCGTCCACCACGTCGTCCTCGGCCTTGGCCTCACCGGCACCGGCCGAGGCACCGCCGGCGGCGGCCTGCGCGGCCTGGGCGTCGGCGTACATGGCCTGGCCGAGCTTCTGCGAGACGGCCGCGACCTTCTCGGTGGCGGAGCGGATCTCGGCCGTGTCCTCGCCCTTGAGCTTCTCCTTCAGCTCGGCGACGGCGGCCTCGACCTCGGTCTTGATCTCGCCCGGGACCTTGTCCTCGTTGTCCTTGAGGAACTTCTCGGTCTGGTAGACGAGCTGCTCGCCCTGGTTGCGGGCCTCGGCGGCCTCGCGGCGCTTGTGGTCCTCCTCCGCGTAGCGCTCGGCCTCCTCGCGCATGCGGTCGACCTCTTCCTTCGGGAGCGAGGAACCGCCGGTGACGGTCATCTTCTGCTCCTTGCCGGTGCCGAGGTCCTTCGCCGTGACGTGCATGATGCCGTTGGCGTCGATGTCGAAGGACACCTCGATCTGCGGGACGCCGCGCGGCGCCGGCGGCAGACCGGTCAGCTCGAACATGCCGAGCTTCTTGTTGTACGCCGCGATCTCGCGCTCGCCCTGGTAGACCTGGATCTGCACGGACGGCTGGTTGTCCTCGGCCGTGGTGAAGATCTCGGACCGCTTGGTCGGGATCGTGGTGTTGCGCTCGATCAGCTTGGTCATGATGCCGCCCTTGGTCTCGATACCGAGGGACAGCGGGGTGACGTCGAGGAGCAGGACGTCCTTGACCTCGCCCTTGAGGACACCGGCCTGGAGCGAGGCGCCGATGGCGACGACCTCGTCCGGGTTCACACCCTTGTTGGCCTCCTTGCCGCCGGTCAGCTCCTTGACGAGCTCGGCGACGGCGGGCATACGGGTGGAGCCACCGACGAGGACGACGTGGTCGATCTCGTTGATGGAGATGCCGGCGTCCTTGATCACGTTGTGGAACGGCGTCTTGCACCGCTCCAGCAGGTCCGCGGTCAGCTGCTGGAACTGGGCGCGGGTCAGCTTCTCGTCGAGGTGCAGCGGGCCCTCGGCCGAGGCGGTGATGTAGGGCAGGTTGATCGAGGTCTCGGTGGAGGAGGACAGCTCGATCTTCGCCTTCTCGGCAGCCTCACGCAGACGCTGCAGAGCCATCTTGTCCTTGGACAGGTCCACGCCGTGACCGGACTGGAACTGCTTGACCAGGTAGTCGACGATGCGCTGGTCCCAGTCGTCACCACCGAGGTGGTTGTCACCGTTGGTGGCCTTCACCTCGACGACGCCGTCGCCGATCTCCAGGAGGGACACGTCGAAGGTGCCGCCACCGAGGTCGAAGACGAGGATCGTCTGGTCGTCCTTGTCGAGGCCGTAGGCCAGGGCGGCGGCGGTCGGCTCGTTGACGATACGGAGCACGTTCAGACCGGCGATCTCACCGGCCTCCTTGGTGGCCTGCCGCTCGGAGTCGTTGAAGTACGCCGGGACGGTGATGACCGCGTCGGTCACCTTCTCGCCCAGGTACGCCTCGGCGTCCCGCTTCAGCTTCTGCAGGATGAACGCGGAGATCTGCTGCGGGTTGAAGTCCTTGCCGTCCAGCGAGATCTTCCAGTCGGTGCCCATGTGGCGCTTCACCGAGCGGATGGTCCGGTCCACGTTCGTGACCGCCTGGCGCTTGGCGACCTCGCCGACCAGCACCTCGCCGTTCTTGGCGAAGGCGACGACGGACGGCGTGGTCCTGGCACCCTCGGCGTTGGTGATGACGGTGGGCTCGCCGCCCTCCAGAACGCTGACAACGGAGTTAGTCGTGCCCAGGTCGATGCCGACCGCACGTGCCATGGTGAATCCTCCAGCTGACTTGAGTGGAACAGGCTCAAGGATGCACGACGGGTCAGCCGGAGTCAACAGAGCTGAGTCGACCAGACTCAAGTCTCTTCTTCGCTCCAGCTCAACGGCCTGCCGACCCACCGCCGATCAAGGCGTTGACGTGCGGCTTCACCGCCTACGCCGCCGCGCGGAGCTATTGCCGCACGCCGCCGCCCCGGCCGATCGCCGCCGGAGTCACACGGGTGCCGCATAGGACTGGCACTACACCATCCGGTGACTTGTATCCCACTACGGGGCGATTTGCACCCTTTATTTCCCATTCGTTGCTTTATCTAGATCACGAGCACTGCCCACACCGCGCCTGACCCGACTCAAGTCGAGGAGACGAGAAGAGTGGAGAAAATGGCCGCATCGCCGAGATGGCGAACTGTTCTGGCCTCAGCCGCCACGGTTGCTGCGCTCGTCGCAGCACCGCTGGCAGGCTTCGGGGTCGCCCACGCCCAGGACCACCCGCACCCGCCGCATCCCACCAGGACGCCGTACCCGCCCCATCCGACGAAGACGCCGTACCCGCCGTACCCGCCGAAGCCGCACAAGCCGCATCACGACCACCGCGGGCACCATGATCACGACGACCACGGGTACCGGGACCACGACTACCAGGACGACGATGGCAAGGGGGGTCAGGAGCGCCACGAGCACCGAGGCCACCACGGGAGCAAGTCGGAGCGCCTCGCGAACACCGGTAACGACCACAGGAAGCTGGCCCTGGGCGGTGTGGCAGCCGGGCTGGTCGCAGCAGGCGCAGGAACCATGCTGGTGGCGCGCCGTCGCCGTAGCTCATGACGGTGCCCAAGCCCAAGGTACGTATGGCACTTCGCGGGCGTCCCGGGCGTACCCGGGACGCCCGTCGGGTACGCCGGCGCGTCCATGGTCCTCTCATCAGGAACGTGCTGCTGATCGCCGCCGCTGTTCCCACGGCGGCGGTCGCCTGGATCGGTGTCACCGGCTGGCTCGCCCGCTCGGAGCTGCTCGCCGTCCAACACGATCTGAACGCACTCCGTGCATCGGTCGCGACCGCCGAGGCAGGGCCCCACTCCACCGCGGCCATCGCCGCAGGTCCCTCGGCGGAATCTCCGCAGGAACGGCTGCTGCGTTCCGCAGCCGCACACGCCTCGCGCGCACACCACCTCACGACGGGACCGGCCTGGTACACCGCCGCCCAGCTGCCCTTCCTCGGCGGCCCCCTCCAGAACGTGCGCGGCACCGCGCAGGCCGCGGACAACCTGGCCGGGGACGTGCTTCCGCCGCTGGTGCGGGCCGTCCCCCGGCTCACGGCGGGCGCTCACGCGGGCGGCATCCCGCGTGCTCTCACGGAACTGGAGAGCCAGGCGCCCGCGGTCGAGCAAGCCGCGCACGTCGCGGCCAAGGTGCGGGACGACGCCCGCCGCCTTCCCCACTCCACCTGGCTGCCGGCGGCAGACCGGGCCCGCGAGCAGCTGGCGCAGCAGCTCGACCGTCTCGTCCCGCAGATGCGCGATGTCGCCGTCGCGGCTCGGGTGGTGCCGTCGATGCTCGGGGCGCACGGACCGCGGCACTACTTCCTCTCCTTCCAGAACACGGCCGAGGCACGCGGCACCGGCGGCCTCCCGGGAGCCTTCGCCGTGCTGAAGGCAGACCGGGGCCTCCTGTCCTTCGAGCACTTCGGCAACGACCGTGAGCTGGACGGCATCCCCGCCGACGTGAACCTCGGAGCCGAGTTCTCGGACCAGTACGGGAACAACGAACCGGCCAGTGTCTGGGAGAACTCCAACCTGAGCCCGCACTTCCCGTACGCTGCCCGCATCTGGACCGCGGTCTGGCACAAGCACACCGGCCGGCGCCTGGACGGCGCGTTCGCCATCGACCCCGCGACGCTGGGCCTTCTCCTCCGCGCCACCGGGCCCGCCCGCATGTCCGACGGCACTGCGATCACCGCCGACAACGCGGTGGACCTCACCGAGCGGACCAGCTACGCGAAGTACGACGACGTCACCAGTCGTAAGGCGTTCTTCGTCGAGGCCGCCCGCGCCGCCGCAGAACAGCTGATGAAGGCGGCGGACGACCCGCATCTGCTCCCCGCCCTTCTCCGTGCCGTTCACGACGTGCAGCGGGAAGGCCGTCTGCAGGTGTGGAGCGCGCACCCGGACGAACAGCGCCAGCTGGAGTCACGGCCGTTCGGAGGCGCACTCCCCGAGGGGCCCGGCCCCTTCGCAGGGCTCGTCGTCAACAACGCGGCCGGCACCAAGCTGGACTACTACCTCGACCGGAGCCTGGTCTGGGCACCGGGCGCCTGTACGAACACCGGCCGATCGGTCACCGTGACGGTGACGCTCACCAACAGGGCGCCGGCCTCGGGCCTCCCTTATTACGTCACCCAACGGGTGGACGCTCCGCCCTACCGCACCCGCCCCGGAGACAACCGGCTGATGGTGTCCTACTACGCCGGCAAGGGAGCGCACCTGACACGGGCGACTCTGGACGGCCACCCGGTCGAACTGATCCCCGGCGTCGAACGCGGCCACCCGGTGTACACCCTCGACCTGGAACTGCCCAGGCAGTCCAGCCGCACCCTGGTACTGCACCTGCGAGAGCCCGAGGCCGACCGCGCGCCGACGATTCTGCGCCAGGCCCTGGTGACGCCGCTGCGGGCCGTGGTGAAGCCTGCGGGGCCGTGCAGCTACTGAGCCGGGCAACCGCCGCACCCGAGCGGTTGTCCGCCGCCGAAGGGCCGTCACCGCGCGTACCATCCGACCGCAGGGTCCGCTCAGCTCCTTCCAACGAGCAGCAGAGCCAGAGGGCCGGGACCAGACGTCTCACCGCGGGTTTCGGCCCCCGCGCCGAAGCCTCCGACGGCCGTTGACCGCGATGGGCATGAGCGCTCCGGCCACGGTCCGGGCGGGCGGGCGGGCGGAGTGAAAGGACCACGGTGGGAGGTGCCTCACTGCGGTCCGACCATCGCTTTGAGTTGCAGCAGCCTCCCGCAGCCCGCTCGGAGCCGCGACCGGAGACGTTCGTCCATGATGTCGCGGAGGAACGGTGCCGCAGCCGCGGCAAGGGCACTCCCGATGTGTGGCCGCCTGACTGACATGATCGCCGCGGCGCGCTCGCGGAACTCCTCTGGGGGCGCAGTCCAGAACCACGACGCAGGGTCCGTCGCGTACCGGTACATCCGCTGGAATCCCCGGTCCTTCTCGAACATGAGATTCCAGAGAGTCAGCTCCGGAAGGATCTCCTGTCGCTCCGGACAGCGCTGCCAGGGGACCGTGGAGACCACCCGGGTGTGGCCGCTCATCTCCACCACCGGCACCCCCTGCAGCGCATAGTTCATGAACTGCTCGTCCGTGGAGAATCCCGCCTCACCCCGGCGGAACCGGTCCATGGACAATCTCCACGCACGGTCGATCCGCTGCAGGAGCACAGGACTCCAGCGATCTGGTACGACGTAGCACGCACCCAGGTACGGCTGGTGCTCGGCCGTGGGCTCGCCTAGTTCGGCGTACATCTCCCGGCAGAGGCGCCGGTAACGGTCCCAGCCCTGGCCGTCCGGTCGCATGACGGCCCGCTCGAAGTGCGCCCCCACCCGGTCGCCGACCGTGGCGAGCATCGCGTCCAGCGGCCGCACACAGAGCAGGTCCGGCTCGATGAACACCTGCGTACCGCCTCGCGTCCGGAGGGCCTCCATGGCGTCCAGGTGATACAGCGAACTGGCCCAGCCATTGCCGAAGCCTTGCGGTGGGCGGTGCGCGAACGGTGCGATCACCGTCTCGACGCCGATCCGCGTCAACTGCCCCGCATACGGCTCGGGCAACGACTCCGCCGTCACCAACGCGAGCTCAGCCTCGGGGTTCCAGCGTCGCACCGAGCCGTACGCCGACACCATACAGCGGTAATACGACAGCGCCGGTTCCTCTCCCACCCGCCCCCTGCACTGCATACTCTCGGCCCGCGCCATACGTACGAACGCCATCGCCACTGTGATTCGGGAATCTGCAGCCGTTGTCATGCTTCTCTTTCGTCCTCGCGTAGCCGAACCCTTGAGTCCATCTCTGCGTCCGCCGACAGGCCGGCATGAGCTCCTGCAGTGGGACGCCCTCGAATTGCTCCAGGATCCTCACGACGTTCCCGTTAGGCGCCTCGATCGACACCAAGCGAAACTTTCCAGCGACGCGGATACCAGAGCGGATCCGGGAAGGTGAGGAACGACCCGCCCGGAGCCGGTCTGCCGTCAGTCGATCAACCGTGTCCAGGCAGTCGGAGATGTGTTGGAGTACCGAGGCAGACGCCACAGCATCGGTCGGCTCTCTGATGAACGCGGCTTTCCGGTCACAGCCAGCTCGCGTTCCCCACCGGGCCTCTCCACCAGCCGGTGCACCTGCGTGCACTGCCAGTCCCAAGAGGATCAGCCAGGTCCGGCCGTCTGTCTACGCCCCAGGTGCCCAGTACAGTGTTTGGCGTTGGCTATCGCCTACTGAACCGCCAGCTCTGACGCACGAGAGGCAGGGGCGGGCACTTCAGCCAACATGCTCGGCCCGTTAGTCCGGTTGGTGAACCACTCGATCGTCCGCAGCAGGCCGTCCTCTACCGGAGTCTGCGGCTGCCAGCCCAACTCGACCCGCGCCAGCGCGATGTCGGGACGACGCCGTTTGGGGTCGTCCGCGGGCAGCGGAACCAGGACAATCTCGGAGCGCGATCCGGTGAGCCGTCGGATCCAGTGAGCGAGTTCCAGCATGGTCACCTCATGGGGATTGCCGAGGTTAACCGGACCGCCAATGGACGCACCGAGCATCCGCAGCACGCCGTCGACCAAGTCATCGACATAGCACAGCGACCGGGTCTGTGAGCCATCTCCGGTAACTGTCATAGGAGCGCCCTCCAGCGCCTGTCGGATCAGGGTGGGAATGACTCGGCCATCACCCGGGCGCATTCGTGGGCCGAAGGTGTTGAAGATCCGCACGATTCCAGCGTCCGCACCCCGCGAACGCCGGTACGCCATGGTCAGAGCCTCCGCGTACCGCTTAGCCTCGTCGTAACAGCTCCGTGGCCCCACCGGATTTACGTTGCCCCAGTACGACTCCGTCTGCGGATGGACCTTTGGGTCGCCGTACGTCTCGGAGGTGGACGCCAGTACGAAACGGGCACCTTGTGCCACCGCCAGGTCGAGGGCGTGGCGAGTCCCTTCGGCTCCGACGCGCAACGTTGCCAGCGGGTGCCGCAGATAGTCGGCCGGAGATGCTGGTGAGGCGAAGTGCAACACCGCGTCGACGGTGCTCTCAACCGCGATGCCGTGCACCACGTCTGCGGAGACCAGCTGGAACCTCGGATGCCCTGTCAGATGCGCGACGTTCTCCGGACTTCCGGTAAGGAAATTGTCGACGCAGAGTACGTGGTCGCAACCGATCTCCAGCAGCCGCCCGCACAAATGGGAGCCGATGAACCCTGCACCACCTGTTACAAGGACACGCATACCAACCACCTTTCGACCTCTTGGAGCACCTTGTTTCTTCGGCCGCGCGTGGCGCGCAGATCCACATTCAGCATCATGAGAGAGTCCTGGCACAAAAAGAACCTTTCGCTATCGAGTGTTGTCACTTTCCCGCGAACGGATGCGCCTGCGATGCTGACCAAGCGAGTCGTCGACGTGGTCGGCAGCCTGATTCTGATGCTGCTGACAGCCCCACTGACGTTGGTTATCTGCCTTATGGTGGCCGCCACTTCGCCCGGAGGTGTACTCTTTCGCCAAGTACGGGCGGGACGCGACGGGCGCCCTTTCGAGATGCTGAAGTTCCGGACCATGCGTGCCGGAGCAGATGCGGAACGAGCCGCGCTCACGGCCCGCAACGAAGCGAACGGCCACCTCTTCAAGCTCCGCGACGATCCGCGGGTCACTCCGGTTGGCCGCCTGCTCCGTCGTATGTCGCTCGATGAACTTCCCCAGCTCGTCAACGTGTTCCGAGGCGACATGTCCTTGGTCGGGCCACGCCCGCTGCCGCTCGCCGACTCCGACTACACCGGCCCGGCCCGCAACCGGCTGTCAGTATTGCCGGGCCTCACCGGTCTGTGGCAGGTAAGTGGGCGCTCCGATCTGACCTGGGAGGACATGGTCCGCTTGGACCTCCATTACGTGCGGCATTGTTCTCTGCGCCTGGACCTGGCGATCCTCGCCCGCACGGTGTCAGCGGTGCTGACGGGCAGGGGCGCGCACTGAGCTGCTGCGATTTCTATTGAACTCAGGTGTTGAATCCCATAAACCAAGCCTATGCGGGCAAGGATGCCGCACTTCCGGCAAAGGGCGCGCCGCCCATCATGCAGGCGTTGTACCCATAATCGCGGTCGTGGGACCGACTAGGGGAGGGAGGAGTACAGCAACGTGGTGCACCATCCCCACGCGAATGCCACGTCCTTGACTCCCAGGGCCACTGTCGAAGGACTGAACGCTGTTACGCCGCTGATGATACGAGCGATACCCCGCGCCATCTTCGCCGACCGTCGTACGATGAGATACCCCCACTTTCTCCCAAGTGCCCTCTCTACCGAGACGGTAGCGACCCCAAAACGGTACTCTCGCCTCATCAGACCCCTCAGCGTGAGTCGGTCCGGGTCCTGAAACTCGATGACGCGGGCCGCACCGATCGCCACGATACTCGCCCCGGCAGCGGCCATTCTGGAGAAGAACACGATGTCCTCTCCACCGAAGAGATCGAAGTCCTCCTCGAAGCGGAGCCCCATTTTCTTCACCGTGGCCATACGCAGCAGAGTATTGGCCGTCACGGGTACCGCCCGACGCATGGGTCCGTCGGGCGGGATCTTTGCGGGGCGCAGCGTGGCGCCGTCGGCGAGCCAGCGTGGAGAGCCCGGCGGAACAACGGCACGGATGGGTCCATAGACCACGTCGGCACCGTAACGTTCGGCCCCTTGAAGATGGGCCTGCATCCAACCGGCGAGAGGAACTTCGTCGTCGTCGATGAAGATGAGGACGTCATACTCATAGGCCATGTCCAAGGCAGCGTTGCGAACCTGGGAGTATCCGCGACGGGACACTCGTCGGTAATGGGCGCCATGGGTAGCGGCGGCCTCTCTTCCAGGGACAAAGCCGTCGGACGAGTTGTCCAGGCGTACGATGCCGTCGGCCGAGTTGTCCAGGAGTACGACTTCGGCCGCATATCGAGGACGCACCTCGGCTGCCTGTCGGGACAGCTCGGCCAGCAGCGACGACAATGGGCGCGTCCCCACAGTCGGTACCGCGATCAGGACACTGTGCATAGAACAGCTCCAGAGCACATCCGCAACAGCACTCGCGAATTCGGTTCGACGGCGACAATCCGGCATCGATTGCCACTTCTCTGTGTTCGCATACAGAAATGATCTGACCATTACGCCGGGAACGGCATTCGACACGCCGCCGCGCTCAACTTTTCGAGCTTGACCCAAAATAACCTTCTATGGAAATATCACGACCGTGGCCAATAGGCCCGTTCAAACGGTGCTTGTTCTGCGCCGCTACCGCACTTGGTCCACTGCCGCGGATAATATCGATCCCAGCTGAGGAGGCGTCGGCCTGAATCCGCCATTGGGGCGGCATTGTGAACTGCGGTGAGTGAAGGAAAGGGAACCTCATTGGTGTCATTGGCTCGGCAGTCGGTACCTCCCGACACATCGGCACCTCACGGCAAGGAGGACGATCTCGAGGCGTCTCTGCTGCTGCGGGCGTCCCTTCCCTCTGTGCTCGCCAAGGCCGTTGCATTGCCCGTCTCGGGCTTCGCCGCCCTCTACTCGGGCCATATCGTCGTGGGTGCACTAGGGGTTTCCGACTTCGCGCTCTTCGCCCTCATCGTGACCTTGCCCACGCTTCTTCCCATCGGTGACCTGGGCGTCGGAGCAGCGCTCGTCGATGCGGTCGAAGGTGGTAGGGGAAGACGGGGCGACTGCGAGCGCATCGAATGCACCATCGCCTCGGGTGCGCGGGTTCTGACCTGCGCGGGCATGCTTATCACCAGCGGTGGTCTGGCGCTGGTCGGCACCGGCGCGCACACAGTTTTGCTGGGCACCGCCTCGACCCCTGGTGCCGAGGCGTGCGTTGCCATAGCAGCCGTGTTCATCGGCTGCAGCATGCCGCTCTCTCTCGGCAGTGTTGCCCTCCTCGCCATCCGCCGCGCACACGTGACCGTGCTCCTGCAGGCGGGCGGCAACGTCCTGGCGCTGTGCCTCTTCCTGCCCCTGGCCGCTCTCGGTGCCCCTGTCTTCTGCTTCGTCTCGGCAGCGCTGTTCGGGCAGTGCGCCGCAGGCCTTGCCGGCCTGCTCATCGCCGGGCGAACGCTGAGAATGCCAATGTTGCGCATTGTCGTGACCAGCCTCCGGCAAGGGCGGCCCGTCACACGCATCGTCCATCTGGCCGGCCCTATGACAGTGATCAACGTGGCCGCGGCCGTCACCTACGGCACGGACCGACTCGTCCTCAGCCATGCCACCAACCCGACGGCCGTCGCCGTCTACTCCGCTGGGGCCCAGCTGTACGCACCCGCCTCGACTCTTGTCAACGCCGCAGTGGTGCCGTTGTGGAACCTGTTCGTACGGCAGCGGCGCGACAGCGCGCGGGTACCACGAACGGAACTGGCGAGGATCTCCCTCTGGTTCGGCGCAGGTGCTCTGCTACTCGGCGTGGGCCTGGTGACCGCCGGCCCTTCGGTCACGAGCTGGATGACCCATGCACATGCGACCGCGAGTACCGGTCTCATGACGGCGTTTGCCGCACTGCTCCTGGTGCAATCCGTTGTCAGCCCGGTGGGGATGTGGTTGACCCATCCGGTGGACCTGCGGTTCCTGGCAGCGCGGTGTGTGCTCATGGCGGTGATCAGTATTGGGCTTTCGGTTCCCCTGGCTTGGACGTTCGGCCCGATCGGCCCGGTGATCGCATCCGTGGTTGCGCACGCGGTCTGCGTGAATGTTCCGTGTTTCCGAAGGGTCTTCCGCAGAGCCTGAGGCATTGCCGCCTGGAAGGCCATTGAAGCACCAACCCTTGCTCCAAGCTTACCCGGCAGCGACCTACGGGTGTTTCACGGTGGAAAGCGTCACGACAGGCCACAAAAATAGTTGAACCGACGATGCCATCTCTTATGCAAACCTTCCGACCTCCCTCCCCTCCAGGCCCCCTACCATTCCTATTCCAGGAGCCCGCGCGCGTGATTCCCCCTATTCCGCCTCAAGGACGCCGCCTCTTGCACTCGTACGTGCGGTACGGACATAGTGCGGCCAGACAACACCGCCTTACCCCGCAGTGGCTGAGCACAACGATGGTGAGGCTGCTCAACAGAGACTTCAGGCTCCGTCCGATCACCGGCACCACCCGGACCAGGTTCGGCGCGGTATTCACCGTGGACACCCACGATCTGATTCAGCGCTACCTCTACCTGTTCGGCGTCTGGGAACCGCACCTGACGCACTGGATGCAGGGACGGCTGAGGCCCGGAGACACTTTTGTGGACGTCGGCGCCAACATCGGCTACTTCAGCGTGCTCGCCTCTCACCAGGTCGGCCCCCGCGGCCAGGTCGTTTCCATCGAGGCATCTCCTCGTTTCCACGAGGTCCTGAAAGGAAACCTGAAGGCCAACAACTGCGACAACGTCCGCAGTGCGAACACCGCCGTGTCCGACGGCGCCGAACGCCTGGCCTTCTACGTGGCGGATCCCACGAACCTCGGAGCGACGACCGCAGTTCGCCCGGGCACGACCACGGAGTTGGCCTTCGAGATGACCGCGCAGACCCTGCCGGAGATCCTTACCGAGGGCGAGCTACGTCGATCGCGCCTCATCAAGATCGATGTAGAAGGAGCCGAGGCAGCAGTCATCCGCGGGCTCACCCCCGCGCTCGACCGTCTCTCGGCCGACGCAGAACTGGTCATCGAGGTAAGCCCGGAACGGCTGGCCAGGCAGGGCGACTCGGTGGAGGACGTCATCTCTCCACTTGTGCGGCACGGCTTCCACATCTACCGCATCCACAACGACTACAACCCCCACAGCTATCCGTCGGCCCTGGCCCGTCCCACGGTGCCCATTCGCTGGCGGAAGCCCGTCACCGACGAGTGTGATCTCGTCTTCTCCCGTATCGACGCGGAAAAGCTGACCTAGAGCTGTCCCGCAATGATCTCCGAGCTGCAACGGGAGTCGTTGGCCGTTGTGCATCCGGGCGATGCCCAGCATGGCGTGGTGGACTACCGTCACCTTTGATGCGGCAGTCGCGAAGGATCTTCCAGGTCTTCATGTGCGCGAAGACGTGCTCAACGCGGGCGCGGACCTGCTTGTGGGACTTGTTGTGTGCTTCCCTTCCAGTCCGGAAGGTCTTCGCCCTTGCGTCGGCGGTGGAGCATGACGAGCCCGGTGCCGAGATAGCCGCCGTCGGCGATCGTCAGTGTTCTGCCGACGGCTGCTTTGACGTCGGATTCCTCCCATGCCTTGCAGTCGTTGCGGTTGCCGGGCAAGGGCTGGCCGACCACGACGACCAGGGTGTCGGCATCGATGACGACCTGGTGGTTGGTCGAGTATCGGTAGTTCTTGGACTGCTCCGCCACCGCCTGGTCCCGGGTAGGGACCAGGGTGCCGTCCACTATGAGCACGGTGTCTTTGGCGAACCGCTTGCGGGGTTGGAGCGCGAGCATCGGCCCGAGGTGGTCGATAGTGCGGTCCGCTGCCGACTTGGGCACCCGGAAGATCGGGGTTGGCTGGCACATCGTCAAGTTCGTGTGTGCCAGTACGCTGCGACCAGCAGAACCCGATCCTCCAATGAGAGGCTCCACGGCCGGCCCCTCCGGACCGCATCAACACTCTCGCGCCGCAGTTCGGTCACCAGCTTGCCGAACAGGCGAGGGCTCAGCCCGGTGAAGGGGGCTATCCAGGACAGCTCCGAAGCCGTGATCACTCGAGACACCGCGAGATCTTTTTAGTCGTCACCGGTGTCCCGTTCACGGCAGTTCCGGACGGTCTCACCGAACCTTGAGCGGCTCTCCTCACGAGCCCCGGTGACCTGAGTCAGTCGAAGAGGGCTGCTGGCGGCGTCGGCTGCCTGGTGGCGGCCCTTGTGTTCTTCGCGATCTGGGTGAATGGCCTCTGGTCCCGGTAGGAGGCGGGGTCGTCCCAGTCGACGGGGTGCCCCAACTCCTCGGCGCGGGCGGTTCGCACCGCGACCAGTTGCCCTTCCACGAAAGCGGTGGCGGCCTTCGCCTCGGGGCCCTGCCAAGCGAGGGCCTTCATCCGCCACCCGGGAGACCCGTACCGCGCCTCGAAGGCAGCGGTCTCGTCGGCGTTCCGGGGTCCTCTTCGAGGTACATCCAGCGTCCAGCCTCGGCGGCGTCGCCGTAGAGCCGGTACACCTCGGCCAGACGACGGTGGAGCGTCAGGTCGTGCGGGAAGGGCGAGATGAGACCGCGCAGGCGATGGCGCGCGACGGGAACCCGGCCGGCGGACAGGTCTGCATCGACTCGGGCAAAGGTCTCTTTCAGCGGCATGAACGAGTGATCGGGTACCGCACTGACCCACGTCGACCTGGTTTCGTCGCTCAGCACTCGCTCGCTCTTAGACGTCGTCTCATTTGGTGAGTCTGCGGTAGCAGATGAGGCTGCAGGCGATGGCGGTGAAGGCCAGGAAGTGCTCGGCCTTGCGTTCGTAGCGGCGGTGCGAACGGCGGCAGCCGGCCAGCCAGGACATCGTGCGCTCGATCGTCCAGCGGTGCCGACCCAGCCGGGTGGAGGACTCGACGCCCTTGCGGGCGATGCGGTGCCGGATGGCTCGCTTGCGCAGCCATCGGCGCAGGTTGTCGGCGTACGGGCTCTGGTGCAGAGGTGCGTACGGGTTGATGTGCAGAGGTGGTCTGGCGTGTCGGGCTGGGGGCCGGTGCGGTGAGAGGAGTCTGTCGCTGACGTTGTGCGGCGATGCGGGAGGCTCGGGGCATGTTGCTGGAACCGGAGCGGTGGCTGGAACTGCGGCGTTTCCGGGCTCTGCATGAGGCGGGCGCGAGCATCTCGGAGATCGCCCGGGAGACCGGCCTGAACTGGCGCACGGTCAAGAAGTACCTGGAGAGCGACGGGCCTCCTGAGCCTCCGGCTCCGGCGCCGCGGTCGGATCTGGGCAACCAGGTGATCAAGCCGTGGGCGCATGTGATCGACGCCTGGCTGCGAGCCGAGGTGCTGCTGAAGGCCGCGGTGATCCATGAGCGTCTCGTCGAGCAGTACGACTTCCCGCACCACTACCAGCGCGTCAAGATGTACGTGCAGCAAGCCCGCCCCAGGATCGCGGAGGAACTGGGATACACCCCGCGGGAGCTGGCGAAGCTGCACCGCCGCTTCGAGGTGGTGCCCGGCGCCCAGGCCCAGGTCGACTGGGGTGACGAGGGCGGCATCCTGGCCCATGTCGGGATCCCGAAGGTCTACTCCTTCCATATGGTCCTGTCCTACTCCCGGGATCCGTTCTGCTGCTTCACCACCAGCCAGAACCTGGCGGCGTTCTGGGAATGCCACCGCCGGGCGTTCGCGCATTACGGCGGGGTGCCCGGCGTGATCGTCTACGACCGGACCAAGACCGTGGTCCGCCGCCATGTCGCCCCTGGTGAAGCGGTCCCCCTGCATCCGGAGGCCGTCGCGTTCGCCGGGCACTACGACTTCGACATCGACGTGCTGGCCACCTACCGGCCCACCGGCAAGGGCCGGGTCGAACGCCAGGTGACCATCGTCCGTGATCACGTGCTGGCCGGCCGGGCCTTCTCCGGCCTGGACGACCTGGACGGGGCGTTCATGGCCTGGGTCCCCCAGCGCCGGGCCCGCACCCACCGCACCCACGGCGAAGTGATCGGCGTGCGGGCCAGGCGGGACCACGCCGCGCTGCGGCCGGTGCCCGCCCGCCCCTACATCGTCGCCGACAGGTTTCTGCGGCACGTGGCCAAGGACTGCCTGGTCGCCTTCGACGCCAACCTCTATTCGGTGCCCGCAGTCAAGGTTCGCCACCGCCAGCTGGTCGAGGTCAGGGCCTCGGCCGCCACCGTCGCACTGCACTCCACCGTGCCCGACGCCCAGGGCATCACGCTGTTGGCCGTCCACCCCCGCGCGGTCGGACGCGGCGCCCGCATCGTCGACCAGTCCCACTGGCAGGGCCTGCCCGACGGACACACCCGCGCCACCACCACCGATCCCGGCACCCCCGCGACCAGGCCGGCCCGCACCGGCACCGAGCCCGGCGGGCTTGTCTCCCTGCTGACCCGGGCCCGGGCCGCGCACGTCCACGTCGGCACCCGGCCGCTGGCGCTCTACGACCAGATCACCGGCACCCGCCCCTTCACCGCCGCCTCCACCGACCCCAAGGACATGCGTTGAGCGAGCTGGTCACCGCCCGGATCCGCGCCACCGCCACCAAACTCGGCCTGCCCCACCTGACCCAGTCGCTGGCCGAGCACGTCCACCGGGCCGACGCCGGCCAGATGGCCTACCTGGACTTCCTCGATCTGGTCCTGGAAGAAGAACTCGCCGTCCGTGAAGAGCGCCGCTTCCGCCATGCCCTGCGACTGTCCCGGCTGCCGCACTACAAGACGATCGAGGAGTACGACTTCTCCTACCAGCCCGACCTCGACCCCAGGAAAGTCAAGGACCTGGCCACCCTCGCGTTCGTCGAGGCCAAGGCCAACGTTGCCCTGCTGGGCCCGCCCGGAGTAGGAAAAACACACCTCACGGTCGCCCTGGCGGTCGCCGCCTGCCGGGCCGGCTACACGATCTACTTCACGACCCTCGACGACATGGTCCGCCAACTCAAAGCCGCCGACTCCATCGGCCGCCTGGCCAGCAAACTCCGCACCTACCTGCGGCCGAACGTGCTCGTGGTGGACGAGGTCGGCTACCTGCCCCTGGAACGCAACGAGGCGAACCTCGTCTTCCAGATGCTCTCCAAGCGCTACGAAAAAGGCTCCACCTTGCTGACCTCGAACAAGAGTTTCAGCGAGTGGGGCCAGGTCTTCCGTGACGACGTCCTGGCCACCGCCATCATCGACCGCCTCCTCCACCACTGCGAAATCCTCGCCATCAACGGCGCCAGCTACCGACTGAAGAACCGCCTCACCGCCATCGAAGGCGGCATCACCGCCGTCAGCTGACACGATCTCAAACTCTGTACATCAGCCCGTACATACCTCTGCACTACAGATCGTACGCCGACACAGGTGGTCGTAGTCGTAACCCTTGTCCGCGTGCAGCTTCGCGGGCCGTCGTCTGCGCGGGCCGCGGCGAGAGCGGATCGGCGGGATGCCGCGCACGAGCGGCTCGAATGCCTGACTGTCGTGCAGGTTCGCTCCAGAGATCCCGACCGAGAGGGGTAAACCGGTCCGCTCGGTGATCAAGTGGATTTTCGAACCCTTCTTGCCCCGGTCGACAGGATTCGGACCTGTCAGGTCCCCCTTTCAAGGCCCGCATGTTCACCGAGTCGATGGCGCAGCGCGACCAGTCCAGCTCTCCGCGCGAGCCCAGCTCGTCGAGGATGAGGCGGTGTAGCTTCGCCCAGACCCGGGCGGCGGTCCACTCGGTGAAGCGCCGGTGCGCGGTCGGCCCCGAGGGACCGAAGACCGGCGGCAGCTGCCGCCAGGTGCAGCCCGTCGTGGCCACGAAGATAATTGCGGCCAGCACCTCGCGATCCCCGTACCGGCGCCGGCCACCGCCCTGCGGCCGTGATGGAGCGGGTGGGACCACCCGCTGGAACAGCTCCCACAACCCGTCCGGCACCATGCGCTCGTCCATCACAACACGGTGCAGATTACCCAGAACTCGAAATGAGACGACGTCTTACTGATTTCGGCGTTTCGGGGTCTGGATCTGTGTCGGGACCGGTGACGCGGTCCGTCCGGGCTGGTACGCCGGAGGCATGCGGTATCCGGATGGGGGCGGGCTGACCGCCGAGCAGCGCAGGCGTCGGGAAGAGGTACGGATGCGGGCCGTTGACCTCTTCGAGGAGTGCGCGGAAGTCCCGTGCATCGCCCGGGAGTTACGGGTGAGTGAGAAGTCGGTCTACCAGTGGCGCCGTGCCTGGAGGACGGGCGGACGCGAGGCGCTGCGTTCCAGAGGCCCCTCCGGCTACGACTGCCGGCTCGGCCCTCACCTGCAGGCCAAGCTCGCGATGTGGCTGGACGAGGGGCCTGCCGCGCACGGCTGGGCGGACGACCAGGTGTGGACCGCCGCCCGAGTACGCACGCTGATCGGGCGGAAGTTCCACATCTCCTAATCCGTGGGTAAGGACGGTTCGCCAGATCGGGCACAGAGGCGAGCCGTTCGAGAATGCCGGGCCCGTGGCTTCTGGTTCCATCCAGGC